>NZ_JBEPMN010000010.1:0-120023 GCF_040545755.1 Aquamicrobium ahrensii
AAATCGCCGTCCTTCATGCCCGTCGCACGCCACAAACCACGGGCCCCGGCCATGTTGCGGCCATGCGTCGTCGTACGAGAGCGATAGGGAGGCATCTTTTTAATCCTTTGACTGGCTTGATCCGGCTTGCGCCGACCGGGATCATGATCCTGATTGTTCGATCCGGCTTGTCTGCATGCGCGGGCCGATGCCGCAACGTCAGCCCGCGTTCACAGTCCTTGTGGCCCTTTTCAAACCCGGCGTAAAGGCGGACCCCAGCCAAACGGCTCCCGCAAGAAAGCGCTACAGATCGGTCAGCGTCCCCTCGAAGGCCTCGGCGGCGAAGCCCAGCGTTTCGGAAAGCGTCGGGTGCGGGTGAATGGTCAGCGCGAGATCCGCCGCGTCGGACCCCATCTCGATAGCGTGGCAGGCCGAGGCGATCAACTCGCCCGCATTGACGCCGACGATGGCGGCACCGAGGATGCGCCCCGTATCCGGGTCCAGCACCAGCTTTGTCAGGCCCTCGCCGCGCCCCATCGACAGCGCCCGGCCCGACGCCGCCCAGGGGAACGTGGCGGACTTCACCTTGCATCCTTCCGCCTTGGCCCGGGTTTCGGTGAGGCCGGTCCAGGCGATCTCGGGGTCGGTATAGGCGACGGAGGGGATGCAGCGCGGCTCGAACGCCGCCTTGTGGCCGCAGGCGACTTCGGTCGCCACCTTGGCCTCGTGCGTGGCCTTGTGAGCGAGCATCGGCTGGCCGACCACATCGCCGATGGCGAAGATGTGCGGCTGGCTGGTGCGCATCTGTGCGTCGACGGGGATGAAACCCTGTCCGGTGACGGTCACGCCCGCCGTCTCCGCCGCCAGCGCCGCGCCGTTGGGACGGCGGCCGACGGCGACCAGAATGGCGTCGAAGTCACCCTGCCATGCGCCGGACGGACCCTCGAAGCTGACGGTGAGGGCTTCACCCGGCTCGACAGCCGTGACACTGGTTTCCAGATGGATGGCTTCGTATCGGGCCTTCAGCCGGTTCATCAGCGGCTTGATGATATCGGCGTCCGCGCCGGGGATGAGCTGACCCATGCGCTCCGCTATGGTGATGCGCGAGCCCAGCGCGTGATAAACCTGCGCCATTTCCAAGCCGATGACGCCGCCGCCGAGAACCAGCAGACGCGACGGCGCGGTCTTCAGTTCCAGCGCGCCGGTGCTGTCGAAGATGCGCGGGTCGTCGGGCAGGAACGGCAGCCATACGGGGCTGGATCCGGCCGCGATGATCGCCTGATCGAAGCTGATGCGGCGTGGTCCGTCCGGCGTCGCCACCTCGACCTGGTGCTGCCCGGTGAAGCGCGCCGCGCCCTGTATGGTCGTGACCTTGCGCCGCTTCGCCAGCCCGGCGAGGCCGCCGGTCAGCTTGCCGACGACCCCTTCTTTCCAGTTGCGGACCGCATCGATGTCGATTTGGGGAGCGGAAAAGCTCACGCCATGTGAAGCGCCTTCGGCTGCGTTCCCGATCAGCCCAGCGACGTGCAGTAGCGCCTTGGAGGGGATGCAGCCGACGTTGAGGCACACCCCGCCCAGGGTCGGGCGCGCATCGACAAGCGTAACCTTGCGGCCAAGATCGGCGGCGCGGAAAGCGGCCGTATAGCCGCCCGGTCCCGCGCCGATGACCAGCAGATCGGCATGTTCGCTCATGCTCTTCTCCTCACAGGCTGATGCGCCGGAAATCGGACATGATGTCCTTGATGAAACCGAGGAATCGCGCCGCCGCCACCCCATCGACGGCGCGATGATCCCAGGACAGCGACAGCGGCTGGATCAGGCGCGGCTGAAAGGCTGCGCCGTCCCAGACAGGCTTGATCGCGGAGCGGGTCATGCCGAGGATGGCCACTTCCGGCGCATTGATGATGGGCGTGAAATTCGTCCCGCCGATACCGCCGAGCGATGAGATGGTGAAGGTCGCGCCCTGCATGTCGGAGGGCTTGAGGCGTCCGGCGCGGGCGTCGGCGGCCAGATCGGCCATCTCGGCGGCGATTTCGCGCAGGCCCTTGCGGTCGGCGTCCCTGACCACCGGCACCACCAGCCCTTCAGGCGTATCTGCGGCAACCCCGATGTTCCAGTATTTCTTCAGCACCATGTCGTCGCCGTCCAGCGACGAGTTGAAGGCGGGATAGGTCTTGAGCGCCGCCACCGCCGCCTTGACCACGAAAGGCAGGATCGACAGTTTCGGCGCGCCGTCCTGTGTGTTGATCTCCCTGCGGAAGGCTTCCAGATCGGTCACGTCGGCTTCGTCGAAATTGGTGACGTGCGGGATCATGATGGCGTTGCGCGTCAGCGCCGGGCCGGAGATGCGCACGATGCGTGACAGCGGCTTGCGCTCGATCTCGCCGAATTTGGCGAAATCGACGCGGGGCCAGTCAGGCAGGCCGAGGCCGATACCGCCGGCCGCAGACGGAGCCTGAAGCGCGGCCTTCACGAAGCCCTGCACATCCTCGCGGGTGATGCGGCCTTTGGGGCCGGTGCCGGCGATGCGGGCAAGGTCGACGCCCAGTTCGCGGGCGAGCTTGCGGATCGAGGGAGATGCATGCGGCGGCGAGCCATCCTGTGCAGATGGTGCCGGGGCTGGCGCGGCGGGCGATGGCGTCGCCGCGACCTGCGGCGCGGCTTCGGTCGGCGGTGCGGGAGCGGACGCCGGGGCCGGGGAAGGCGCAGGCGCGGCAGACGGCGCGTCCTGCATGTCGCCCTCCATCTCGATTTCGGCCAGCAGGGTGCCTTCGCTCACCTTGTCGCCCATGCCCACATGAAGCGCTGTGATGCGCCCGCCAATCTCGGTGGGCACGTCCAGTGTCGCCTTGTCGGACTCGACCACGACCAGCGTGTCGCCGGCGGCGATTATATCGCCGACCGCCACCGGCATTTCGATGATGGGCACGTCGCGGAAATCGCCCAGATCGGGAACCGCGATCTTCACCGGATTGCTCATCTCGGCTCCTCCTCAGACAGTCCACGGGGCGGGCGCGTCGGCCCCGACGCCGAATTCGGCGATGGCCTCCACGAGCACCTTCCGATCGACATGGCCATCGCGCACCAGCGCCTCGATGGCCGCCAGCGCGATGCTGGGCGCATCCACCTCGAAGAAGGCGCGCAACGCCGTTCGGGTGTCGCTGCGGCCGAAGCCATCGGTGCCGAGGGCGATGAAGCGTGCGTCGAGATAGGGCGCGATCATCTGCGGCAGGGCGCGCACATAGTCGGTCGCCGCCACGATGGGCATGTCTCCGGCCAGCAGCTTTGCTGCATGGCCGATCCGGGGCTCCTCGGCGGCGGAAAGCCGGTTGGCGCGCTCGATCCCGCGCGCCTCGCGCGCCAGCTCGGTGAAGGAGGTGGCGCTGAATATATCGCAGGCGATGCCGAAACGTGCGGCCAGCAGGTCGGCGGCGGCGATGACCTGTTGCAGGATCGTGCCCGAGCCCAGCAGCCGCACGCGGGTGGTTGCGCCCTCGTCGCCGCGGGTGGACAATTTGTAGAGACCCTTGATGATGTCCGCTTCCGTGCCCGGTTGCAGCGAGGGCTGGGCGTAGTTCTCGTTCATCACGGTGACGTAGTAGAACTCGTCGACCTGCTCCTCCATCATGCGGCGCATGCCGTAATCGAGGATGACGGCCAACTCGCCGGCGAAGGCCGGATCGTAGGCGCGACAGTTGGGGACGGTCGAGGCTATGAGATGGCTGGCGCCGTCCTGATGCTGCAGGCCTTCACCCGACAGCGTAGTGCGCCCCGCCGTCGCTCCCAGCAGGAAGCCCCGCGCGCGCTGGTCGGCCGCCGCCCAGATCAGGTCGCCGATGCGCTGGAAGCCGAACATCGAATAGTAGATGTAGAAGGGCAGGGTGGGGGTGTCGTGCACGCTGTAGGAGGTGGCGGCCGCCGCCCAGCTTGAGATCGCGCCGGCCTCGGTGATGCCTTCCTCCAGCAACTGCCCGTCCTTGGCCTCCTTGTAGTACATCATCGAGCCGGCATCCTCGGGCTCGTAGAGCTGGCCCTTCGGCGAGTAGATGCCGACCTGCCGGAACAGGTTGTCCATGCCGAAGGTGCGCGCTTCGTCTGCGACGATGGGCACGATGCGCGGGCCGATGCCCTTGTCCTTCAGCAGTCCGCCCAGCATGCGCACGGCGACCATGGTGGTGGACATCTCCTTGCCGTCGGCGCCGGTGGCGAACTTGCCATAGCTTTCCAGCGCGGGAACGGCGATGCGGCTTTCGGGCGTGCGGCCGGAGCGGCGGGCGGGCAGGGCCCCGCCGAGCGCCGCGCGTCGCTCGCGCAGATAGATCATCTCGCGGCTGTCCTCGGCCGGCTTGTAGAATTTCAGGCCCTCCAGATCGCTTTCCGAAAGCGGCAGGTCGAAGCGGTCGCGGAAGGCGACCAGAGCCTCCATGTCCAGCTTTTTGGACTGATGCGCGGTCATGCGGCTTTCGCCCGCATTGCCCATGCCGTAGCCCTTCTTGGTCTTGGCGAGGATCACCGTCGGGCGGCCCTTGTGCGCCCTGGCGGCGGCGAAGGCGGCGTGAAGCTTGCGGAAATCATGGCCGCCGCGCTTCAGCGCGTGGATTTCGGCATCGGTCATATGGGCGACAAGCGCGCGGCTGGCCGGATCGGCATCGAAGAATTTGGCGCGGTTATAGTCGCCGTCCTTGCTGCCGAGATCCTGATACTGGCCGTCGACGGTCTCGGCAAAGCGGCGCAACAGCACCAGATCCTTGTCGCGGGCGAACAGTCCGTCCCATTCCGAGCCCCACAGCACCTTGATGACGTTCCAGCCGGCGCCGATGAACAGGCTTTCCAGTTCCTGGATGATCTGGCCGTTGCCGCGCACCGGACCGTCGAGCCGCTGCAAATTGCAGTTGACGATGAAGGTGAGGTTGTCGAGGTTTTCGCGCGCGGCCAGCGTCAGACCGGCGATCGATTCCGGCTCGTCCATCTCGCCGTCGCCGAACACGCCCCAGACGTGGCGGCCGGCGGTGGTGGCGAGCCCCCGCCCCTCCAGGTAACGCATGTAGCGGGCCTGATAGACGGCGCTGATCGGCCCGAGGCCCATGGAACCGGTCGGAAATTGCCAGAAATCCGGCATCAGCCAGGGATGCGGATAGGAACATAATCCCTCGCCGCTGACCTCCTGACGGTAGTTGGCGAGCTGCTCCTCGCTCAGGCGGCCTTCCAGAAAGGCGCGGGCATAGACGCCTGGCGCGGAATGCGGCTGGAAGTAAACCAGATCACCGCCGAAACTTTCGGTGCGACCACGGAAGAAATGGTTGAAGCCTGTCTCGAAAATCTCGGCGACGCTGGCGTAGCTGGCGATGTGGCCGCCCAGTTCGCCATAGGCCTTGTTGGCGCGCACGACCATGGCCAGCGCGTTCCAGCGCATGATGGACGTGATGCGTTCTTCCAGTTCCAGATCACCCGGGTAGGGCCCCTGCTGGGCGACCGGAATCGTGTTGCGATAGGCGGAATAGGGCTGGCCTTTCGAAAAGACGCCATTGGCGCGGGCCACATCGTCGAGCTGGCGCAGCAGGAATCCGGCGCGCTCGCTGCCCGAACTGGCGGCGACGGCGGTGAGCGCCTCCACCCATTCCCGCGTTTCGACAGGGTCTATGTCGGACTGGTCGCTGCGGTCCGGAGAAAAGTCGCTCATATTGCCTCCTCCCAATTCTTCCGGAGACAACTGTAACGGCGGGTACGGAAAATATGATGCCGAAAATGCTTCTGCTCGCTAAAATATCAGCATGAACTGCCGCCATTCTGATAACTGTGAGCATAAAATATGGCAATGCCGTCCTGACGATGTGGTGGCTTATGGCGTGCGCAGCTGCCATGGCCGGAAAGTCAGATGGGGAGCGCGGTCTTGTACTTCACCTGCTTGAGGGCGAAACTGGAGCGAATGTTGGAGACGCCCGGTATCTTGGTCAGTTCGTTGACGATGAAATGTTCCAGCGCCTTCATGTCCGGCACGATGAGGCGAACCAGATAATCGCTGTCGCCGGTCATCAGATAGCACTCCATCACCTGCGGGAAGGAACCCATCTTCTGTTCGAAGGTCCGCAACGCCTGCTCGACCTGTTTTTCCAGCGTTACCTGGATGAAGACGTTGATCGACAGGTCGAGCGCTTCCGGATCGACAAGAGCGACATAGCCGCGGATGAAGCCATCGCGTTCAAGTTGCTTGACTCGGGCGAGACAAGGTGACGGGGACAGCCCGACCCGGTTGGACAGTTCGACGTTGGTGAGGCTGCTGTCTTTCTGCAATTGGGTCAGAATCCGGCGGTCGGTGTCGTCCAGCGGTCGCTTCGGCATGATGTGTTCCTGGTCGCTGATTTTGCGGCATATTCTCCTGACTATACGTGCGATGGCGGCGCAGAACACCATGAAAATGAGCATGCACGGTTATGCAGAGCCTGTCCTTGTGCGCGTGAAACGGGTCGAAATCATGCGTTCCGGCAGGTTGCGCCGCCGGTTTCGTGCAAGTGGAACGAGTCTGGAACGAAACGGCGACGAATCGCTGACTCTCGCCAGTTCGTGTTTCGTTCACGGCTATATGTAGATTTCCATGATGACCTCCATCTAGATGCTGAATCGGATGGGAAGGTATTTTCGGCGGAATCGCCATGAATCGCCCGGAAACGACGGCAGACAGCTCCCGCATGCGCTGAGGGAACATTGAACATGTTGAAAAATATGGATTTTATTAACCTGTGTTAAGCATTCCTCAATGCTATTGCCGGGATGACGTTAACGATCCGGCCAAAGGCGGAACGAAACGGCGACGAATCGCTGACACGCAAACTTTCCCGTTTCGTTCACCACCACATATTGTGGCTTGCACAGTCTATCCACAGGTCGTCCACAGGCTGGATGGGAAAACGGCGTGGCCGATGAGGCCGCGCCGTTAACGATGCTGTGCCTTACCGGCACATGTCCGATGCATCAGGTCAGATACTGCCCCCCATTCGCCGTGAGGGTGGAGCCGGTGATGAAACCGGCGTCGGCGGAAGCGAGGAAGACCACGCAACGCGCGATCTCTTCCGCCTCGCCCAGCCGGCCGACCGGAATCTGGGCGATGATCGCCTCGCGCACTTTTTCCGGCACCGCCATCACCATGTCGGTGGCGATGTAGCCGGGGCAGATGGTGTTGACGGTGATGCCGGCGCGCGCGCCCTCCTGCGCCAGCGCCTTGGTGAAGCCGATGTCGCCGGCCTTGGCCGCCGAATAGTTGGCCTGACCCATCTGGCCTTTCTGTCCGTTGATGGAGGAGATGGTGATGACGCGGCCGAACTTGCGGTCGCGCATGCCGGTCCACAGCGGATGCGTCATGTTGAAGACGCCGTTGAGGTTCGTGCCGATCACCTCGTTCCATTGCTCACGCGTCATCTTGTGGAACATGGAATCGCGGGTGATGCCGGCGTTGTTGACCAGAACCGAAACCGGACCGAGGTCGGCCTCGACCTGCGCGACGCCCGCCGCGCAGGCGTCGTAATCGGCAACCGACCATTTATAGACCGGAATGCCCGTCTCCTCGTTGAAGGTCCGGGCGGCCTCGTCATTGCCCGCGTAATTGGCGGCGACGCTGTAGCCGGCATCCCTCAGCTTTGTTGCAATGGCGGCGCCGATGCCGCGGGTTCCGCCGGTGACGATTGCGACTCTGCTCATGCTGATGGTTCTCCATTATCAGAGCAGTCCGCAACAGGCGACGGGATCAGAGACCGTCCGGTTTCTCGTCCTGTCGTCCTCTCATGGCCCGCCCTGCACCCCGTTGCTGCCTGCTTTATCCTTCAGGATCAGTTCAGTCCCTCAAGACACATGGCAACGCCCATGCCGCCGCCGATGCACAGCGTGGCCAGACCCTTCTTCGCGCCGCGGCGCTTCATCTCGTAAACCAGCGTGTTGAGAATGCGGGCGCCCGATGCGCCGATCGGATGGCCGATGGCGATGGCCCCGCCATTGACGTTGACGATATCGGTGTCCCAGCCCAGCCCCTTGTTGACGGCGCAGGCCTGCGCGGCGAAGGCCTCGTTGGCTTCGACCAGATCGAGATCACCGACAGCCCAGCCAGCCTTTTCGAGCGTCTTTTTCGAGGCGGGGATCGGACCGGTTCCCATGACCGCGGGATCGACGCCAGCCGTAGCCCAGGACGCGATGCGGACGATCGGCGTGATGCCGCGACGCTGCGCTTCGGCTTCCGTCATCAGAAGCATGCCGGCCGCGCCGTCATTGATGCCGGATGCGTTGGCGGCCGTCACCGTGCCTTCCTTGTCGAAAGCCGGCTTCAGTTTCTGCATGGCGTCGATGGTGGCGCCGTGGCGGATATACTCGTCGTCCTCGACGATGGTGTCGCCCTTGCGGCCCTTCACCGTCACCGAAACGATCTCGTCCCTGAACTTGCCGGCTTTCTGGGCGGCCTCGGCCTTGTTCTGCGACGCCAGCGCGAACTGGTCCTGTTCGTCACGCGAAATCTGGAATTCACGCGCGACGTTCTCGGCGGTGACACCCATGTGGTAGCCGTTGAAGGCGTCCCACAGGCCGTCCTTGATCATGGTGTCGATCATCTTGTAATCGCCCATTTTCACGCCGGCGCGCAGATGCTGGGCGTGCGGCGACAGCGACATCGATTCCTGCCCACCGGCCACCACGATGCGGGCGTCGCCGGTGGCGATCTGCTGCATGCCGAGCGCCACGGAACGCAGGCCCGACCCGCACACCTGGTTCATACTCCAGGCCGAAGCCTCCTTCGGCACGCCGGCCAGCATCGAGGCCTGACGGGCCGGGTTCTGGCCCTGCGCGGCAGTGAGCACCTGACCGAGGATCACCTCGTCCACCTCCGCGGCGTCGACGCCCGCGCGCGCCAGCACTTCCCTGATCACGATCGCGCCGAGTTCATGCGCCGGCATGTTTGCGAAAGAACCGCTGAAGGAGCCGACCGGGGTGCGCGCGGCGCTGGCGATGACGATGGAACTGGAAGCGGACATATGTTTCTCCGGACTTTGCGGGGTCTGCATTCGACGATTTCCCCCACTTTTGTTGCCCTTTCCGAAACGCCTGTCAAACCGGAAATGCCGCAGCCGGACGCGGCGGCTGAAGCCGGCTTTGCAATGCTGCGCAGCATTTTGCACCGCCGTTCCTGGCGCTCTCCATTCTGCACTGCACAAAATCTCTTGGAACCGGATCGATTTTGCGCCTATCCTGCAATTCAGGAACGCAAATTGTAAGTATTGGCTTACCAATGTGCCGAAGCTGATCGGGGAGGACGCTGATGGCTGCGAAAGACGAACCGGTGATCATCAAGAAATACGCCAACAGGCGGCTCTACAATACCGGAACCAGCACCTATGTCACGCTGGAGGATCTGGCCGCCATGGTCAAGCGCGGCGAGGACTTCTCGGTGCAGGACGCCAAAAGCGGCGTCGACATCACCCATTCGGTGCTTACCCAGATCATTTTCGAGCTGGAGAACAAGGACGGGCAGAACATGCTGCCGATCCCGTTCCTGCGCCAGCTCATCGCCTTCTATGGCGACCAGATGCAGATGATCGTGCCGTCCTTTCTGGAGCAATCGATGCTCGCTTTCGCCAAGGAGCAGGAACGGTTCCGTGAGCAGATGAAGGATGCGTTGCCGAAGACGCCCATGGACATGATGAAGATGCCGTCGCCCATGAAGGCGCTGGAGGAGCAGACGCGCCGCAACATGGAGATGTTCCAGAACGCGATGCGCATGTTCACGCCGTTCCCGCCCGCAGGGGCCGCCGCACAGCAGGCGGAAGCGCCTACGCGCAAGGAAGGTGGCGAGCGCGGCGACGATCTCCAGGAACTGAAGGAGCAGATCGCCGCAATGCAGCGCAAGCTCGACAATCTGGCGTAGTTTTTCCCGAAAGCGTCGCCGGCCGCATCCCGTTCCGTTTCGGCTCAGGAACTTCCGGGAGCGAACCGTCCGGCGCTTTCGAGAATTTTTTCGGGCGTGATTTCCCCCGAGCGCTTCGTAACGCGTCCTGTCGGTCGCGGTCTCGGTATTCCCACCGTGCAGAAATGCTATTATGTGACCGGCGACGCCGATTTCGTCCTCATCGTCACGGTCGATTCCATGTCCGGCTATGATGCGCTGACGAGACGGTTGTTCTTCGCAAACCACAATGTCCGGCGTTTTCGTGCGCTGGTGGTGATGGACCGCATCAAGGCGGGTCTTGCCGTACAATTGCCAAACGGGTCGCGAGAACCAATCTGACAGTTTTCAGCCCGCTCCCCCAAAATGCCTAAGGACATGACGACGTGACAGAACTGATCCCAGTCTTCGATGGCCACAACGACACGCTGATGAAGCTCTATCAGGCGCCCGAACGAGACAAGGAAAAACTGTTCATCGAAGGCAGCCCGGCGAGCTGGCACATCGATCTGCCGCGCGCCCGCAAGGGCGGCTTCGTCGGCGGCATGTTCGCAATCTTCCCGCCGCCTCTGGAGTCTGCGCCGGCGCGCGTGACGAGGCCCGCCCTCGACGAGCCGCTGGCGCCGGAGCTCGAGCGGGCGGAGGCGCTGACTTCCACCACCGCGATGGCCTCCATCCTGTTGCGATTGGAGCGCGCGGGCGCGCTCAGCGTGTGTCGCAGCGCGGCTGAGGTCAGGACCGCCATTTCCGCGGGAACGCTCGCCGCAGTCTTCCACATCGAAGGCGCGGAAGCCATCGACACAGACCTTGCCGAACTCGATGTGCTGCATGCGGCGGGCCTGCGCTCCCTTGGAATCGTATGGAGCCGGCCAAATGCGTTCGGTCACGGGGTTCCGTTCCGCATGCCGTCGACGCCGGATACCGGCCCCGGCCTCAGCGACGCCGGCAAGGCGCTGGTCAGGGCGTGCAACCGGCTGCGTATCATGATCGATCTGTCGCATCTCAATGAAAAGGGTTTTCGTAATGTCGCCGACCTGAGCGATGCGCCGCTGGTCGCCACCCATTCCAATGTTCACGCGCTGTGCCCGCACGCCCGCAATCTGACCGGGTGGCAGCTCGGCGCCATTCGCGAAACGAAGGGCATGGTGGGCCTGAATTTCGCCACCGGCTTCCTGCGCGACGACGGCAGGATGAACCCGAACACCAGCCTCGACGTGATGGTCCGTCACATCGACGCGCTGCTGGAGGCGCTGGGCGAAGACCATGTCGGTTTCGGTTCCGACTTCGACGGAGCCACGATTCCGGCCGCAATCGGCGATGTTTCGGGCCTGCCGAACCTCATCGGGGCGCTGGCCGAAAAAGGTTACGGGCGTGAACTGATCGAGAAGATCGCCTGGAAAAACTGGGTGGGCGTGCTGGAACGCACGATCGGATAGTCAACCCCAGGCTGTCATCGGGGCGGAACTAATCCGCCCCACATCACGTTTAGGTCGCGGTCCCGTACATGTCCGCGGCTTCTTCGCGACATGCGGGCATAGCGCATCGAGTGTCGGAATGTCGTGATGATCCAGGACAGCATAGAACGCAATTTCATCCGCGCCGCCATGGCCGCGCCCTATCTGGAGCGTGGGGAGGAACAGGCGCTGGCGCAGAGCTGGCGCGACCGGCGCGATCAGGAATCCCTGAACCGGATGACGGTTTCGCATATGCGCCTCGTGATCTCCATGGCGACGAAGTTCCGCAATTACGGGCTGCCGATCGGCGATCTGATCCAGGAGGGGCATGTCGGCCTGATGGAAGCGGCCGCGCGTTTCGAACCGGAGCGCGAGGTGCGCTTCTCCACCTATGCGACATGGTGGATTCGCGCCTCCATGCAGGATTACATCCTGCGCAACTGGTCGATCGTGCGTGGCGGCACCAGTTCGGCCCAAAAGGCGCTGTTCTTCAATCTGCGCCGGCTGAGGGCGCGGCTTGCCGCCGGCGACGACACACTTTCCAGCGCCACCATCTATCAGGAGATCGCGACCGCGCTCGGCGTTGCGGAAGATGATGTGGCGACCATGGATTCGCGCCTTTCCGCGCCGGACAGCTCGCTCAATGCGCCGCTTTCGGGCGAGCCGGATTCGATGGAGCGCATGGATTTCCTCGTCTGCGGCGATCCTCTGCCAGACGAGGTGGTGTCGCAAACCATCGACATCGAGCGCCGCAGCATCTGGCTCAGGGATGCGCTTGGCGCGCTCAATCCGCGCGAACTGCGTATCATCAAGGAACGGCGGCTGAAGGATGAAGGGGCGACGCTTGCCGAACTCGGCGAGGCCATGGGCATCTCCAAAGAGCGCGTGCGTCAACTCGAAGCGCGGGCTCTGGAGAAGCTGAAAGTGGCGCTGGTGGCGCGCAATCCGGAGTTCATGGCCGCCTGAATCTGGGACCCCGCTGGTGCTTCAGTCCCCGGTACGTCAGTTCCCGGTGGCGGTTTCCGGGGCGATGAGGTCCGGTCGCCTTTCGCGCGTGAGTTTTTCCGCTTGCGCCCGCCGCCACGCCGCGATCTTCGCGTGATTGCCGGATGTCAGCACCTCCGGGATCGGCCTGCCCTCGAATTCCTGTGGGCGCGTATAGTGCGGGTGCTCCAGAAGTCCACCCTCGAAACTTTCCTCCTCGCCCGACAGCTCGTTGCCCATGACGCCCGGAAGCAGGCGCACCACGGCGTCGAGCAGCACCAGCGCCGCCGGTTCGCCGCCGGACAGGATGTAATCGCCGATCGACACTTCCTCCAGCTGCCGGGCTTCGATGAGGCGCTCGTCGACGCCTTCGAAGCGGCCGCACAGGATGACCGCGCCGGGCCCGGCGGCGAGTTCACGCACGCGCCGTTGCGTCAGCGGGCGGCCGCGCGGGCTCATGAGAAGGCGCGGGCGGGGGTCGGATGGCGGAGCGGCATGGTCGATGGCGCGGGCCAGCACGTCGGCGCGCATCACCATGCCCGCGCCACCGCCGGCCGGCGTGTCGTCCACGGTGCGATGGCGGTCAGTGGCGAAATCGCGGATCCGCACCGTCTCCAGCGACCAGGCGCCGGCTTCAAGCGCCCGGCCGGCAAGCGACATTCCAAGCGCCCCCGGAAACATTTCCGGATAGAGCGTCAGCACCGAAGCGGAAAATCTCACCGGTTTCCTCCGGCGTCTTTCGGTCCGCGAGGGCGACCGGATGGGTTGGGACCTTCACCCTCGCTATCCGGGTGATCTGGGGGACGGTCGTCATCGTTGTCGTCCTCCACCAGCCCGGCCGCGACGGGATCGACGCGGATGAAGCCCTCGGAGATCGCCACTTGCGGGACGGCTGCCTGCGTGAAAGGAATGAGCACGCCTTTTCTTCCGCCGATCATCAGGTCGAGAATATCGCCGCCGCCGAAATTCTGCACGGCCAGCACCTTGCCGAGCGCGGCGCCGGTATCGTCGCGCACGTCGAGGCCGATCAGGTCGGCATGGTAGAATTCGTCCTCCTCTTCCGGCTCGGGCAGCACTGATCGGTCGACGAAGAGCTCCGTCCCGGTCAGCGCCTCGGCTGCATTGCGGTCCTTCGCCTCGGCGAAACGCACTACGGCCATGGCGCCGGCAGCGCGGATGCTGAGGACCGTGAAGGCGCGGCCGTCCTGGGTGTAGAGCGGGCCGTAATCGCCCAGCGCCTCGGGGTCGCCGGTGAAGGTCTTGACGCGCAGTTCGCCCTTTATGCCATGCGGTGCGCCGATCACGGCCATCTGGACGGGGTTTTCGAGCTTGGCCATGGCGTTCGATCCTTGCGATTCCATGTTGTCCTAGTTTCAGGACGTCTGCTTTTCAAGCAAGCTTCACCGCTTCCTAACCCGATGGGAGGAAGATGCGCGCATGAAGACACAGGAACAATTCCTCATTTCGGCAAAACCGGACCTGCAGGCCGTGCGCGTCGAATGGCTGGCGGCGCTGGCGGGAGAACGGCGGCTGGCGGGGCTGACGGTGGAAGCCTATGAGCGCGACACGCGCCAGTTCCTGCAATTCCTGACCGGTCATTGCGGCGGGCCGCCCGGCATCGCTGACATCGCCGAGCTGAAGCCGGCCGACCTGCGCGCCTTTCTCGCGGCGCGGCGCGGGGCGGGAGCGGGCGCGCGCACGCTGGGGCGGGGGCTGGCCGGCGTTCGCTCGCTGCTGCGCTTTCTGGAACGTCGCGGCATGGTGAACGCCGCCGGAGCCGCCGCCATGCGCGCCCCTCGCCAGCCCAAATCCCTGCCCAAGCCGTTGACCGCGCCCGACGCAAAACGCGTGGTGTCGACCGGCGAGCAACTCGCCGAAGAACCATGGATCGCGGCGCGAAACGCTGCGGTGCTGACCCTGCTCTATGGCTGTGGCCTGCGTATCGCCGAGGCGCTTGGCCTTGTCGGCGGCCACATTGCCGGCGGCGACGAAACGGTGCTGCGGGTGACCGGCAAGGGCGGCAAGACGCGGCTGTCGCCATTGCTGCCGGTCGCCGTGAAGGCGGTGATGGAGTATCGCCGCTTGTGTCCTCACCACCTTGAGGCCGATAAGCCGCTGTTTCGCGGGGCGCGTGGCGGGCCGCTCAACCCGGCCATCATCCAGCGCGAAATGCGCAAGCTGCGCTCGGCCCTCAACCTGCCGGATACGGCGACGCCGCATGCGCTGCGCCATTCTTTCGCCACGCATCTGCTGGGGCGCGGCGGCGACCTGCGCACCATTCAGGAACTGCTCGGCCATGCCAGCCTTTCCACCACGCAGGTCTACACCGGCGTCGATACGGCGCGGCTGCTGGAAATCTATGAATCCGCCCATCCACGTGCGTGACGGTCTTTTCGATTAACTGTTTCGCCGCGATTTGAGGGTAAGGGAGGGGCATGACCCGTGCTCCCGCATTCGCCGACCGCGCCGCGCTGTTCTGCCTGAAGCTTCTGGCGGGGCTGAACCTCGTGTTCTTCCTGTCTTTCCTCATCATGCTGGCCCTGGCGACCGGCAGGGCGCAGGCCGAGGCGATCGCCTGCGCCGGCGTCGACCTGATGGAAAAACTCGAAAGGGACGATCCGGCCGCCTATGCGAAAGCGCGACAGGAGGCCGATGCGGTCCTTAACGGCAAGGGTGTTCTGTGGAAACTGGGGAAGGAAGGCGTCGCGCCGTCCTATCTGTTCGGCACCTTCCATCTGAGCGATCCGCGCGTGATCGAGCTGCCGCCGGCGGCGCAGGCTGCCTTCGACGGAGCCGGCACGGTGGTGATCGAGACCACGGACGTGCTTGACCCCTCGCGCATGATGGCGAGCATGGCCGGGGATCCGGAACTGATGATGTTCACCGGTTCCGAAACGCTCACCTCGCAGCTTTCGGCGGAGGATGCCGAGGTGCTGGGGCAGGCGCTGCGGGCGCGCGGCATTCCCCCCGGCAGCGTTGCGAAGATGAAGCCGTGGATGCTGCTGGCGATGGTGGCGGTGCCGCAATGCGAGACCGACCGCCGCTCCGCCGGCCAGCCAATCCTCGACATCGCGCTGGCGCGGGAAGCGCAGGAAGCCGGCAAGAAGCTGGGCGGGCTGGAAACGGCGGCCGACCAGCTTCGCGCCATGGCCTCCCTGCCGATGGAATTCCACATGCAGGGGCTGATGGAGACGATCCGGCTGGGCGACGGCATCAATGACATGACCGAAACGATGATCCGGCTCTACCAGAAAGGCGAAGTCGGCATGATCATGCCGATGTTCAATGTCGTGATGCCGCAGCAGGCGCAGGATTCCGCCGGCTATGCTGCTTTCGAGGAAGCGCTTATCAACCGCCGCAACAAGGGCATGGTCGAACATGGCCGGCACTATCTTGATGGAGGCAATGCGTTCCTCGCGGTCGGGGCCCTGCATCTGCCGGGGCCGGAGGGATTGGTGGAAGGATTCCGCAAGGTCGGCTACACCGTGACCATGGTTCCCTGATCCGGTCGATCGCCATCTGATGGGGGTCGATGCAACCTGTTGGCGTTCTTTGCGTTGGTCTGGGTTGCTTGATCCTTTTTCAGGAGGACAGAATGGCCAATCCCCACCCACCGGGCCCGGACGATCAGCGCCCGCTCGATCCTTTGAACCCGGTGCCGCCCCTTTCGGGGTCCGATCCGCGCCTCGATCCCCTTCCACCTCCACGTGGTGGTGGCAGCGCCTGGATCATCGCCCTGATCGTCGTCGTGCTGGCGCTTGCCGCCTACTACATCTTCGCTGGCGGCCAGCAGCCCGCACCGGAGGCGCCGCCTCCCGCCGCGACGGAACCGGCGCCTGCTCCGGTCGAACCCACGCCTGCGCCTGCGGAACCTGCGCCTGCGGAGCCTGCTCCAGCTCCGGCTGAACCTGCACCCGCAGAGCCGGCTCCGGGCCCGACCGACAGCGCTCCGGCGCCCACCGAGCCCGCACCCACAGAGCCCGCTCCGGCCGAGCCTGCCCCCGAGCAGCCCGCCAACTGATGGCTACGCAGGGGGCGTGAACGAAAAACGGCCCGCCAACCGGCGGGCCGTTCCTGCCTGCGATAAATTGTCGGCCGATCAGATGTGGATCGGCTTGAAGAAGGTGGCCAGCGCCGCCTCCTTGACCGCTTCCGACATGGTCGGGTGCGCGTGGCAGGTGCGGGCCAGATCTTCCGACGAACCGCCGAACTCCATGAGCACCGTCGCCTCGTGGATCATCTCGCCGGCGCCGAAGCCGACGATATGGACGCCCAGCACGCGGTCGGTCTCCTTGTCCGCCAGCACTTTGACGAAGCCGTCCGTATGCTGCATGGCGCGCGCGCGGCCATTGGCGGTGAAGGGGAATTTGCCGGACTTGTAGGCGACCCCGGCCTTCTTCAACTCTTCCTCGGTCTTGCCGACCGACGCGACCTCGGGGCTGGTGTAGACGACGCCCGGAATGACATCGTAGTTCACATGACCGGCCTGACCGGCGATGATTTCGGCAACGGCCACGCCTTCGTCCTCGGCCTTGTGGGCGAGCATCGGCCCAACCACCACGTCGCCGATGGCGTAGATGCCCGCCACATTGGTGCGCAGGTGACCGTCCGTCCTGACGCGGCCGCGCTCGTCCAGCTCGACGCCGGCTTCCTTCAAGCCCAACCCTTCCGTGTAAGGCTTGCGGCCGGTGGCGATCAACACGGCGTCGGCCTCGATCGTCTCGGCGTCGCCGCCCTTCACGGGCTCGAAGGTCACGGACGCGCCGTTTTTGGCCTTCTTCACGCCGGTGACCCTGGAGCCCAGCTTGAAGGTGAAGCCCTGCTTGCCGAGCATGCGCTGGAACTGTTTCGCGACCTCGCCGTCCATGCCGCCAAGGATGGTGTCGAGGAACTCGACCACCGTGACCTTCGCGCCAAGCCGGGCCCAGACCGAACCGAGCTCCAGCCCGATGACACCGCCGCCGACGACGACCAGGTGCTCCGGAACCTTGCCGAGAGACAGCGCGCCGGTTGAGGAGACGATCACCTTCTCGTCAATATCGACCTCGACGCCGGGAATGCCGGCAACGTCGGAGCCGGTGGCGATGACGATGTTCTTCGTCTCGATTTCCTGCGTGGCGCCATCTTCGGCGACGACCGCCACCTTGCCGGCGGCGACGACCTTGCCGACGCCACGGAACGAGTCGATCTTGTTCTTCTTGAACAGGAAGGCGACGCCGGCGACATTGGCGGACACGGTGGTGTCCTTGTGCGCCATCATCTTTCCGAGATTCAGCTTGGGCGCGGGGATCTCGACGCCGAGCGCATCAAAGGAATGGCCGGCCTCCGCGAACATTTCGGAAGCGTGCAGCAGCGCCTTGGAGGGGATGCAGCCGATGTTCAGGCAGGTGCCGCCGAAGGTTTCGCGCTTCTCCACCACGGCGACCTTGAGGCCGAGCTGCGCCGCCTTGATGGCGCACACATATCCGCCGGGGCCCGAACCGATGACGACGACATCATATGCCATTTGTCCAATCCTTTCCTGCTGGCCGCGTGGGCCATTCGATCGAGTCGCGGCGGCCGGACAGATGGCGCGCCGGTGAAAAATCTATTCCTGACAGCCGCTCAGCATGAAAACGTCGCCGGGAAGTTCGGCCTCGTCGGCATCTTCCGCGAAGATGGAAGCCTGACGCAAGGTCGGCCCAAGATCGGGCAAGATCAACGCCTGCGGGGCAGGGCTGCCCTCCGCCGGCAGCAGTCCGGCCTTGCCATCCGCTCCCACAGCATAGACCGGGCCTTCCCACAGCGTGCATTCGGCGATCTCGTCGCCGGTGACGTCGCCTTCGGGACATTGATAGAGCAGCGAGGCATAGGGGCGCGGCGTTTCCTCGCTCCACATGACGATGCCGTCGAGCTGGACGCCGCTATGCAGATTCATCCTGAAGCTGTTCGTCACCACCATGGATTCGCCTGTCGGCCGGAAATCGATCCCGGCCGTCTTCGCCTCGTCTTCATAGACGGACAGTTCCATGGGGCAGGCCGCCTGCGCGGCGGAAACCCGGGCGATGAGCAGGGCGGCAAGGCATGCCGCCCCGCCGACGCGCCGGATGCGATGCTTCGTCGCCACGGACGGCAGCTCCCTGATCAGAGGTCGAGGACCAGACGCTCCGGATCCTCCAGCGTTTCCTTGACGCGAACGAGGAAGGTGACCGCCTCCTTGCCGTCGACGATGCGGTGATCGTAGGACAGCGCCAGATACATCATCGGCCGGATGACGATCTGACCGCCAACCACCACCGGACGCTCCTGGATCTTGTGCATGCCGAGGATGCCCGATTGCGGGGCGTTGAGAATCGGCGTGGACATCAGCGAGCCGTAGACGCCGCCGTTGGAGATGGTGAAGGTGCCGCCCTGCATGTCGGCGACGGAGAGCTTGCCGTCACGCGCGGCCACGCCCAGACGGCCGATTTCCTTCTCGATCTCGGCGATGGACATGGCGTCGGCGTCGCGCACCACTGGCACGACGAGGCCCTTTTCGGTGCCGACCGCCACGCCGATATGGGCGTAGTTCTTGTAGATGAGGTCGGCGCCGTCGATCTCGGCGTTGACGGCCGGGATTTCCTTCAGCGCATGGGTCACCGCCTTGGTGAAGAAGCCCATGAAGCCGAGCTTCACGCCGTGCTTCTTCTCGAACAGGTCCTTGTACTTGGCGCGCAGGTCCATCACCGGCTTCATGTCCACCTCGTTGAAGGTGGTGAGCATGGCGGCGGTGTTCTGCGCATCCTTGAGGCGACGCGCGATGGTCTGGCGCAGCCGTGTCATCTTCACGCGCTCTTCGCGTTCCCCGTCATCCGCCGCGGATGGCGCACGGGCGGCGACGGGAGCCTCCGCCGGCTGCGAAGGCGCACCCCTGGCGATGGCGTCGAGCACGTCGCCCTTCAGCACCTGACCACGCTTGCCGGAGCCCGAAACCTGGTCGGTCGCCAGGTTGTTCTCGGCCAGAAGCTTGGCGGCCGAAGGGGCCGGCGGCATGGCGCGCTCCTCAATCGGACCCTCGCCGGCGATCTGCGCCTGCTGTGCGGCCGCTTCCTTGGTGGTGGACGCGGCGGTCGGCGCCGACGCCTGCGCCACGGCCACGTTCTGCTTCGGCGCGGGCGCCGCGCCCTTGCCTTCGCCGATGGCGCCCAGCAGCGCGTCGATGCCGACGGTCTCGCCTTCCTGCGCGGTGATTTCGACCAGCGTGCCAGCGGCAGGCGCTGGCACTTCGACCGTCACCTTGTCGGTTTCAAGCTCGACCAGAGGTTCGTCAGCGACGATCGCGTCGCCAACCTTCTTGAACCACTTGCCGATGGTCGCCTCGGACACGGATTCGCCGAGAGTGGGAACGCGGATTTCGGTAGCCATTGTGCCTGTCCGTTCTCTTTATCCAGTTGTTATTCGCCGAGAGCATCTTCGAGGAAGGCGGCGAGCTGCGCCAGATGCTTCGACATCAGGCCCGTCGCCGGGGAGGCGGCGGCCGGGCGGCCTGTGTAGCGCACGCGCTGATGTCTGGCGTCGATATGGGCCAGCACCCATTCCAGATAAGGGTCGATGAACGACCAGGCGCCCATGTTCTTGGGCTCCTCCTGGCACCACACCATTTCCGCATTGCGGAAGCGCGACAGCTCGGTGATCAGCGCCTTGGCCGGGAACGGGTAGAGCTGCTCGACGCGCAGCAGATAGATGTCGTTGACGCCGCGCTTCTCGCGTTCCTCATAGAGGTCGTAATAGACCTTGCCCGAGCACAGCACGACGCGGCGGATCTTGGAATCCTTGACCAGCTTGATCGGCTGGTTGTCGAGATACTGCGCGTCGTCCCAGAGCAGGCGGTGGAAGGAGCTTTCGCCTGACAGCTCCGCGATGGTCGACACGGCGCGCTTGTGGCGCAGCAGCGACTTCGGCGTCATCAGGATCAGCGGCTTGCGGAAGTCGCGCTTCAGCTGCCGGCGCAGGATATGGAAGTAGTTGGCCGGCGTGGTGCAGTAAGCCACCTGCATGTTGTCTTCCGCACAAAGCTGGAGGAAGCGTTCGAGACGGGCCGAGGAATGCTCCGGACCCTGACCCTCATAGCCGTGCGGCAGCAGGCACACCAGACCCGACATGCGCAGCCACTTGCGCTCGCCCGACGAGATGAACTGGTCGAACACCACCTGCGCGCCGTTGGCGAAGTCGCCGAACTGGGCTTCCCAAAGGGTGAGCGTCTTCGGCGCGGACAGCGAATAGCCATACTCGAAACCGAGCACCGCTTCTTCCGACAGCATCGAGTTGATGACCTCGTAGCCGGCCTGTGCGGCCGACAGATTGTTCAACGGGATGTAGCGGTTTTCGTCGCGTTGGTCGTAGAGTACCGAGTGGCGCTGGGAGAAGGTGCCGCGCTCCGAATCCTGACCCGACAGGCGTATATGATTGCCATCGAGCAGGATGGAGCCGAAGGCCAGCGCCTCGGCGGTCGCCCAGTCGACGCCTTCGCCGGTTTCGATGGCGTTGCGCCGGTTGTCGAGGAAGCGCTGGATGGTGCGATGGACCTCGAAATCCTTCGGCACCTCGGTGAGCTTCTTGCCGATCTCCTTCAGCGACTTGACCGGAACGGCGGTCTTGCCGCGGCGCAGCTCGTCCTGATGGTCGGCCACGCGCAGGCCCGACCAGACGCCGTCCAGCCAGTCCGCCTTGTTGGGCTTGTAGCTCTGCCCGGCTTCGAACTCTTCCTCCAGACGAGCGCGCCAATCGGCTTTCATCTTGTCGATGTCGCCCTGCGTGACGAGGCCTTCGCCGATGAGGCGTTCACCATAGAGCTGCACCGCCGTCCTGTGGGCGCGGATGGCGCGATACATGATCGGCTGGGTGAATGCGGGCTCGTCGCCTTCGTTGTGGCCGAAGCGGCGATAGCAGAACATGTCGATGACGACCGGCTTGTGGAACTTCATGCGGAATTCCGTCGCCACCTTGGCCGCGAACACCACGGCCTCCGGATCGTCGCCATTGACGTGAAGGATCGGCGCCTCGATCATCTTGGCGACGTCGGACGGGTAGGGCGACGAACGCGAAAAGCGCGGATTCGTGGTGAAGCCGATCTGGTTGTTGATGATGACGTGCAGCGTGCCGGCGACGCGGTGGCCGCGCAGGCCGGAGAGGCCGAGGATTTCCGCGACAACACCCTGACCGGCGAAAGCGGCGTCGCCATGGATGAGCAGGGGAAGCACCTTGGCGCGCTCGTCCAGCGGCACGATCTCCTCGCGGCTGCGGCCGAAGATCTGGTCCTGCTTGGCGCGGGCCTTGCCCATCACCACCGGATTGACGATTTCCAGATGGGACGGGTTGGCGGTCAGCGACAGATGCACCTCATTGCCGTCGAAAACGCGGTCCGACGATGCGCCGAGGTGATACTTCACGTCACCCGAGCCTTCCACTTCGTCAGGCGCGTAAGAGCCGCCCTTGAACTCATGGAAAATGGCGCGGTGGGGCTTGGCCATCACTTGCGAAAGCACGTTGAGGCGACCGCGATGGGCCATGCCGAGCACGATTTCCTTGAGGCCGAGCGCGCCGCCGCGCTTGATGATCTGCTCCAGCGCCGGGATCAGCGACTCGCCGCCGTCGAGGCCGAAGCGCTTGGTGCCCTTGTACTTGACGTCGATGAACTGCTCGAAGCCTTCCGCCTCGATCAGCTTGGACAGGATCGCCTTCTTGCCCTCGGCGGTGAAGGTGATTTCCTTGTCGGTGCCCTCGATGCGCTCCTGGATCCAGGCCTTCTCTTCCGGGTCGGAAATGTGCATGAATTCGACGCCCAGCGTCGAGCAATAGGTGCGGGTGAGGATGTCGAGCATCTGCCGCACAGTGGCGTATTCGAGGCCGAGAACGTTGTCGAGGAAGATCGGACGGTCGTAGTCTGCCTCGGAGAATCCGTAATTCTGTGGCGACAGCTCGTTGTAGTCTTCCTGCGGCTTGGCGATGCCCAGCGGGTCGAGATTGGCGTGCAGGTGGCCGCGCATGCGGAAGGCGCGGATCATCATGATGGCGTGAACGGAATCACGCGTCGCCTGATGCACGTCCGCCTTGGCCAGAGGACCCGCGGTGTCCGCGCTCTTTTCCCTGACCTTCTTGCCGATGACCTTCTCGATCAGGCCCCAGTCGCCATCGAGCGCCGAGATCAGCTCGCCATTGGCCTGCAACGGCCAGTTGGGCTTTTTCCACGATGCGCCCTCAGCATTCTTCTTTACGATCGAGGCGTCATCCTTCAGGGCGGCGAAGAAATCCCGCCACTCCTGATCCACTGCGGAGGGATCGTCCTGCCAGGCGGCGTGAAGCGCCTCGATATAGTCGGCGTTACCGCCATAGAGGAAGGAGGTGAGAGAGAATTGGTCGTTGTTCTGGTCTTGTCTCGACATGTCGCTTTTGAAGCCTTTGCTTCAACTCCTGACGGTTAGCGGCTGTGCTGCCGATGGTGGGTGGCCAGACGGCCATCCCGTGAATACGTCCCCTCCTTGCCAATCGCGCCGGGCAGGAGGACCGCCCGGCGCGTCGATCAGCCCTTGATGGCTTCGACCAGGGTCTTCCCCAGTCGCGCCGGCGATGGGGAAACCCGGACGCCGGCCGCTTCCATGGCAGCGATCTTGTCCTCGGCCCCGCCCTTGCCGCCGGAAATCACGGCGCCGGCATGGCCCATGGTGCGGCCGGGAGGAGCTGTGCGGCCAGCGATGAAGCCGGCCATCGGCTTGGCTCGGCCCCGCTTCGCTTCATCACGCAGGAACTGCGCGGCCTCTTCCTCGGCGGAGCCGCCGATCTCGCCGATCATGATGATGGACTTGGTTTCGTCGTCGGCCAGGAACATCTCCAACACGTCGATGAACTCCGTGCCCTTGACCGGGTCGCCGCCGATGCCGACGGCCGTGGTCTGGCCGAGGCCCTCATTGGTGGTCTGGAACACTGCCTCATAGGTAAGCGTTCCCGAACGGGAAACAACGCCCACCGAGCCCTTGCGGAAGATGTTGCCGGGCATGATGCCGATCTTGCACTCGTCCGGGGTGACGATGCCGGGGCAGTTCGGGCCGATCAGACGCGACTTCGACTTCTCGAGCCTGGCCTTGACCTTGACCATGTCCATGACCGGGATGCCCTCGGTGATGCACACGATCAGCTCCATTTCGGCCTCGATGGCCTCGATGATCGCAGCCGCCGCGCCCGCCGGCGGCACATAGACGACCGACGCCGTTGCGCCGGTCCTGTCCCTGCCTTCGGCGACGGTGGCGAAGATCGGCAGGGTTTCGCCCTTTGCGCCGGTCCAGCTCTCGCCGCCCTTCTTGGGATGGATGCCGCCGACCATCCTGGTGCCGTGATAGGCCAGCGCCTGCTCGGTGTGGAAGGTGCCGGTCTTGCCGGTCAGACCCTGAACGAGGACCTTGGTGTCTTTATTGATGAGAATGGACATCTGGGGTCAGTTCCCTTTCACGGCCTTGACGATCTTCTGGGCGGCGTCGTCGAGATCATCCGCCGAGATGACGTTGAGCCCGCTCTCGTTGATGATCTTCTTGCCCAGTTCGACATTGGTGCCTTCGAGGCGCACCACCAGCGGCACCTTCAGGCCCACTTCCTTGACGGCGGCGATGACGCCTTCGGCGATCACGTCGCATTTCATGATGCCGCCGAAGATGTTGACGAGGATGCCTTCCACTGCCGGGTCGGCGGTGATGATCTTGAAGGCCGCCGTCACCTTCTCCTTCGAAGCGCCGCCGCCGACGTCGAGGAAGTTGGCGGGCTCGGCTCCGTAGAGCTTGATGATGTCCATGGTCGCCATGGCGAGACCGGCGCCGTTGACCATGCAGCCGATGTTGCCGTCCAGCGCCACATAGGCGAGGTCGTATTTGGAGGCCTCGATTTCCTTCTCATCTTCCTCGCTCGTGTCGCGCAGCTCGACGATGTCGGAATGGCGGAACAGCGCATTGCCGTCGAAGGAGACCTTGGCGTCGAGAACACGCAGGCGGCCATTGGTCATGACGATCAGCGGGTTGATCTCAAGCAGGCTCATGTCCTTCTCGACGAAGGCCTTGTAGAGCAGCGGGAACAGCTTCCCGCCATCCTGGGCCGCCTCGCCGGTGAGCTTCAGCGCCTCGTTGATGCTGGCGACGTCGGCGTCGGTGACGCCCGCATCGGGGTCGATAGCGACGGTGATGATCTTCTCCGGCGTCGCCTCGGCGACGGCCTCGATGTCCATGCCGCCCTCGGTGGAAACCACGAAGGCGACGCGGCCGACGGTGCGGTCGACCAGCAGAGACAGGTAAAGCTCGCGGTCGATGTCGGCGCCGTCCTCGATATAGAGACGGTTGACCTGCTTTCCGGCCGCGCCGGTCTGCTTGGTCACCAGCGTGTTGCCCAGCATTTCCCTCGCGTTGGCGACGACTTCCTCGACCGATTTGGCGAGACGCACGCCGCCCTTGGAATCGGCGGACAGCTCCTTGAACTTGCCCTTGCCGCGGCCGCCGGCATGGATCTGGCTCTTCACCACATAGAGCGGGCCGGGAAGCTTCTTCGCCGCCGCCTCGGCCTCATCCGCCGAGAAGATCGGCACGCCGTCGGCGACGGGCGCGCCATAAGCCTTCAGGAGCTGCTTGCCCTGATATTCATGAATGTTCATTTGCGGGCCTCTCCTTGATTATTTCTGGGCGAGTTGCGGCGCGATGCCCGTGCAGGCCTCGGTGAGGCCCTGGACGGCGGCAAGCGACTTGTCGAACATCGCCTGCTCTTCCTTGTTGAATTCGAGCTCGATGATGCGCTCCACGCCGCCGGCGCCGATCACCACCGGAACGCCGACATAGGTGTCTTTCACACCATACTGGCCATTAAGGTGCGTGGCGCAAGGCAGCACGCGCTTCTTGTCCTTCAGGTAGCTCTCGGCCATGGCGATCGCCGAGGAGGCCGGGGCGTAGTAGGCGGAGCCGGTCTTGAGCAGGCCGACGATTTCGCCGCCACCCTTGCGGGTGCGCTCGACGATGGCGTCCAGCTTCTCTTTCGAAGTCCAGCCCATCTTGACCAGATCGGGCAGCGGAACGCCGGCGACGGTGGAGTACCGCACCATCGGCACCATATCGTCGCCATGGCCGCCCAGCGTCATGGCCGACACGTCCTCGACCGAGACGTTGAACTCCTCGGCGAGGAAGTAGCGGAAGCGGGCGGAGTCCAGCACGCCGGCCATGCCCACGACATGGCTCTTGGGCAGGCCGGAGAATTTCTGAAGCGCCCAGACCATGGCGTCGAGCGGATTGGTGATGCAGATGACGAAGGCGTTCGGCGCGTATTTGGCGATGCCTGCGCCGACCTGCTCCATCACCTTGAGGTTGATGCCCAGAAGATCGTCGCGGCTCATGCCCGGCTTGCGCGGCACGCCGGCGGTGACGATGCACACATCGGCGCCCTCGATGCCGGCATAGTCGTTGACGCCGACATAGCGGGCGTCGAAGCCGTCGACCGGCGAAGACTCGGCGATGTCGAGACCCTTGCCCTGCGGGATGCCTTCGGCAATATCGAACAGGACGACGTCGCCCAGTTCCTTAAGGCCGATCATGTGGGCGAGGGTGCCGCCGATCATGCCGGAGCCAATCAGTGCTATCTTCTTGCGTGCCATGTCAGGATGATTTCCCTATGCTATGACGGCGCCGCGATGGCGTCGAGGTGAAGGCAGGTGGGATATGGAAAGCCCCGCGAATTTTCGCCGACCCCATAGCCCCGGCGTCAAAAAAATTCAATCGGTTATTTCGACTCCTGAAATTTCAATCGTTTAGAACCGGTTTGAATTACGTAAACGTCAAAATTTTCGGCGGCTGTCCCCGAACCGGCGGCAATTAAGCAAAAGATTGTCTCCAAATGGTGACGGTTCGCTCAAGCGCCGCTCGCGGCTGCGGCGGCCGGCTCCCGGGTTTCGCCCGCCGACGCCCTTTGGTTGCGTTTCGTCCACACATCGCGCCAGTCGCGGCTCTGCATTTCGATGAGGCGCGAGGCGGTGCGGTCGAATTCGAAGGCTTCGACGCCCTTGCGTCCGACATAAAGGCCGGTGGGCGGCGCGTCGGCGCTCAGCACCAGCCGCAGTTGCTGGTCATAGATCACGTCGATCAGCAGGATGAAGCGCTTGGCCTCGTTGCGGCGGCTTTCGTCGAGCACCGGCACGTGGTCGATGAATATGGTGGAGTAATGCGAGGCGATGGCGAGAAAATCACGCGCGCCGAGTGGCTTTTCGCACAGGTCGGCGAAGCTGAAGCGGGCGGCGTCACCGGCCGAGCGGGGCACGGGTATGATGCGGCTCTTCACCGTGATGCTGGACGGCGCGGTCGCGTGACCTTCGGTCATCGCTTCCCAGGCGGCGTCGAGCGCGGTGTCGGCGGCCGCATCGGCCGGGGTGATGTAGACCGGCAGGCTGTTCAGCTTCTCCAGCCGGTAGTCGGTGTCGATGTCGAGGTTCAGCACCTCGGCATGGCGTTCCAGCACGGCGATGAAGGGCAGGAAAAGCTGGCGGTTGAGGCCGTTGTGGTAGAGATTGCGCGGGGCCACGTTCGAGGTCGCCACCAGCACCACGCCATTGTCGAACAAGGCCGCGAACAGCCTCGACAGGATCATCGCGTCGGCGATGTCGGTGACGGCGAACTCATCGAAGCAGAGCACCCAGGCCTCTGCGGCCAGCGCGCGCGCCACCGGCGGAATGGGATCGTCTTCACTGACGCTGCCCTCCTTGCGCGCCTGCCGGTGCTTCTGGATGCGATCATGCACATCGGCCATGAAGTCGTTGAAATGGGCCCGGCGCTTGGCGCGTGCCGGGACCATTTCGAAAAACATGTCCATCAGCATTGTCTTGCCGCGACCGACGCCGCCATAAATGTAGAGGCCGCGCACTTCAGTTTTCTTTTCGCGCTTGCGGGCGAACAGCCAGCCGAGCGCGCTGGATTTTCTGGTGAGCCGTTTTGCGGCGATCTCGTCGATCAGATCATCGAGCCGGTCGGCGATGGCGAGTTGCGCCTCGTCGCGGCGCACCGCGCCGGTTTCGACACGGTGCAGATAGCTCTGCCTGACGGTCGCGCGCGTCTGGATACCGTCACGCAGATGCATTGTGATGTGGCCCTGCGGATAGCTCTAGCGGGTCAGCGAGATGGGCATGCCATTGGAGGTCTGACCCTCGAAACGGCCGCCGCCCGACGAAAAGAGGCGCGCCAGAGAGCCGCCGTCCTGATCGTAGAGGGTAAGCTGCTTGCCGGCCACGTTCCATGACTTCACGCTATCGACCGGAGCCGGGCAGCGCAGCGGGCCGGCCCGGTAGCCCTGGCCGAACTTGGTCTGCGGCGTCGCCACCTTGCAGCTCTGGCCGCTGACATTGACGGTCCACACGCCGGCGACGCTGGCGGGCGTCAGGTCCGTCGCCGTCGCAGGCGCGCCGCCATCCGGCGGCAGGGACGCCATCTGCTGGTCCTGCTGGGGTGCGACGGGGAACTGCGAGGGGTCGGTCGGAGCGCCGGGGCCCGTGGGCGGGGGAAGCTGATTGGAGGAAATGGTGCCCGAAGGCGAAGCCTGAAGCGGCTCGGGGCGGGTATTGTCCATGGAGGAGAAGCGCGAACTCGTGCACCCGCTCGCCAGAAGTGCAGCGCCGATCGCCGCAACCGCGCCCGTTCTCAAAAATGCCATACCAACCTCCGCGGGCCTGACCGGCGCCGTCACAAAATACGCCCCTACCAATTCGGTGAAGGTGGCAGAATTTCAACGCCATATGGTTAAAATACAGTTTGTGTCAGTGATTGTTGTATTTTTGCAACGTCATTAGCCGCCAAAGCGGGCATATCTATGGCCTGTCGCCCCGTATATCCATGCCCTGCCGGTTTGTGCGAACCGGATCGCCCGGCCGCCCCCAAAGGCTGGTCCGCACTGGTAATTCACGCCCGTTTCCGCCATATAGCGGGCTAAAGCAGGCCTTCCGAACGCAGAAACCGTTTTTCCCCGGAAAGGCCGATCAATTTCAAGGCTCACAGGCGGCGCGCAACACGACGCCTGCAAGGCAAGCTGGAAACGAAACGGAAATGGCAGCTCCGGCTCCCTTCGCCAGGATGAACGGCATCGGCAACGAGATCATCGTCGCTGACATGCGCGGCCGCGCCGACCAGGTTTCGCCGCAGGCGGCGCTGGCGCTGGCCGCCGATCCGGCCACGCATTTCGACCAGATCATGGCCGTTCATGACGCCCGCACGCCGGGCACGGACAATTTCATCGAGATCCTGAATGCCGACGGTTCGTTCGCGCAGGCCTGCGGCAACGGCACGCGTTGCGTGGTGCAGGCGCTGGCGGCGGAAACGGGCAAGAGCGTGTTCACCTTCGAGACCGTGGCCGGCGTCCTCAATGCGCGCAAGCACGAGGATGGGCTGATCTCCGTCGACATGGGCCGGCCTCGCTTCGGCTGGCAGGAAATACCGCTGGCGGAAGAGTTCCGCGACACGCGCATGATCGAATTGCAGGTCGGGCCGATCGACGCGCCTGTGCTGCATTCGCCGTCCGCCCTCTCCATGGGCAATCCGCACGTCATCTTCTGGGTGGACAAGGATGTATGGTCCTATGAGCTCGACCGTTTCGGGCCGCTGCTGGAAAACCATCCGCTGTTTCCCGAGCGCGCCAACATCACCATCGCGCAGCTGACCGGGCCGGATCATCTGACGATCCGCACCTGGGAGCGCGGCGCTGGTCTGACAAGGGCTTGCGGCTCGGCCGCCTGCGCCGCCGCCGTGGCCGCCGCGCGAATCCGCCGCACCGGACGCAGCGTTTCGCTGACGGCGCCGGGCGGCCCGCTCCACGTCGAATGGCGCGGCGACGATCATGTCGTTCTGACGGGCGCCGCCGAATGGGAGTTCTCCGGCACGTTCGATCCTGCGACGGGCGCATGGCGGCGCGATGAAGAGAGCGCGGCCTGATGAGCGACGGCGACGCCATACAGAGGGAAAAGGGCATCGAGGTGGTCACCTTCGGGTGCCGGCTGAACACCTATGAATCCGAAGTGATGCGCCGCGAGGCCTCGGCTGCGGGGCTCGGCGAGCTTGCCGGCGGCGCGATCATCTTCAACACCTGCGCGGTGACGGCGGAAGCGGTGCGGCAGGCCAAGCAGTCGATCCGCAAGGCGCGCCGCGAAAACCCTGATGCGCGCATCATCGTCACCGGCTGCGCGGCGCAGACCGGGCCGCAGGATTTCGTCGCCATGGACGAGGTGGACCTCGTTCTCGGCAACGAGGAGAAGCTGAAAAGCCATTCCTATCGCGCCCTTCCTGATTTTGGCGTCAACCTGTTCGAGAAGGCGCGTGTCAACGACATCTTCTCGGTGCGTGAGACGGCCTCGCATATGGTCGACGCCATCGAGGGGCGGGCCCGCGCCTTCGTGCAGGTGCAGAACGGCTGCGATCATCGCTGCACCTTCTGCATCATCCCGTATGGACGCGGCAATTCCCGTTCCGTGCCGATGGGCGCGGTGGTGGAGCAGGTGAAGCGGCTGGCCGGCAATGGCTACGCCGAAGTGGTGCTGTCGGGCGTCGACATGACCAGCTATGGCGGCGACCTGCCGGGTGCGCCTAAGCTCGGGCGGCTGGTGAAGGCCATTCTGCGTGAAGCGCCCGATGTGAAGCGGCTGCGCCTGTCTTCAATAGATTCCATCGAGGCAGATGATGAATTGCTGGACGCCATCGCCACGGACAAGCGGCTGATGCCGCATCTGCATCTGTCTTTGCAGGCCGGCGACGACCTGACGCTCAAGCGCATGAAGCGGCGGCATCTGCGCGCCGATTCCATCCGCTTTTGCGCCGAGGTGCGCAAGCTGCGTCCCGAAATCGTGTTCGGGGCGGACATCATCGCCGGTTTCCCGACCGAGACCGAGGACATGTTCCAGCGCTCCCTCGACATCGTGGGGGAATGCGGCCTCACTCATCTGCATGTCTTCCCCTTCAGCCCGCGCGAGGGCACGCCGGCGGCGCGCATGCCGCAGGTGCGGCGCGAGGTGGTGAAAGAGCGGGCGGCGCGACTGCGGGCCGCCGGCGAGGCGGCCTATCGACGCCATCTGGATTCGCTTGCCGGCACCGCTCAATCAATCCTGATCGAGCGCGACGGGATCGGTCGCACGGAAGGTTTCACCCTTGCCGCCATCAACGCCGGCCAGCCGGGCGAGATCATCGAGGCGGTGGTGACCGGCAATGACGGCGCGCAGCTTCAGGCAGTTGCGCTGGCTGCACGCGCGGCCTGAGACAGGAAACAGCATGGCGTTCGACTTCATCAAGAAGGTCTTTTCCTTCGGCAGGAAGGAAGCGGTCGAGGAAAAACCCGACGAGGCGGCACCGCTTCCGCCGCTGAACTTCGACGCGCTGAAGCCGGCGGAGGAGGGGAAGAGCGAGTCTGCGCCTTCCGAACCGGCACCGGAAATCCAGCCGCAACCCGTACCGGAAACGCAGCCCGCTCCGCCACCGGAACAGCCGGTAACGCCGGAGCCTCAACCGCAAGAATCTCCGGCAAAACCGCAGGAGATTCCTCCGGAACCGGTCGGGCCGGAACCCGAGCCGGCCAAACCCGAACCACCGGAAGTTCCCCCGGCACCTGCGCACCGGCCCGAGAAGCCGGAGATTCCCGCGCCCGCGCCGGAGTTGCCGAAGCCGCCGGCGGAAGTTCCCGCACCATCGCCGCAGGAAGAGCCTGCCGCACCGCCGGTCGAGATACCGGCCGAGCCTGAGCAGGTTCCGGCCGAAGTGCCGGGGGAAGCGCCGCCCTCCACCTCCCTCTTGAGGGAAGGTGATGCCGAAGACGCGGATACCCCGGCGGAAGCGCTTGCGCCCGACACCTCCCACGAGGAGGAGAGTGAGCCGGCCGCGATTGATGAGATCGGGCAGGACATACCGGCTGCACCGGCAGGGGCCATCCAGCCGCAGGTGGAACTTGAGCCGGCCGCTATCACGCAGCCGCCTGTCGAAATCGTCTCCGACCCGAAGCCCGCCGCCGGCAAGGTGACGGTGACGAAGAAGGTCGAGGAGAAGGCGGAAGCGCAGCCCGCGCCCGCCGAAGCCCCGAGGAAGTCCTGGTTCCAGCGCATGAGGGAGGGGCTGGCCCGCTCCTCGCGCGAGCTTTCCGGCAACATTGCCGGCGTCTTCACCAAGCGCAAGCTGGACGAGGAGACGCTTCAGGACCTGGAGGATGTATTGATCCGTGCCGATCTCGGCGTCGAAACGGCGCTACGCGTCACCGATGCGCTGGCGGCCAGCCGCTACGGCAAGGATGTCTCCGACGCGGAAGTGCGCGCCGTTATGGCGACGGAAGTGGAGAAGGTGCTGGGTCCGGTGGCGAAGCCGCTGGAGCTCGATCTTTCACACAAACCGCATGTCATCCTCGTTGTCGGCGTCAACGGCACAGGCAAGACCACGACCATCGGCAAGCTTGCCGCCAAGCTTACCGAAGGCGGGCTTTCGGTCATGCTGGCGGCCGGCGACACGTTCAGGGCCGCAGCCATCGAGCAGCTCAAGATCTGGGGCGAACGCACCAAATCCCCAGTGATCGCGACAAAGCTCGGCGCCGACGCCGCCGGTCTCGCCTACGACGCCTTCGAGCAGGCGAAGGCGGCCGGCTCCGACGTGCTGATCGTCGATACGGCCGGCCGTCTTCAGAACAAGGCCGAGCTGATGGCCGAGCTGGAAAAGATCGTGCGCGTGCTTGGCAAGCTCGATCCGGAAGCGCCGCACACGGTGTTGCAGACGGTTGACGCAACCACCGGCCAGAACGCGCTCAACCAGGTCGAGATCTTCCGCAACGTGGCCGGCGTCAACGGGCTGGTGATGACCAAGCTGGACGGCACGGCGCGAGGCGGTATCCTTGTCGCCATAGCCGCCAGGCACAAGCTTCCGGTCTATTTCATCGGGGTCGGCGAAGGTGTCGAAGATCTCGAACCGTTCTCGGCCGGCGATTTCGCCAAGGCCATCGCCGGAACGGGATGAGGCGCGGTAGCGCGCGTGAACGTGCAAGCGATTTGACAGATAGCGAGCCCAAATGAACCAGCCCCTATTCGAGCGTGACCCTTCCGAAACCCGCAATCGGGCTAAGGAAGGCGTCAACCCCCTGCTCAAGCTGGCGCTGGAGCTGGGGCCGTTGATGGTGTTCTTCTTCGCCAATTCGCGCGGCGAATGGCTGGCGCAGAAATTCCCGGTTCTGGCCGAATTCGGCGGGCCGATCTTCATCGCCACCGGCCTGTTCATGGGGGCGACGGCGCTGGCGCTGGCCATTTCATGGCTGCTCACCCGCACCCTGCCGATCATGCCGTTGGTGTCGGGGGCCGTGGTGCTCGTGTTCGGCGCGCTGACGCTCTATTTGCAGGATGAGCTGTTCATCAAGATGAAGCCGACCATCGTCAACACGCTGTTCGGCGCGGCGCTGCTTGGCGGGCTGGCCTTCGGCAAGTCGCTGCTCGGCTATGTGTTCGATTCCGCCTTCCGCCTCGACGCCGAGGGTTGGCGCAAGCTCACCTTGCGCTGGGGCGTGTTCTTCCTGTTCCTCGCCGTGGTCAACGAAATCGTGTGGCGCTTGTTTTCGACCGATTTCTGGGTGGCGTTCAAGGTCTGGGGCATCATGCCCATCACCATCGCCTTCACCATGAGCCAGATGCCGCTCATCATGCGCCATTCGCTCGACGAGCCGTCGGGCAAGAAATAAGCCGGCTACGGCTGCGCGGCCAGAGCCTTTTCGATCTCGGGCATGAGTTTGCCCGCCAACGAGGCGGGGGTGAGCGGGCCGACATGCTTGTAGGCGATGCGGCCGTCCTTGCCGACAAGGAAGGTTTCCGGAACCCCGTAGACGCCCCAGTCGATGCCGGCGCGGCCGTTGTCGTCGGCGCCTATGGCGGTGTAGGGGTTGCCGAGTTCGGTCAGGAACCGCAACGCATTGGCCGGCTTGTCCTTGTAATTGAGGCCGGTGACCGCGAAGCGGCCGTCGCGTCCAAGCTCCATCATCACCGGATGTTCGTCACGGCAGGGCACGCACCATGAGGCGAAGACGTTGACCAGCGTCACCTTTCCGGCGAACGCATCGGAGTCCAGGCCCGGCAGGTTCGCTCCGGCCAGAGGCGGAAGCCGGGTGGCGGGCGCAGGCTCGCCAATCAGGGCCGACGGGATTTCGGAAATGTCGCGGCCGGACAGCAACTGCATCAGAAAGACGCCGCACAGGGCAAGGAACAGGCCGAGCGGCAGCAGAAGAAACAGCCGCCGCGAGGCTGCTCCGGGCGCTTTTCCGCTCATGGCTTCGCGGCCTTGCGGGCGGAGCGACGGCGCACGCCGGCGGCTTCCAGTTCGGCAAGCTCCCGGCGGCGGGCGCGCTGGTCCAGCAATATCCACCCGATCAGGCATCCCAGCACCAGAACGGCGATCCCGTAGGCGGCCGCGACATAAAGATCGTGCGTGGTCACGGCCGCGTCTCCTGCGTCCGGTCGCCTGTCAAGGATGGCTCGTTCAGGGTCGCCATGGCTTTCCTTGCAGCATGTCGCAATATTCAGGCGGCCTTGCGGCTGCGCCACTTGTTCGTTGGACAAGGTTTAGCGTTCCGGTTTCCACCATGCAATCAGTCGCCGCTGCGACGTAACGCCAGCGCCGCGCCCAGCGGCCCGATGACGGCGAGGAACAGCGTCAGCGCGACCAGGATCAGGAAAGGTTGCAGGAAGGGGGCAGGGTCACCCGTCGCGCCATAGCTTGCCGAGACGCCGAAGATCAGCGCCGGAATGGTCAGCGGCAGCACGAGGATCGAGATCAGCAGGCCGCCGCGCGGCAGGGCGACGGCGACGGCTGCGCCCGCAGCGCCGACGAAGGTGATGGCCGGCGTGCCGGCGAGCAGGGTCAGCGCCGTCGCCCCGATCGCCAGCGGCTCCATGTTCATGAACAGCCCGAGCAGGGGGGAGGCTATCACCAGCGGCAGCACCGCACCGGTCCAGTGAGCGAGGCATTTGACCAGCACGGTCAGGGCCAGCATATGGCGATCCGCCTCCAGCACCAGAAGGTCGAGCGAGCCGTCCTCACGGTCGGCCTGAAACAGCCGGTCGAGGGCGAGCAGCGAGGCCAGCAGCGCGCCGATCCACAGGATCGCCGGGCCGATGCGGGCAAGCAGGTTGAGGTCGGGGCCGACGCCGAAGGGTATGGTGGCGATGACGGCGAGGAAGAAGATGATTCCGGTCAGCGCTCCACCGCCGACACGCATGGAAAGGCGCAGGTCGCGCAGGAAAAGAGCCCACATTATCGTGCTTCCCCGCTGAAGCCGGCGAAAGTCTCAGCCACGCAATGCGTCTCCCATGCGCAGTTCCCTCGCCGCGATGCCGAGCGGCAGATGTGTCGCGGCGACGATGATGCCACCTTCGGCAAGATGCTGGTCCATCATTTCGGACAGCCGCGCCTCCGACGCCTTGTCGAGGCCCGCGGTCGGTTCGTCAAGCAGCCAGACCGGCCGATGGCTGACGAGCAGCCGGGCAAGGGCCGCGCGCCGCTTCTGGCCGGTGGAAAGATAGCCGAAAGGCAGGTGCCCGATATGGCCGAGGCCCACCTCTTCCAGCGCCTCGGCGACGCCGAGCGCGGGTTCGCCGGCGAATCGCCGCCAGAAGTCGAGGTTCTCGTTCACCGTCAGCGCCGTCTTCATCGCGTTGAGATGACCGACATAGTGGCAGGCCGCGGCCGGCGTCGGCCAGTCCTCGCTGCCGCCTTCCAGCCGGACCTCGCCGTCGGCGGCGGGCAGCAGACCGGCGACGACCCGCAGCAGCGTCGACTTGCCCGATCCGTTGGGGCCGGTCACGATCAGCGCCTCACCGTCTTCCAGCGCAAAGCCGATATTGGCGAAAACCGGCTCGCCGCCGCGTTCTCCACCCAGCTTGTCGGCGATCAGCCGCATTGGACCTCCTTTTGCCGTTTCCACGTCGCGCCGCATCACGCTGCGGCAAAATTGCCCAAACACCGTCTAGAACTATTCCAGAATATTCTCTATATGCAGCTTACCAACCCCAGCGGTCGGGGAAGGCAAACCATATTGCGCCGAACCGGTGCGCGAGCCGCCTTGAACGGCCCGAGCGCTTGGGAGCGGACAGCGGAAATGGCCGTACCCGCACCTTTGCGCGTGATGAGCATGCCATCGGAGTCCGTTCCCCATCAGGCTGAACTGACTTTAGGATGGGATCGCACGTGTCCAAATCTCTCGATAGCTTCAACTGCCGCCGCACGTTGACCGCTGGCGGCTCCGAATATGTTTACTACGATCTGGTCGAGGCCGAGAAGAACGGCCTTGCCGGTATTTCCAGACTTCCCTACTCGATGAAAGTGCTGCTGGAAAACCTGCTGCGCAACGAGGACGGGCGTTCGGTCACCAAGGAATCGATCCAGGCCGTCGCCAGCTGGCTCGCTGACAAGGGCTCCGCCGGCGTCGAAATCGCCTATCGTCCCGCCCGCGTGCTGATGCAGGACTTCACCGGGGTTCCGGCTGTCGTCGACCTCGCGGCCATGCGCGACGGCATCGCCTCCCTCGGCGGCGACCCGCAGAAGATCAATCCGCTGGTGCCCGTCGATCTGGTCATCGACCACTCGGTCATCGTCGATGAGTTCGGCACGCCGATGGCCTTCGCCCGCAACGTCGAGCTGGAATATGAGCGCAACGAAGAGCGCTACAAGTTCCTGAAATGGGGCCAGCAGGCGTTCGACAATTTCCGCGTCGTGCCGCCCGGCACCGGCATCTGCCATCAGGTGAACCTCGAATATCTCGGCCAGGTCGTCTGGACGAAGGATGAGGACGGCGCCACGACCGCCTATCCCGACACCTGCGTCGGCACCGACTCCCACACCACCATGATCAACGGCCTCGGCGTTCTGGGCTGGGGCGTGGGCGGCATCGAGGCCGAGGCGGCCATGCTCGGCCAGCCGGTCTCCATGCTCCTGCCGGAGGTGATCGGCTTCCGCCTCACCGGCAAGGTTCGCGAAGGCGTGACCGCCACCGACCTCGTGCTCACCGTCACCCAGATGCTGCGCAAGAAGGGTGTTGTCGGCAAGTTCGTGGAGTTCTTCGGACCCGGCCTCTCCAACATGACGCTGGCCGACCGCGCCACCATCGCCAATATGGGACCCGAATATGGCGCGACCTGCGGGTTCTTCCCCGTGGACAGCGAGACCATCCGCTACATGACGACGTCCAGCCGCTCGGACGAGCGCATCGCGCTGGTCGAGGCCTATTCGAAGGCGCAAGGCATGTGGCGCGACGACAGCTCGGCCGATCCGGTGTTCACCGACACGCTGGAGCTCGACCTCGGCACGGTGGTGCCTTCCATGGCCGGTCCCAAGCGCCCCGAGGGTCGTGTCGCGCTGGAGGAAATTCCCGCCGGCTTCGTCAAGGCGATGGAGACCGAGTACAAGAAGATCGCCGAAATCTCCAGGCGCTATGCGGTCGAAGGTACGGACTATGACCTCGGCCATGGCGACGTGGTCATCGCGGCCATCACCTCCTGCACCAACACCTCCAACCCGTCGGTGCTGATCGGGGCGGGCCTGCTCGCCCGCAACGCCAACCGCCTCGGCCTCAAGCAGAAGCCATGGGTGAAGACCTCGCTGGCTCCCGGATCGCAGGTCGTCGCCGAATATCTGGAGAAATCGGGGCTGCAGAAGGAACTGGACCAGATCGGTTTCAATCTGGTCGGCTTCGGTTGCACCACCTGCATCGGCAATTCCGGTCCGCTGCCGGCGCCGATCTCCAAGACCATCAACGACAAGGGTCTGATCGCGGCGGCCGTTCTTTCCGGCAACCGCAACTTCGAAGGCCGCGTCTCTCCCGACGTGCAGGCGAACTATCTCGCCTCGCCGCCGCTGGTGGTCGCGCATGCGCTGGCCGGCACCGTCACCATGGACCTGACCAAGGAGCCGCTGGGCGAAGATCGCGAGGGCAACCCCGTCTATCTGCGCGACATCTGGCCGACCTCCGTCGAAATCCAGGAGTTCATCGAGAAGAACGTCACCCGCGAGCTGTTCGCCCGCAAATATGCCGACGTCTTCAAGGGCGACGAGAACTGGCAGAAGGTGCAGGCCCCGAGCGGCCAGACCTACGCATGGGACGACAAGTCGACCTATGTGCAGAACCCGCCTTATTTCGCGGGCATGGGCAAGGGTGTTGGCAAGATCTCCGACATCAGGGGCGCGCGCATCTTGGGCCTGTTTGGCGACAAGATCACCACCGACCACATCTCGCCGGCCGGCTCGATCAAGGCCGCTTCACCGGCGGGCAAATACCTGCTCGACAATGGCGTGAACGTCGCCGACTTCAACCAGTACGGCACGCGCCGCGGAAATCACGAGGTGATGATGCGCGGCACCTTCGCCAATATCCGCATCCGCAATCACATGCTGGGTGAGAACGGCAGGGAAGGCGGCTACACGATCCACTATCCTTCCAAGGAAGAGATGTCGATCTACGACGCCGCCATGGAGTACAAGAAGGACGGCGTGCCGCTGGTGGTCTTCGCCGGCGTCGAATACGGCAACGGTTCGTCCCGCGACTGGGCGGCCAAGGGCACCAACCTGCTCGGCGTTCGCGCCGTGATCGCCCAGTCCTTCGAGCGTATCCACCGTTCCAATCTGGTCGGCATGGGCGTCATCCCCTTCGTGTTCGAGGAGGGGACTTCCTGGGCCTCGCTCAACCTCAAGGGCGACGAAACGGTCGAGATCGACGGGGTCGAGACCATCAGGCCGCGCCAGAAGATGGTGGCCCGGGTCACCTATGCCGACGGTTCGGTAAAGGAGGTTCCGATCCTGTGCCGCATCGATACGGTGGATGAGCTGGACTACTACAAGAACGGCGGCATCCTGCAGTATGTGTTGCGCGATCTCGCCGCTTAATCAGGCGTAGCCGCCACAGTCGAAAGGCCGCCGGCGTCGTGCCGGCGGCCTTTCACATTCGGCGGGTGTTTTCTCACCGCAACGTGACTTTCCGTTGAGCGCGGCATCTGCCAAACAGGTCGGCAAACAAAACCAGGCCGGGCAAGCCGGCGGATTCGGAAATCGCCATGCCAATCGGAACATCGTTGCGGCTTAGCCTCGTTGCGCTCGCGCTGTTGCTGGCTGGCGGACCGGCTGTCGCAGCCGGGGCGGAGCCCATGGGCGAGACGCCGACGGGGGTGGTCGAACTGTTCACCAGCCAGGGCTGCAATTCCTGCCCGCCGGCGGACAGGCTCTTCACCGAACTGGCTGGCAAGGACGATGTTGTCGCGCTAGCCTATCATGTCGACTACTGGGATTATCTCGGCTGGCACGACACGCTGAGCAGCAAGGCCAATACCGAGCGTCAATACGCCTATATGCGCGCCTTCGGGGGGCGTTCCATCTATACGCCGCAGGCGGTCATCAACGGCCGCGCCCACGTCAACGGCGCCAGTCGCGCGGCGGTGGACGGCACGCTTTCCATGCTGAAATCGTCCGGTAACGGCCTGCTGGTGCCGATCAGGGTCATGCGCGAGGGAGATGGCGTGATCATCGAGACCGGTGACGCCGACCCCGGCGCCGATCTGCCTGAGAGCGCGCATGTCGTTCTCGCCTATTTCGAGCCGCCCCGGACGGTTGAAATCGGGCGCGGTCGCAATCGCGGCCGGCAGATGACCTACTGGAATGCTGTTTCGTCCATGCAGACGGCCGGGATGTGGCACGGCAAGGCGCAGCGCTACGAATTGCCGGCAAGCGAAGTGATGAAGAAGGGCGGCTGCGCGGTGCTGCTGCAATCTGTGACCGGAGACGGCCTGCCGGGGCCGATCATCGGGGCGGCGTTCGTCAATCGAACGACGCCATAAATCACAACGATTTCAGGAGCTTGAAAATAAAGGAGGCTTGCCTCCATGCCGAGGTTGGTTCGATCCGACTCAGGCCCGTGGGCGGGGGGCTTGGGGGTTACGAGCCAGTGCCGGACCGAACCGTCTCAGGCAACGAGGGTAGAGTCGTTTCACAATGGGGCGGGAGCGCGGATAAAAAATGGCAAAAATGTGTCGGCGGATCACCAATTTCAACACGCATTCACAAATGTAAGCCGCCGCCTACCTATGCTTTTGCGCATCTGCCCGAAAAAGGGGCAGGCGTCCTTTCAAGCGCCCAAGGGACGATCTGACACCTCAAATCTGCGCATCGTGCTTTCCGAAAGTCGATTGCGGCCTTCGGGCCGATGCTGAAGCCGGCGTACTTGCAATTGTTGCCGGAAAGGGCGAACCTGTTCGCGTGGCTGTTGCATTTGCAAGGATTTCGGCATGAGCGAAGGCGGCGCAGGCGCGGGAGAAGGAGACGCATCCGCAATACTTGTCCCGCTCCACGAGGCGCGCCGCGAGTGTCTCGGCATGCCGGTGGCTTTCGACCGCCGGGAACTCGACCTGATCCTGCGGCTCTATGGGCGCATGGTCGCGGCCAACGAGTGGAAGGATTACGCCATCGATCATCTGGAGGACCGGGCGGTGTTCTCGGTCTACCGGCGCGCCAGCGAGGTGCCGCTGTTCCAGATCGTCAAGGATCCGAAGCTGGCGAAGCGTCAGGGCGCTTTTTCGGTGGTGGCCGCGGGCGGGCGCATCCTCAAGCGTGGACACGAGTTGGCGCGAGTCCTGAACATCTTCGACAACAGGCTGAAGCTGGTGAAGGCGTAGCGGCCTTCGCTGGAGCGGTTCTGGTTTTCACAGCAGCGGCAGAACCGCTCTGTCTCTTTATTTTAGCCGCATTTCCGGACGCAACACCGCTTCACATTTTTGCTGGAAACGCTCTATTCCCCTGCCGGGGAGCGCGTGGGTCTCGGCTCAGCCGTCCTTCAGGGCCCTTTCCGGCCATGAGTTGGGGTCCGGCGGTTGGTTCGCGCCGCCATTCATCTCAAGCTGCATGAAGGTGGTGTCCAGCCAGCGTCCGTGCTTGTAGCCGGACCCTTCCAGCTTGCCGGTATGGCGGAATCCCAGCTTCTCGTGCAGGCGCACGGAAGGGCTGCCTGGCGTTCCATCGCCGATCACGGCGACAAACTGTCGGAAACCCAGTCTGCGCACCTCCTCGATCAATTCCTGCATCAGGGCCATGCCGATGCCACGCCCCTTGGCTTCCGGAGCGAGATAGATCGAATCCTCGACGATGAAGCGATAGGCGGGCCGCGCCCGGAAGGGGCCGGCATAGGCATAGCCGAGCACGCCGCCGTCTTCGTTCGTGGCGACCAGCCAGGGGTAGCCTTTCGCGCGCAGTCCGTCATAGCGGCTATGCATCTCGTCGAGCGACGGTGGCTCCAGTTCGTAGGTGGCGGCGCCGTTGAGCACGGCGTCGCGGTAGATTTCCGTAATGCGGGGAAGATCGGCCTCGGTCGCCGCGCGTATCATGGGGTGGCCTGTCGCGTTGGGTATGTTCGCCGATCTATAGCGCTGCGAAGGCGCAAATGAAAAGGGCGGCCCTGAAGCCGCCCTTTCGTTTCATCCGTTCCAGCCGGTTCAGCGGCGGTCGCCCATGAACTGGAGCAGGAACATGAACAGGTTGATGAAGTCGAGATAGAGCGTCAGTGCGCCCATGATCGACTTGCGGCCGGCCACTTCGGCGTCGTCGGACTCGTAGTACATCTCCTTGATCTTCTGGGTGTCGTAGGCGGTGAGGCCTGCGAAGATCAGAACGCCGATGGCCGAGACCGCGAAGGACAGGGCCGACGACTGCAGGAAGATGTTGATGACCATCGCGATGATCAGACCGAACAGGCCCATGATCAGGAACGAGCCGATGGCCGTCAGGTCACGCTTGGTGGTGTAGCCGTAGAGCGACAGCGCACCGAAGGCGGCGGCCGTGGCGAAGAAGGTCTGGGTGATCGAGGCGCTGGTGTAGACTAGGAAGATCGACGACAGCGACAGGCCGACCAGGCCCGCATAGACCCAGAACGTGGTCTGCGCCGCGCTGACGCTCATCGACTGCACGCGGAACGACAGGAAGAACACCGCCGCCAGCGGAGCCAGAATCACCACCCACTTGAGCGGCGAGGCGAAGATGGCATAGCCGAAGGAAGTCAGCATCTGGCCGCTCGGCAGCGTGGCGACCGCTGCGGCCGGATTGTTGGTGGTGGCCAGCATGATCGTGGCGACGGCTGCGAGGCCGGTGATCAGGAGGCCAAGGCCCATCAGATTGTAGACGCGCAGCATGTAAGCGCGCAGGCCCTCATCGATGGCCATGTCGGCGCGGCCATACGGGGCCGTGCGCGTCTGGTAGTTGTGAAGGGGGTCAGCCATTGAAGTCCTCTGTTGCTTCTTGCCCCGTCGGGGTCGGGCGCGTGCCCAGGCGCCGCTGGCGGGGCCTCCAGCATGCCTGCCCCGAAATATGAGGGTTATTCCCATCGGGAACAAGACCCGTAACGGCACGAAATCGTTCGTGAGCTTGAAAAATCGCGTAAATTTGATGCCGGTGGCGGCCAAGGTTAACGCAAATTAATCAAACAGACCGGACAAATCTCCGATCCTTGCCTTTCACAGGTTGCGAAGAACGGGGGCGGCCTTGTGGCCCAGCACCCGCCATGTGCCGACAAGCCCGATGCCGACGGTCAGCACCAGCGCCAGCACGATGGTCCCGAGCGCAACTTCGGCTGAGAACTGCGAAGGCAGGGTCATGATGCGGGTGACGACATACCACGCAGCCACGCCGCCGGCGGCCAGCGCGAAGATGGCGGTGGCGAGGCCGAGCAGCATATATTCCAGCGCATAGGCGGAGATCAGCGTGCGACGCGTGGCGCCAAGCGTCTTCAGCACCACCGCGTCATGGATGCGGGCGCGGTTGCCGGCGGCCAGCGCGCCGGCCAGCACCAGCACCGAGGAAATCAGCGCCACGCCGGCGGCGGCGCGGATCGCCGTGCCGAGTTCGCCGACGAGCTGGTTGACGATATCGAGCGCGTCCTTGACGCGCACCGTGGTCACCGCAGGAAAGGCGCGGGTGACGGCGTTGAGGATGCGGGCGTCGTCGGCGACGGTCGCCGTTCCGTCGGAAACCGTCGCCAGCCAGCTATGCGGCGCGCCGGCGAAGGTGTTGGGCGAGAACACCATGACGAAATTGATGCCGAGCGTTTCCCACTGCACCTGCCGGAAATTGGCGATGCGCGCCGTGACGTTGCGCCCGAGCACATTGACCGTCACCGTGTCGCCAAGGGCGAGGCCGAGTTCCCCCGCTTCCTTGTCCGAGAAGGAGACCAGCGGTTCGCCGGAATAATCCTGCGGCCACCAGCTTCCCCCCGTGAGCGAGGAATTGCGCGGCTGCTCGGCCTCATAGGTAAGGCCACGATCGCCGCGCAGCACCCATGCGCCGGCTGGCGGAATCTCCAGCTCCCGCACATCGACGCCATTGAGCGCGATGACACGGCCACGCAGCATCGGCACCTTGACCAGCGTTCCCTGCGGCGATTCCTGTTCGATGAGCGAGGAAAACGCATCGACGTCAGCCGCCTGGATGTCGACGAAGAAGAAGTTCGGCGCTTTCTCCGGGAGGCTGTCGGAAATCTGCCGGCGCAGGTTGCCGTCGATCAGCGCGAGTGTGACCAGCAGCGTCAGCCCGAGGCCCAGCGCCAGCACCACGGATGGGGTGAGCGCGCCGGGTCTATGGATGTTGCCGACCGCCAGCCGGAGCGCCGTCGAGTTGAGGCGCGGGGCTTTTCTCGCCAGCCATTGCACGAAAAGGGCCACGAGCCGCAGCACGAGAAAGGACAGCACCGCAGCGCCGACGAAGGTGACGGCGATGCGGCGGTCATGCGCAGTGAAGATTGCCAGCGCCGCCAGGACAAGAGCGATGCCGACAGCGGTCGCGATGTAGACGAAGCGGGGACGGCCACGGCCCTCGAAGCCGAGTTCGCGGAACAGCGCGGTTGCCGGCACGTCGCGGGCGCGGCCGAGCGGCAGGATCGCGAAGGCGAGCGTGACGAGGATGCCGAATGCGGCGGCCAGCCCCAGCGCCGCCGGGTAGATGCCCGCCTCGGCCGGCACCGGGATGATCGCCTGTAGTGCGCCCGAGGCGGCGAAGGGCATGAGAATGGCCAGCGCCAGCCCCACGGCGATGCCGATTGCGGCGATCAGCAGGGTCTGCACCAGATAGACGGTGAAGACGAAGCCGCCCGATGCGCCGAGGCTTTTGAAGGAGGCGATGACGCCGCGCTTGCCATCGAGATAGGCGCGCACGGCATTGGCGACGCCGACGCCGCCGACAACAAGCGAGGTGAGGCCGACCAGAGTGAGGAACTGCGAAAACCGCTCGATATTGGCCGAGAGCGCCGGCGCGGCGTTGGAGCGGGTGCGGATCGACCAGCCGGCCTCGGGCAAAGCCTCGCGCGCCTGCGCCTCGATCTGAGCGATGCGGGCGTCGCCGGCTCCGGGCTCCAGCCGCAGCTTGTAGGAATGTTCCACCAGACTTCCGGCGACGATGAGGCCGGAAGCACGCAGGCCCTCCACGGACACCAGCAGGCGGGGCGCGAAACCGAAGCCTTCCGAAACGGCGTCAGGTTCGCTCACCAGTTCGGCGCGAAGCTCGAAGCTGGCGTTGCCGAGCATGATCCGGTCGCCGACCTTGAGGCCGAGGCGTTCGAACAGCAGTTCGGGCGCGGCCGCACCGAAGCTGCCGGCCTTTTCATCAAAAAGTTCGTCATGCGTCAGCGCCGGTTCGGTGTCCAGCGCGCCATAGAGCGGATAGGCGTCGTCCACGGCCTTGACCTCGACCAGAGCCTGATCGGAGCCATCGGGCAGGCGGGCCATGGAGCGCATGCTGGCGCTGTGCGACAACTCGCCCTTGGCGTGCAGGAAGGCGAGTTCCGCCGCATCCGCCTCGCGTTGGTTGAGGCGGAATCGCAAATCGCCGCCGAGCAGCGGCTGGCCTTGCGCGGCCACGCCTTCGCTGATCGAGCGGGCGACGGAATTGACGCCGCCTATCGCCGCGACGCCGAGCGCGATGCAGGCGAGGAAGATGGCGAAGCCGGACAGGCCGCCGCGCATTTCGCGCAGGGCGAAGCGGAAGGCAAGCGCGAGTTGTCGGGGCATTTTCATCACGCGATGGCCGTTTCCACCAACGCCGGCTCCGTCTCGATGCGGCCGGAGCGCATGGCGATGCGGCGCGAGCAGCGCGCGGCCAGCGCCGGATCATGGGTCACCAGCACCAGCGTCATGCCACGCTCGGCGGCCTTGGAAAACAACAGGTCGGCGATCTGCCTGCCTGTCGCCTGGTCGAGATTGCCGGTCGGTTCGTCGGCGATCAGGATGGGCGGGGAGGGAGCGAGCGCACGGGCGATGGCCACGCGCTGCTGCTCGCCGCCGGAAAGCTCGCCCGGATAGTGGGTCAGGCGCTCGCTGAGGCCCACGGCCGCCAGTTCCTGCCGGGCTGTCCCGAAGGGATCGGGGTGGCCGGCCAGTTCCAGAGGCACCGCCACGTTTTCCAGCGCGGTCATATTGGGGATGAGGTGGAAGGACTGGAAGACGATGCCGATATTGCGGCCCCGGAAAGCGGCGATCTCATCCTCGCTCCTGCCGTTCAGCGTCAAGCCGGCGATGCTCACGCGCCCGTCATCGACGCGCTCCAGACCGGCCAGAACCATCAGCAGCGTGGATTTGCCCGAACCGGAGGGGCCAACGATACCGGCGATCTCGCCCTGCCGGACAGTGAGATCTATGCCTTTCAGCACATGCACGGAGGACGCGCCTTCGCCCAGCGTCAGCGATACGTTTTCCAGTTCGATGACGGCTTTTGTCAAAATGGATTGATCCTATATGGAAGGCAGGCGCACGCCCGTGTGCGGAAACTCCACGGACATATGGGGGCAAAAGCATGGCTTTCAAATACAAGTTTTTGTGCCCTGCCGTGCTTTGGAGCGTCATGCTTCTGGGTGCGATGTTTGCGCCCGCCGCGCCTGCGCGCGCGGAGCCCGTGCAGATCGTCGGCTTCGGCGACAGCCTGATGGCCGGCTTCGGGCTGGGGCCGGGCGAGGGCTTCACCGAACAGTTGCAGGACGCGCTGCGGGCGAAGGGCCATGATGTTGTGGTCGCCAACGCCGGCGTTTCCGGCGACACGACCAGCGGCGGGCTTGCGCGCCTCGACTGGTCGGTGCCGGACGGGACCGATCTGGTCATCGTCGAGCTTGGCGCCAACGACATGCTGCGCGGCATCGACCCGGCTATCGTGGAGAAGAACCTGGACGAGATGATTTCGCGGCTCAAGGCGCGGGGCGTCGACGTGCTTCTGGCCGGCATGCTGGCCGCGCCCAATCTCGGCCACGCCTATGGAGAGGCGTTCGGATCGCTCTATCCGCGACTGGCGCAGAAGCACGGCGTCGTCCTCTATCCCTTTTTCCTCGACGGCGTGGCCGCCGAGAAGGACCTCCTGAGCGAAGACGGGATGCATCCCAGCGTGGACGGAATCCGCACGATCGTGGACCGGATTGCACCGGCCGTGGAGCAGGCGATCGCGGCCCTGCCGAAAGGATGACCGGAGCATGACGCTTTCCCCAGCGGAAATATGCGTTGTGGAACATTTGGCTTGCCCAGCCGTCATATCGATGATTCGCTGCTGATCGAGAGTTTCGATTCGAGGACAGGAGGCTTCGCCATGCCGCGTCTTTTCACCGCCCTCGAAATTCCGCGCGACGCCGCGCTATCGCTCTCTCTGTTGCGGGGCGGCCTTCCCGGCGCCCGGTGGATCGATGTCGAGAATTATCACATCACGCTGCGCTTCATCGGTGACGTGGAGGGCCATGTGGCCGACGACATCGCCGATGCGCTGGACAGGATTCGCAGGCCGTCCTTCACGCTGGCGCTGGCCGGCGTCGGCGCCTTCGGTCAGAAGAAGCCGCATTCGGTCTGGGCGGGCGTGACCGCTTCGCCGGACCTTGGGGCGCTTCAGGCCGAGATCGACCGCATCTGCCAGCGTCTCGGCATCGGGGCCGATCCGCGCAAGTTCACGCCGCATGTCACGCTGGCCAGACTGCGCAACGCCCATCCAGCCGATGTTGCGCGATATCTGTCGGCGCGCGGCAATTTCGCCGCAGCGCCCTTCAAGGTCGGCCGTTTCGTGCTGATGTCGTCGCGCGATTCGGTGGGTGGCGGGCCCTATATCGTCGAGGAGGCCTGGCCGCTGGCGGGCAACTATCCGACTAGCCGGTCCGACAATGCTTCCGACGCCTCGCGGATCATGCGGTAGACCTTCTCGAAGCCATCCGCCCCGCCGTAATAGGGGTCGGGGACGTCGCGCGCGGTTCCGAGCGCATAGCCGAGATAGAGATGGATGCGGTCCCGCGCGCTTTCCGGCGCTGCGCGGCGCAGATCCTGCACGTTGGAGCGATCCATGCCGAGGATGAGATCGAACCGGGTGAAATCCGGTATGTCGACCTTGCGTGCCGACTGGCCGGAAATGTCAACGCCATAACGGGCGGCGACCGCAACGGAACGCGGATCGGGCGGCGAGCCGGCATGCCAGCCGCCGGTTCCGGCCGAATCGAGCAGGAAATGATGCGAAAGCTGCTTTTCCGCTGCCACTGCTGCGAAGACCCCTTGCGCCAGCGGCGAACGGCAGATGTTGCCAAGACACACGAACAGGATCGAGTTTTTGGGTTTGGCGTCCATGAAGGCGGGCCCTATGTTCTGTTCCGTGCAGCCGATAACATGGAGGCGAGCCATGGCAAGAGAGAAACTCCCACGCGATGACGTCGATGCGGCCCTTGGGGAGCATCCCGACTGGAAGCTGACCGAAGACGGGATCGCCATCGAACGGCGTTTCGTCTTCCGTAATTTTTCCGAGGCTTTCGCCTTCATGACGCGGGTGGCGATGGTTGCCGAAAAGATGAATCACCATCCGGAATGGTCGAATGTCTACAAGACGGTCGAGGTCAGGCTGACGACGCATGATGCGGGCGGATTGACCGAACTCGATTTCGACTTCGCCCGGCATATCGACCGGCTTCTCGCAAGTTGACGCGTTTGAAATCTCGCAGCGCAAATCTTGCAGGAAAAAGCGCGCGTCACCACATAGCGGCCAAGGCGTGCATCGTGCACGCCGGCGCAAGGAGGCACTGACACATGGCTGAAAGGACCGATTTCGATCTCTTCGGCTTTGCAGGCAAGGTTGGCGGGGAAAAGGAAGTGCGCGAAAAGTTCTGGCGCACCGCCCGCAAGGCTGCGCGCCACATGCCCTTCATGGAAGATGTGGTAGCCGCCTATTATTGCGTTCTCGATAACAAGACGCCGCTGAGGGCGAAGGGCATTTTGTTGGCGGCGCTCGGCTACTTCGTGTTGCCGACCGATGCTATTCCCGATTTCATTTTTGGACTCGGCTTTACGGACGATATCGCCGTGCTGAGCGCGGCGATCGCCGCGGTTCGCGCGCACATCACGCCCGCCCACAAGGCTGCTGCGAGAGAAGCGCTTTCCCAGGACAACTGATCGGCCCAGGACAACTGATCGGCGGCCATATCGCCGGGTTGACCGCCGATTTGGCGGAAAGTCAAATTCTTGCCTTTTTCCTCCATTCCAAGTCCCCCGCAGGGACATCGCGCCCGAGTCTGTAAACATGAATTTGCAGGCGAAAGCGCGGAGATGGCGGCGGTTTCTATAGCGGGAGCCTTTTTTTGACGGTCTTCACGCTTTGGTAACCCAGATTAAATCAAATTGAAGGGATCGGGCAGGACGAGACGCCGGCCTGCTCCCGCACCGTTTGGAATATGGGAATCACAATGCGCCGATTGATTGCTACAGTTTCTGGTCTGATCATGCTCGCCACCGCTTCGCCGGCACTGGCGCAGCAGGCGACCAAGATTGGCCAGCACAATGCATGGGGCACCTACAGCTACCAGGCTTCGGGCGGCAAGGTGTGCTACGTGCTGACCGTTCCGACCGACAAGCAGCCGACCACGCTCAACCATGGCGATATGTTCTTCTTCGTCTCGCAGCGTCCGGGCCAGCAGGTCTCCTATGAACCGCAGTTCATTGCCGGATATGATTTCCAGGCCAACTCAAAGGTCACGGTGACGGTGGGCGACAAGTCCTTCAGCATGTTCACTCGCGGCAAGTCGGCCTGGGTCGAGAATGCGGCCGATGAGCCGCAACTGATTACAGCGATGCGTGGTGGGGCCGACATGAAGGTGCAGGCCAAATCCGGCCGCGGCAACACAACCAGCTATGTATTCTCGCTGAAGGGCATCACGGCCGCGCTCAATTCCATTTCGAGCTGCAAGTAAGCCTCCATCTGCAAGGCAAATTCAGGCCGGGCCGTCGGGTCCGGCCTTTTGCGTTCGGGATAGAGCATGTCGCCCGAAAGTGGGAACCGGTTTCGGGGCGACGACATGCGTAAGAACAAGTACTTCAAGCGTGGGAGCGAATCTGAAAGATAGCGACACGCTTTAGAGGCCATGACTCCGGGTCAAACTTGTGCTATCGGGCCCCTTTCACCCACATCCGCTGCTGAAATCGGCCGCAAACCGCTTATATTGGGCCAGCCATGAGCCTCTCACTCGATCTCACCCCCGCCGGCGCACGCGCTGCGCCGCGCATTCGCCCCGCGCCGGAGAAGCCGTCTCTGATCGGCCTCACGCGCGAGGAAATGGCCGAGGCGCTGGTCGGGTCCGGCATCGTGTCGCAAAAGCAGGCGAAGATGCGCGTCAGCCAGCTCTGGCACTGGCTTTATGTGCGCGGCGTTTCCGACTTCGCGCAGATGTTCAACATCTCCAAGGACCTGCGCGCGGCGCTCGACCGCGCCTTCGCCATCGCGCGCCCTGAAGTCGTCGAGGAGCAGATTTCCAATGACGGCACGCGCAAATGGCTGTTCCGCTTTCCGCCGCGCGGCGCGGGCCGGCCGGTCGAGATCGAGACCGTCTATATCCCGGAAGAGGGGCGGGGCACATTGTGCATTTCCAGCCAGGTCGGCTGCACGCTCACCTGCTCCTTCTGCCACACCGGCACGCAGAAGCTGGTCCGCAACCTGACGGCGGAAGAAATCCTGGCGCAATTGCTGACCGCCCGCGACCGGCTGGGCGATTTCCCGGACACCGACACGCCTGCGGGCGCCATCGTGCCCGCGGAAGGACGCAAGGTCTCCAACATCGTCATGATGGGCATGGGTGAGCCGCTCTACAATTTCGAGGCGGTCAAGAAAGCGCTGCTGATCGCCTCCGACGGCGACGGGCTGTCTCTGTCGAAGCGCCGCATCACGCTTTCCACCTCGGGCGTCGTGCCGGAAATCTACCGGACAGGCGAGGAGATCGGCGTCATGCTGGCGATATCGCTGCACGCCGTGAACGACGATCTGCGCGACCTTCTGGTGCCGATCAACAAGAAATATCCGCTGGAACAGCTCATGAAGGCCTGCCGCGAATATCCGGGCCTGTCCAATGCGCGCCGCATCACCTTCGAATATGTGATGCTGAAGGACGTCAATGACAGTCTCGAAGACGCCAGGCAGATGGTGAAGCTGCTCCGGGGCATTCCGGCCAAGATCAACCTCATTCCGTTCAATCCCTGGCCGGGCACCAACTATCAGTGCTCGGACTGGGAAACGATCGAGCGTTTCGCCGACTACATCAACGCCGCCGGCTACGCCTCGCCGATCCGCACCCCGCGCGGGCGTGACATTCTCGCCGCCTGCGGCCAGCTCAAATCGGAATCGGAGCGCATGCGCAAGAGCGACAGGCTGGCTCTGGAGGCGATGATGATCGCCGGGCACGGCGAGGCTTGAGCGGCGTTTTCGCCGTTCTCAGGCGTTTCGCCGTGGTTCTGGCGGGATACGCCGCCGCCTGCCTCGCAGCCAGCGCCTTCATTCATGTGCTTTTTTTTGGCTGGTCCGGTCTGGCGGAAGGGGAGACACTTCCGGCCCTCACCACGGGCATGGTGATTTCGGTGCCTTTGCTGGCGCTGGTCGTGGCCCATCTCAACTTCTGGCCGGCTGTCGCCGCCATCGCCATTGCGGAATTTCTCGGCAAGCGCGACTGGCTGTTCTATTCGCTGGCCGGCGGTTTCGTCGCGCTGGCTTTCGCCGGCCTGTTTTATCGCGATGTCGAGGGCGCATCCGGCCCGGGCGATACGGCGTTGCTGCTGGCCATGACCGGCAGCGGCATTGTCGGCGGTCTGGCCTACTGGCTGGTGGCCGGCATCTGGACGCCGAACTGGCGTGGCTCCGGCTCCGACAAGCTGCCGCCTATTTCGTCTGGGTCGTCAGGATCTTGAACGCGAAGGCCGAGAACACGCCGGCAAACAGATAATCCGTCAGCCGCGTGACGCGCGGGCTCTTCTTCAGCAACGCCGCCAGGCGATCCGCCGCGATCACCATGGGCACCGTGAAGGGCAGCGCAATCACGATGAACATCAGCCCCAGGAAGAAGAGCTTGCCCGGCGCATGTGGATCATGCGCGGAAACGAACTGCGGCAGGAACGTCATGAAGAACAGGATGATCTTGGGGTTCAGCAGGTTGATGCCCAGTCCGGTCGCCCAGTTGCGAGCCAGAGAATGCGTGCTGCGGCCGTTGAGTTCCGGCGAAAAGGCCGATCCATGGCGTATCGCCTGGATGGCCAGCCAGATCAGATAGAGCGCACCGACGATCTTGAGCACGAAGAACGCCTGTGGCGAAGCCAGGATCAGCGCCGACAGGCCGAGCGCGACAAGAGCCGTATGGAAGATGACGCCGGTCATCGCGCCCAGCATGCAGGCGAAACCCGCCGCCTTGCCCTGCGACAGGGCCCGGCCGACGAACAGGGTCATATCCGGCCCCGGGGTGATCGTCAGGACCACGGTGGCGATCGCGAATTGCACGAGCACGGCGGCGTCGGGGATGAAATTCATGGATGGGCCTGTTGATATCGCGCAAAAAGAACAAGGGCGCCGCACTGCGCGGCGCCCTCTTATAACCGATCTGCCGACGCAGTTCGAGGTGGGATCAGCTGTCGAAATAGCTCTGCGTGCCGTGGGCCTCGATGGCTTCGGCAAGGCGGCTCAGCGCGTGGACATAGGCAGCTGTGCGCGGCGTCACGCCACGGTCGACCGACAACTGCCAGATCGCCCGGCCTTCACGCTCCATGATGGTGCGCAGCTTGGTATGGATTTCCTCCAGCTCCCAATAATAGCCCTGCTTGTTCTGCACCCACTCGAAATAGGAGACGGTGACGCCGCCCGCATTGGCCAGGATGTCGGGCAGAACCACGACATCGCGCTGGGCCAGGATCTCGTCGGCTTCCGGGGTGACCGGGCCGTTGGCGAGTTCCAGCACGAGGCGGGCCTTCACGGTGGGGGCATTGTGCTTGTGGATCATGTTCTCCAGCGCCGCGGGCACCAGCACGTCGCATTCGACGCCGACCAGTTCATCGGCGGCGATGACCTGGTGGCCGTTTTTGCCGGCGGTGTGGACGACGGAATGGCCTTCGTTCTTGGCCGCCATGAGCGCATCGAGATTCAATCCCTCGGCGGCATGCACGGCGCCGCCGGAATCCGACACGGCCACGATGGTGTGGCCGTCATTGGCGAGCAGCGAGGCGATATACTGGCCGGCGTTGCCGAAGCCCTGGATGGCGATGCGCAAGGCGCCGGTCAGGCCAAGCTCCTCGGCAAGGTGGCCCACCAGATAGTAGCCGCCGCGCGCGGTGGCGTCGCTGCGACCGACGGAACCGCCGAGCGCCAGCGGCTTGCCGGTGATGACGGCGGGCGAGCCCTGGCCGACGATCTGGCTGTACTCGTCCGCCATCCAGCCCATGATCATGGAGTTGGTGTAGACATCCGGGGCGGGAATATCGCGATCCGGGCCGATGATGCGCGAGAATGCCTGAATGTAGGAGCGTGAAAGGCGCTCCAGCTCGGCCTTGGAAAGCTTGCGCGGATCGACCTGAACCGCACCCTTGCCGCCGCCATAGGGCAGGTTCATCACGGCGCATTTGAAGGTCATCCAGAACGCCAGCATCTCGACCTCTTCGGCCGTCGCGTCGGGATGGAAGCGGATGCCGCCCTTGGTCGGCCCGCGGGTGTCGTCATAGCGGCATCGCCAGGCCAGGAAGGATTTTCGTGAGCCGTCGTCCATGCGGATCATGAGGCGGGCCTTGGTGGTTTCGCGCGGATATTTCAGCTTCTCGATGACATCAGCGTCGACGTTGAGGTGCCTTGCGGCCTCGTCCAGACGTACCAGTGCGCTATCAAGAAGACTTTCTTCCGCCATCATGTAATCCTGTCGGTTCGGTGTGGAAATGAAGCGGCCTGCCGGTCGCGGCGCTTGAAATGCACGAAAATCCGCAGATTCACAAGAAAAGGTTTTATATCGCGGGCATTTTGACAGTTTGTTGCACGCTCTGGGGAAAATGGCCTCGCCGCCGATGAGCGTTCCTGCGCTTGTCCGGCGCAGCTTTCCTGCTATGACTGCGCACGCAGTTTTGCGCCTCGCCGCAGTCCCAGAACGAACACCGGAAACGCCCATGTCCAAGCTGAAAGACGTCAAGAAGGTCGTGCTCGCCTATTCGGGCGGTCTCGACACCTCCATCATCCTCAAATGGCTGCAAACCGATCTCGGAGCGGAGGTCGTCACCTTCACCGCCGATCTCGGGCAGGGCGAGGAACTGGAGCCGGCGCGCCGCAAGGCCGAGATGATGGGCATCAAGGACATCCGCGTCATGGACCTGCGCGAGGAATTCGTGAAGGACTTCGTCTTCCCGATGTTCCGCGCCAATGCGCTTTATGAGGGCACCTATCTGCTCGGCACCTCGATCGCCCGGCCGCTGATCTCCAAGCATCTGGTCGAGATCGCGGAGGAAACCGGGGCCGACGCCATCGCCCACGGCGCGACCGGCAAGGGCAACGATCAGGTGCGCTTCGAGCTTTCGGCCTATGCGCTCAATCCCGACATCAAGGTCATCGCCCCGTGGCGCGACTGGTCGTTCAAGTCGCGCACCGACCTCATCGAATTCGCCGAAAAACACCAGATCCCGGTGCCGAAGGACAAGCAAGGCGAAGCGCCGTTCTCGGTCGACGCCAACCTTCTGCACTCGTCCTCCGAGGGCAAGGTGCTGGAAGACCCGTGGAGCGAGCCGCCGGAATATGTGCACCAGCGCTCCGTCTCTCCGTTCGATGCGCCGGATGCGGCGACGGAGATCGAGATCGAGTTTCTCAAGGGCGACGCGGTTGCGCTGAACGGCAAGAAGCTGTCGCCGGCCGCGCTGCTCGCCGCTCTCAACGACCTCGGCCGTGACAATGGCATTGGCCGCATCGATCTGGTCGAGAACCGTTTCGTCGGCATGAAGAGCCGCGGCGTCTACGAGACCCCCGGCGGCACGATCCTGCTCGCCGCGCACCGCGCCATCGAGTCGATCACGCTGGATCGCGGCGCGGGTCATCTCAAGGATGAGCTGATGCCGCGCTACGCCGAGCTGATCTACAACGGCTTCTGGTTCTCGCCGGAGCGCGAGATGCTGCAAGCGCTGATCGACAAGAGCCAGGAAGACGTCGAGGGCACGGTGCGGCTGAAGCTCTACAAGGGCAATGTGATCGTCACCGGCCGCAAGTCGGCGAAGTCGCTCTACCGCGACGATCTCGTCACCTTCGAGGACGATCGCGGCGCTTATGACCAGAAGGACGCCGAGGGCTTCATTCGCCTGAACGCGCTGCGCTTGCGCACGCTGGCGGCCCGCCGCCGCAACACGCGGTAGGATTTCAGACGGCGCGCATCAATCGAGCAGATGCGCGCTGCCGCTGACCGTGAGGCGGGCGCTTGTGCCCACTTGCGGCGAGCCGGTCGCCGGGCGGCGCAGGACGAGGGCGCTTGCCTCGCCTGCATCGTTCGCCACCTGCACAACGAGCGTGCAGGTCGGCCCGCTGAATTCCGATTCTCTCACGACGGCGTTCGCCCCATCGGCATTGCCGGGCTCCAGCTCGATCTGCTCGGGTCGCAGCAGGATTTCGGCGGTTTCGCGCAATGCGTCGCTGTCCACGCGGACAGCGCCGAGAACGCAGTGGGCGCAACCGCCCTCGATACGGGCCGGCAGGATGATCGCTTCGCCCAGAAATTCCGCTACCATACGGTTGCGGGGCCTGAGGTACAGATCGCGCGGGGAGCCTGCCTGCATGAGCGCGCCCGCGCGCATCACCGCCACCTGATCGGCGAAGGACAGCGCCTCCTCCTGATCGTGGGTGACGAGAATGGTGGTGACGCCGGCCGCCTCCAGAACGCCCGCCACCATCTTGCGCATGGCCGCACGCAAGCTGGTGTCCAGCGCCGAAAACGGCTCGTCCAGCAGCATCAGGCGCGGCTTGCGGGCAAGCGCGCGCGCCAGCGCCACGCGCTGCTGCTGGCCGCCGGAAAGCTGGTGCGGACGCCGGTGCAGGAAACCATCGTCGAGGCCCACCAGTCGGAGCAGTTTTGAGACCTGCGTTTCGCGATCCGGTGCACCGCGGGGAATGCCGAAGCCGATATTGGCGGCGATGGACAGATGCGGAAACAGAGCGCCATCCTGCGCGACGAGACCGATGGGGCGCTTGTAGGCGGGCACGAAGATATCAGGGCCGGCAAGCATTGCGCCATCGAGTTCGATGCTGCCGCAGTCCGGTCGCTCAAAGCCGGCGATGAGGCGCAAAAGCGTGGTCTTGCCGCAGCCGGAGGGGCCGACAATGGCCGTGCGGCTGCCGGAGGGAACGGCAAGATCGACACCGCTCACAGCCGTGACCGGACCGTAATTCCTGCGCAGGCCGGCAAGCTCGAGAAAACTCATTGTCCGGCCATCTTCCTCGATTGCACGTATAGCAGCCATGTCAGCGGCAGCGACGCTCCCACCATGATCAGCGCATAGGGCGCGGCGGCCGCATAGTCGATCTCGCCGCTGTAGGACCAGAAGGCGAGAGCCAGCGTGCGGGTGCCGCTGGGCGCCAGCATCTGCGTGGCGGTCAGCTCGTTGAGGATGCCGAGCGCCACCAGCGCCATGCCGGCCGCCGCTCCGGGCGCGGACAGGCGGATGGTGGTGGACCACAGGGCGTCGAGCGGACGGCGACCGAGATTCATCGCCGCCTGCTCCAGCTCCGGCGGGGCCTGCGCAATGGAGGCGCGCAGGCTGATGAGGGCCCGCGGCAGGAACATCAGCATGTAGGCGATGAGGATGGTGGCGAGCGTCTGGTAGAGCGGCAGCAGATAGCGCACGGCGAGAGTGACCAGCGCCAGCGCTATGACGACGCCGGGCAGGGAGCCCACCATATAGTTGCAGCCTTCCAGAATGCGTTGCAGGCGGCCCGGCGCGCGGATCGACAGCCAGGCCATGGGAATGGCGGCGAGCGTCGCCAGCACTGCGCCGCCCAATGCGAGCACCGTGGTGTGGCCGAGTGCTGAGCTTATCTCGTCCATGCGCCACACCTGCCAGCCGCCGGTCCCCAGCCAGCGGGCGATGGTGTAGAAGGGCACGCCCAACGACAGCGCCGCCACCAGCACAAGCAGCAGCAGGCAGGGCAGGGCGGCGCGACCGAGCACCGCCTTCACCGGATGGCGGGCCGCGCCGGAGCCGACGCGGGCGTAGCGCTCGTCGCCGCGCGCCAGCATTTCCAGCGTCAGCAGCGCGAAACAGCAGGCGATCAGAACGCCGGCCAGCATGTTGGCTGCGGGGCCGTTGAAGGTGGACTGGAACTGGTCGACGATGGCGGTGGTGAAAGTGTCGAAGCGCACGAAGACGAAGAGGCCGTATTCGGCGAGCAGATGCAGGCCGACCAGCAGCGCGCCGCCGCACAGCGCCAGCCGAAGCTGCGGTAGGACCACGCGCAAGAACACGCTCCACGGACCGTGGCCAAGGGCCGCCGCCGCATCCTCCAGCGCCGGGTCGAGACGGCGCAGCGCCGCCGAAACCGGCAGATAGAGGAAGGGGAAATAGGCCAGAACCGAAACCAGCACGCCGGCGCTCAAGCCATTGAGGCCGGGAACGATGGTGACCCACGCATAGGAATGGATGAAGGCCGGCACCGCAAGCGGCGCGACGCACAGCCACGACCACAGGCGCGCGCCGGGCAGGTCGCTACGCTCCGTCAGCCAGGCGAGCGCCACAGAAAGCACGGCGCAGGCGGGGACGGCCAGCAATTCGAGCATGATCGTGTTGGCCAGAAGCTCGCCGACACGCGGGCGGAAAACGAGAGCGATGGCGGTTTGCCAGCCGGTCTGCGCGGTCACCCAAAAAATGAAGCCCAGCGGAACGAGCGCCAGCAGCGTGACCAATATGGCGGCGAGCCCGATCCATGACAGACGCAGCCGGGCCGTTATCCGCCGGCCCGGCTGCGATGCGGAAATCAGGGTGCTGTCGGCCGACGCCTGCATGGCCGCTTACAGGAGGCCGGCGTCGGTCATCAGATCGGTCACCTTGCGGGAGTTCAACGTCTGCGGATCGATCTGCGGAGCCTGAAGGTCTTCAAGAGGCACGAGGTCTGGGTTGGACGCCTCGTCCCTGCCCACCGTGTATTCGTATGAAGCGCCGTCGCGCAACACCTGCTGCCCTGCCTCGCCGACGATCCATTTCAGGAAGGCCTGCGCTTCCTGCGGATGCTTGCTGGAAGCCAGCACGCCGCCGCCGGAAATGGAGACGAACGCACCCGGATCGCGATTCCTGAAATAGTGCAATTCGACCTCGTTGCTGTTCTCGGCCGTGCGGGCGCGGTCGCCGAACCAGTAGTAGTGATAGATGATGCCGCCATCGATCTCGCCGGTGTTCACCGCCTTCAGAACCGTGTTGTTGCCGCGATAGGCCTTGAAACCGGCTTTCATGGCTTTGAGCCAGTCAGCCGTGACCTCTTCGCCCTTCAATTGCAGCAGGGCGCTGACGATGGCCTGAAAGTCCGGTCCCGAAGGCGACGCGCCCCAGCGGCCCTTCCATTGCGGATCGGCCAGATCGAGAAGCGATTTCGGCAACTGGTCCTGCGCCAGCTTCGTCTTGTTATAGGCGAAGACGGTGCTGCGCGCGGCAATGCCGATCCATTGGCCGCTGGAAGGGCGATATTGTTCCTCGACCAGCGCCAGCGTGTCGGCGTCGACCGGCGCGAACAGGCCGGCCTGCCCGACCTGCGTCATGGCTGGCGAATTCTCGGTCAGGAACACGTCGGCGGGCGAAGCCTTGCCTTCGGCCACGATCTGGTTGGAAAACTCGCTGTCCGATCCATTGCGCAGCGTCACCCTGATGCCGGTGTCGCGGGTGAAGCCGGCCGCCCATTCCTTCGCCAGGCTTTCGTGCTGGGCGTTATAGACGATGATTTGCTTGTCCTGAGCCATGGCGGGCGTCGCCAAAAGCATGCCGGCAATCAGGCAAAAGAGGGGAGCGGTGACAAGGGACTTCATGAATGGCCTCTCAAGCGGAGCATTCCCGGACGAACCACCGAAAGCTCATACATGATCCTACCAGTCAACATTCAAGCCGGAAAGAACCCCGACGCATCGGTTTTTTTGAATCAGACGGGCTGGCCTTGGAGGCGGCGTCGCCTATATTGCACTGCACCATTTTTCGTCACCGACAGACAAGAGGATCCGTCATGAACGCCCAGCGGACTGCAATCGTCACCGGCTCGACCTCCGGAATAGGGCTCGCCGTCGCCCAGGCGCTGGCGGCGCAGGGCTGCAACGTCGTCGTCAATTCCTTCTCCGACAGGCCAGAGGATCATGAAGTGGCGGCGGCCATCGCCCGCGATCACAAGGTCGAGGCCGTCTATATCAAGGCGGACATGTCGAAGCCCGCCGAATGCCGCGATCTGGTGGCGGGGGCTGCCGAACGTTTCGGCGCGGTCGACATCCTCGTCAACAATGCCGGCATCCAGCATGTCGCGCCGGTCGAGGAATTCCCGGTCGAGAAGTGGGACGCCATCATCGCCATCAACCTGTCCTCGGCATTCCACACCATCGCCGCAGCGCTTCCGTTGATGAAGCGGCAGGGTGGCGGGCGCATCGTCAATATCGCCTCGGCCCACGGGCTGGTCGCCTCGCCGTTCAAGTCGGCCTATGTGTCGGCCAAGCATGGCGTGATGGGGCTGACCAAGACGGTGGCGCTGGAAGTGGCGCAGGATCATGTCACCTGCAACGCCGTCTGCCCCGGCTATGTGCTCACCCCGCTGGTGGAGGCGCAGATCCCCGACCAGATGAAGGTGCACAACATGGACCGTGATACGGTTGTGCGCGAGGTGATGCTGGAACGGCAGCCGACCGGGGAGTTCGTCACCGTCGAGCAGGTGGCGGCCACGGTCGTGTTCCTGTGCTCGCAAGCCGCCGCGCAGATCAATGGCGCGCATATCTCCGTCGATGGCGGCTGGGTTGCACAATAAGCGCCCCCTGCTTTCCATCCTCACATCCTGAAAGAACCGCTCATGCCGGCCAACGGTGAGACTTTGCAGCGCAAGAAGATCAACATCGCGCTGCAGGGCGGCGGTTCCCACGGGGCTTTCACCTGGGGCGTGCTCGACCGCTTGCTGGAAGACGGGCGGCTCGACATCGCCGCTGTTTCGGGCACCAGCGCGGGGGCCATGAACGCGGTGGCGCTGGCCGACGGCTTCGTGCGCGGCGGCGCGGAAGGCGCGCGCGCCAAGCTGGGGGAGTTCTGGCGCGCGGTGGCGCGCAAGGGGCGCTTCAGCCCGGTGCAGCGCACACCATGGGACGTGTTGTGGGGCAACTGGTCGATCGAGAACTCGCCGGGCTATATCTGGTTCGACACCATGTCGCGGGTGGTGTCTCCCTATCTGGCCAATCCGCTCGGGCTCAATCCGCTGCGTGACGTCCTCGAAAACGAAATCGACTTCGACAATGTGCGCTCCTGCAAGGCCATGCAGGTGTTCATCTCCGCCACCAATGTCGAGACCGGTCAGATCCGCGTCTTCTCCGACGGCGAGATCGGCCCCGACAGCGTGATGGCCTCCGCCTGCCTGCCGCAATTGTTCCGGGCCGTGGAGATCGACGGCGTGCCCTATTGGGATGGCGGCTATGGCGGCAATCCGGCGCTGTTCCCCTTCTTCAAGGCGACGCAGACCGAGGACGTGCTGCTGGTTCAGATCAATCCGGTGCAGCGCGAAGGCGTGCCGACCAGCGCCGGCGAGATTCAAAACCGCATGGACGAGATCGCCTTCAACGCCGCCCTGCTGCGCGAATTCCGGGCGATCGCCTTCGTCAAGGACCTGATCGCGGCCGGCCGTCTGCCGCATGGCGAATATCGCGACATCCGCATGCATCGCATCGATGCCGACGAGGCGTTCAAGGGCCTGTCCGCGTCCTCCAAGATCAATGCCGAATGGGCTTTCCTCGAATATCTTCGCGATCTCGGACGCGATGCGGCAAGCGATTGGCTGGAACAGCATTTCGACGCCGTGGGCGAGCGGCCGACGCTCGATCTTTCAGGTCAGCTTGAGGACGGCATGAGGCCGCAGGCGGCGACGCCTCCCGGCAGCCGCGTGAGCCGCTTCCTCGCCACCCGCAAGCGCCCGCCGGGCGCGACACGAATGCCGAACTGATCAGCCCGGCGTCGCCAGATCGAGCGGGTGGACGATCGGCGCGCCATGCGCTTCGCCGAAAAAGGCGTCGACGCCATAGATGGCGCGCAGATTTTCGGGCGTGAGAACGGTTGATGGGAGGCCGTCCGCCACGATGCGGCCCTTGTCGAGCAGGATCAGGCGCGAGCACCAGCGCGCCGCCAGACCCAGATCATGCAGCGAGGCGACCACGCTCTTCCCATCTGCGGCGAGGGAAGAAAACAGGCGCATCAGGGCAATCTGGTGGGCGGGGTCGAGACCGGCCGTGGGCTCGTCGGCGAGCAACAGCGGCGTGTCTTGCGCAAGCGCCCGCGCCACCAGAACGCGCGCCTTCTCACCGCCGGAAAGTTCGGTGGCAATGCGATTGCGGAACGCTTCGATGTCCATGCGCCGCATGGCGGCGTCGACGGCGGCGCGGTCTTTTTCGGTGAGCGCCGCGAGGCCCGGCCGGTGCGGGGAGCGGCCGAGCGCCACCACCATTTCCACCGGCACGGCCCAGGCGATTTCGCGCTCCTGCGCCAGATAGGCGGCGCGGGTCGCTCGCAAGCGGGCGCTCGTCGCGGCCGCCTCCTCGCCTGAAAGGCGCACTTCGCCACGCGCGGGCACAAGGCCCAGAACGGATCGCAGCAGAGTGGATTTTCCGGCTCCGTTGGGGCCGATCAGCCCCACGAATTCCCCGGGCCTGACGGCGAAATCCAGCCCGTTCAGCACCGGCCTGAGCCCGAGTTCCACGACAAGGTTTTTGACGGAAAGCAGCGTCACAGCAGGCTCCTGCGGGTGCGGAAGACCAGCCACAGGAAGAAGGGCGCGCCGACGATGGCCGTCAGAACGCCGAGCTTGAGGTCGCGCTCCGGGGCGAGAATACGCACCAGCGTATCGGCTGCAAGCACCATCGACGCTCCTCCAAGCGCGCTGGCCGGAAGCAGGCGCGACGGCCGCGCACCCACCAGCGGGCGCAGGATGTGGGGCACGACCAGCCCGACGAAGCCTATGGCTCCGGCCACGGCGGTCGCCGCCCCGACCCCGGCGGCGGTGCCGAAAACGGCGAGGAACTGCACCTTCCGCAGTTCGACGCCCATCGTTGCGGCGGTCTCCGAGCCGAGGGTTAGGGCATCGAGCGCACGGCCGAGCGAACCCAGCATCGCCCAGCCGACCAGCATGAAGGGTGCGGCCAGCCATACATGGGTCATGGAACGGTCGGTGAGGGAACCCAGCATCCAGAACATGATCTCGACGGCGGCGAAAGGATTTGGCGACAGATTGAGCGCAAGCGACGTCATCGCACCGGCGAAGCTGGAGATGGCGATGCCGGCAAGGATGACGAGGAGCGCGCCGCCGCGCTGGCCGGCAATCGCCTGCACCACAAGCACCGCGGCCACCGCGCCGGCGAGGGCGGCGAGCGGCAGGGCCAGCAGGAAGGCTGCCGACAGGCCGGTGTAGATGGCGAGCACCGCGCCCAGCGAAGCCGAGGCGCTGATGCCGAGCAGGCCGGGTTCGGCCAGAGGATTGCGCAGATAGCCTTGCAGCACGGCCCCGGACAGGCCGAGCGTCGCGCCGATCATCAGGCCGAGCAGGGCGCGCGGCAACCTGATCTCGCGCATGATCAGGGCAACGCCGTCGGCCTTGTCGGAGAACAACGCCTTCATGCTTTCCGCAAACGCGATGCCGGCCGGGCCTATGGTCAAGGACAGCAGGAACAGCGCCAGCGTGAGGACGGCAAGCAGGGCGATCAACACAGGATAACGGCGACCGGCGTTCATGGCTGGTTCCGCCTTCCGGCGGCATCCTGCAAAAGGAAGGCGGCGTCGAGCGTGAAGGGAGCGCCGCAGATCATCTTCGCCACCGGCAGGTCGATCATCTCCCGCTTCGCGAGGGCGCGGAAAGCGGGATGAACGAGGTTCTCCTGCGCCAGCGCCGGTGCGCCGTAGTCGCTGCTGGAGCGGCCGATCAGATTAGGCCTGGCCATTATGAGCTGTTCCAGCGGAAGGCGGGTCGAGCCGGTGACGCCGAGTTCTTCGGCGACATTGATGAGCCCCGCCGCCCTGAAAATCTCGCTGGCCAGCGTGCCTCCGCCGGCGGTGTAACTGTTCGGCTCATAGAGCGCGATGGTGCGGCCGGAATGCGGACCGGCCCGGAGGCGCGCCAGCCCGTCGTCCATTTCCGCAACCAGTTCGGCGGCGCGCCGCCGCCGGTGCAGGAGTTCGCCGATGCGCACGATGTTGTCGCGTATGTCGCTGAAGGAACGGGCCGGCGCGAACGTCTCCACCCGGAACCCGAGACGGCGCACCAGCCCGATCGTGGCGCGCGCGGAAAATGTTCCGGCAAGCACGAGGTCGGGCTCCATGAGGAAGATTTCCTCGGCCAGCGCGTGATTGGCCGGAAACGCTTTCGCCTCAACGGCCATGGCCGAGGTGCGCGGATCGCTGGCCAGCACGGAGACCGAATGAAGCTGGTCCTTTCCGGCGATCAGCATGGCGAGCTGATCGGTGCAGACATTCATGGACACGACGCGGCGAGGCGCGGGTTCTGCGGCGAGGGCGGGCTGCCCGAAGACGAAAAACGCGACCGCGCCCAGCAGGAAAGCGGCGGCGAAACACGACAATGCTGTTTGCAAGGCTCTCATCGACCACATTTCGCCGCTGGGGACATCGCTTAGAAGGACCGGGTGAAGCTCAGGTTGAGCGTTCGGCCGGGCGCACGGAAAGTTTCCTTCGTTTCATACTTCTTGTCGAAGATATTCTGGGCGGAGAATTTGAGCTGCGACTTCTCGTCGATCGTGTAAATGGCCGAAAAATCGGCGGTTATGTAGGAAGGAAGCCGCCTTGCGTTGAGCTCGTCGGCGTAACGCGACGAGACATAGAGCAGGTCGGCCGACAGGCTGAGGTCTTGCGTCGGGGTATAGGTGAAGCCGGTGCTGCCACGAAAACGCTCCCCATAGGCGATGTATTTGCCGTGCGTGCCGGGGCTCCTGTTCAGGGGCTCACGTATGTCCACCATCGCCCGTACGCTCCATTGCGGGTCGAAGCGATGCTCCAGGCTGGCCTCGAAGCCGGTGATGCGCGCGCGGTTGATGTTGGAAGGTTGCCACAAACCGTCGGGATCGCTCGGGTCGATCGGCGCCCATGCGATCATGTCGTCTATGTCGTTGCGATACAGCGCCATGTCGAGCGTCGTGCTATCGGTCAGCCGCCAGTTCAGGCCGATTTCGTAGGAGCGCGATTCCTCCGGATTGAGGTCCGGATTGCCGCTGAAGGGGTAGTAGAGATCGTTGAAGGTCGGGGCCCGGAAACCCGTGGCGTAGGAAGCGCGCGTAACCAGATTGTCGGTCAGCTCGTAGCTCGCCCCGGCATTGTATGTGGTGACGTCGCCGAATTGCTCGTTGTCGTCATGGCGAAGGCCGGTATCGACGGTGAGGCGTTCATATTCGAACGAATACTGGCCGAATACCGCGACAAGGTCCCGTTTCGACTCGTCATATGGGCTTCCGGAAACGGCGCTGTTCTTCACCGAGTCGCGATAGGCTTCGATGCCGCCCTGGACGACGTGATGCGTTGCGCCGAGATCAAACTGTTTCTGCGTCGTCGCAAGCAGGCCGTAGCGAAGCGTGTCGAAGTCGTCGCCGCGGACACTATCCTGCGAAAGGGCAGAGTAGTCGAGGGCCGTCGACAGCTCGATATTCGAGGTCCAGCTCTCCGAGTGGTCCAGCCGTGCGCCGAGGCGGCCGGAGAAATTATCCGTGTGGGAGATGTTCCCGTACGGATCGTCGTCGTATTCGTTGCGTCCACGCGTATAGAGGCCATCGGTGTAAATCGCGCCGAGCGCCGTTTCCTTCGACAAGGAGAAGTTGACCGAGCCTCTGGTGAAGCCGTCCTTGTCGGGGTCGTGGCCGGGCGAGAGGCGGTAGTCGTAGCCTTGCGTGCCGAGAATGCTGGCGCCGAAGGAATAACTCAGGCCGTCTTGCGTGCTGCCGCCGACATTGCCGGACAACGTGCCGCCCCAAGGATGCATGACACCGGCCGTCACGCTGCCGCAGGCGTTTGTGCCCTCAGGGCAGGAGCCGCCCTGCTTGGTGATGATGTTGATGATGCCGCCGATGGAGTCGGCGCCATACTGGGCCGAGTGGCCGCCTTTGGCGATCTCGATGCGCTCGATGGAATCGAGCGGGATGCTGGAAAGGTTGAGGGTGCCAGCCGTGGCGGATGCCGCCCGCACGCCGTTGACCAGTATGAGCGTCTGGGCCGCGCTGGTTCCGCGCAGCGACAGGCTGGCGTCGGCGCCCAGACCGCCATTCGAAGTCGCGGTGATGCCCGGCTGCGTCTTCAGCAGCGAGAGAAGGTCGATCGCCGGCGATTTCCTGATGTCCTCCTCGTCGATCACGGCGACCGACGAGGTCGAGCGCTCCAGCGACGACGCGCGCCGCAGCGGCGTGGTCACCACGATCGTGTCAAGTTGAATGACGTTGTCGTCGAAATCTGTCGACTGCTGCGCCCAGCCGGTGCCGGTCAGCGCCAGCGAGCATACGCCTGCCGCCAGAATTTTCTTTCTCATGGTCTTGCCCCCGAATGCCGGACGGTCTTCGCCGGCGGTTTCCATTTCAACCGCGGACCGGCAGGGCAGGGGGATCGGTTCCACCCGGCAGCCGTGAGGCACGCGGCAACACTCTGTGGTGTCACCGCAACGGAGCGCCGCGCCTGATCACACCCCGTGACCCGGCATGGGTGACCAGAACCGGCAGGTCTCCTGACTTCCGCTTCGTCGCCTCCCGCCGCCTTCCCGGACCGTTGCGATCCAGTGGCTCATCGGGGGAGGCTCGGCGGTTACAGTTGCGGGGGCAGTCGCGGCTTGGCCGATCGATCGGCTGACCGTGTTCCCTTTTCATCCGTACTCGGAACCGATTCCACCTGCGACGCTAAGCACTGGCGGTCAGGGCTGTCAATTCCGGCTGCGCTGCCCTGTGGTCCGATTGCGGCGCGGTGCGTCCTTGCGGGGGCGCGAAAATTCCGCTACGTCGCCGCTTTGCTGACGGGAGCAGGGCCTTGACCGACCGACAAGCCGATGTCGCCATCATCATGGGCAGCCAGTCCGACTGGACGACCATGCGCCACGCCGCCGATACGCTGGCCGAGCTTGGCGTCTCCCACAAAAGCCTGATCGTTTCGGCCCACCGCACGCCGCAGCGTCTCTACGATTTCGCCACCGGCGCGAAGGCCGCCGGTTACAAGGTGGTGGTCGCCGGCGCCGGCGGGGCAGCCCATCTGCCGGGCATGGCGGCGGCGATGACCTCCTTGCCGGTGTTCGGCGTGCCGGTGGAATCGAAAGCGCTGTCGGGGCAGGACTCGCTTTTGTCGATCGTGCAGATGCCGGCCGGCGTTCCGGTCGGAACGCTCGCCATCGGCAAGGCGGGCGCAATCAACGCCGCGCTTATCGCGGCCGCCGTGCTGGCGCTTACCGATGCGGAACTTGCCGGGCGGCTTGAGGCCTGGCGAGCGGCGCAGACGGACAAGGTCGCCCTCGAACCGAAGGATGAAGGCTGATGCTGGCTCCCGGATCGACCATCGGCATCGTCGGCGGCGGCCAGCTTGGCCGCATGCTGGCCATGGCCGCCGCGCGCCTCGGCTATCGCATCGCCATTCTCGAACCGCAGGCCGATTGTCCGGCCGCGCAGGTGGCCAACCGGCAGATCGTCGCCGCCTATGACGATCCGGCCGCGCTGGCGGAACTCGCCTCGATCAGCGCTGTCGTCACCTATGAATTCGAGAACGTGCCGGTGGAAGCGGCAGAGGCGCTCGCCGTCCGCGTGCCGGTGCTGCCGCCGCCGCGTGCGCTGGAGGTGTCGCAGGACCGGCTGATCGAGAAACAGTTCCTCAACGGCATCGGCATCGACACCGCGCCGTTTCTGGCCGTCGACAGCGATGCAGGTCTCGCCTCCGCCTTGCAGGCCTTCGGGGGAAACGGCGTCCTGAAGACGCGCCGCATGGGCTATGACGGCAAGGGCCAGCGCGTCTTCCGCAACATGGAAAGCGGCAGCTATGCCGGCGTGTTCGAGGCGATGGGATCGACGCCGCTGATCCTTGAGGGCCTGATCTCCTTCGCGCGTGAAATATCGGTGATCGGCGCGCGTGGCGCCGATGGCGAGGTCGTGACCTATACGCCTGCCGAGAACGTGCATCGCGACGGCATATTGCACACTTCCACGACGCCGGCGGCGATTTCGGCGACGACGGTGGATATGGCGCGCGCCGCCGCCGCTTCGATCCTCGACGCGCTTGGCTATGTCGGCGTCATCGGTGTCGAGTTCTTCGTTCTCGACGACGGTTCGCTGCTGGTCAACGAAATTGCGCCGCGCGTGCACAATTCCGGCCACTGGACGGAGGCCGCCTGCGTGGTCTCGCAGTTCGAACAGCATATCAGGGCCGTCGCCGGGCTTGCGCTGGGCGACACGCGCCGCCACAGCAATTGCGTGATGGAGAACCTGATCGGGGACGATGTGGCCCGCTTGCCGGGGCTCGTGGCCGAGCCCGATGTCATGGTGCATCTTTATGGCAAGGCGGAATCGCGTCCTGGCCGCAAAATGGGGCATTTCACCCGCCTGACCGGCCGCATATCGCACGACTGACCGCGTTTGGGGCTTTCTTCTTTTTCCTGTCGCAAAGAGATGTCAAGGAACAGCCTGCAAGGAACCAAGGAGCCCGTATTGCGACGTCTTCGGATGATCATGGCTTTGTTGCTCGGCGCGCCGGCGCTGATGGGCGCCCATATGGGCGTGCAGCAGCTTATCGGTAATTTCCACGAAGTGATTCCCGGAGAGTTCTATCGCTCAGCCCAGCCGGATTATCGTGATATCGCCGCCTATTCGGAGCGTTACGGTATTCGCGCAATCGTCAATCTGCGCGACGAGAAACCCGATGACGAGGCATTGGCCGCGCGCGCCGAAGCGGAACGGCGTGGCATAAAGATCATCGATTTTCCGATGTCTTCGGCCCGCCGCCTGCCGGTGGAGAAGGCGGCTGAACTGGCCCGGCTGATGCGGGCGGTTCCCAAGCCGTTGCTTGTGCATTGCGACCATGGCGCCAATCGCACCGGGCTTGCCTCCGCGATCTACACCGCCGCCGTCGCCGGGCAGGGCGAGATGGCGGCGGAAATCCAGCTTTCTCCCTATTATGGCCATGTGCCGGTCAAGGGTATCGGCCGATACGAGATGTACCGCTCCTGGGACCGTTTCGAGGAAACCCTCGGCTTCTGAAACCGGTGGGGAAACACCTGCTGTTCCGAACGGTTGCTGTCCGTACGCGTACCGGTGCGACATGGTGCCCAAGTGACTTCGCTCGTGACGAGACGTACTGAATTTTCAGAAATTTCTGAAATTACGGTCCGTCATGAATCTCCCGCCTCTCATCCAGTCCTTCGTGCTGCATTTCGGCGAAATGGGCAGCCGCTGGGGAATCAACCGCACGGTCGGCCAGATCTATGCCCTGCTCTATGTCTCGCCGGAGCCGCTGTGCGCCGACCAGATCGTCGAGGGGCTGGGCATTTCGCGTTCCAACGTCTCCATGGGGCTGCGCGAGCTTCAGGCATGGAACCTCGTCATCCTGCGCCATATCCCCGGCGACCGGCGTGATTTCTTCATTGCGCCGGACGACATCTGGCAGATCCTGCGCACGCTGGCCGAAGAGCGCAAGAAGCGCGAGGTCGATCCGACCCTGTCGGTTCTGCGCGAACTCCTCATGCAGCAGCCAGGCAGCGAGGAGGAACGTTATGCCCAGTCCAGGCTTATGGAGATGAACGGACTCATCGAACAGCTCACAAACTGGTACGATGACGTCAAACGACTCGATACGGAACGGCTGGCGACACTGCTCAGCCTCGGCTCCAAAGTGACGAGGCTGCTCGATGCGAAGGATCGCATCGTATCGCTTGGCCGAAAACGCAGGGGGGACGGCCAACCGTGAGCGCGCTCGACACGGCGATTGCCCGGCAGCCGGCGCTGCGCAGGCCGGTTGGCTCCGAAACCCTGACGATCCCGAAGCTGGACACGGGCCCCAAAGCGGACACGGGCAAAAGGAAGCGCCGGCCACCGTCCGGCTCTTCCGTCTCGCCCGGCAGGCTGCCCATTGCGCTGCTGACTGCGGCGTCGCTGATCTGGATCGGGCAGGCGGCGCTGTTGGCCGCCGCCATCGGCGACATTGCAGCCGGGGCCGGCGCTGGCGCCGTGATCTGGCCGGCGGTTGGCGTTTTCCTGCTCGGAGTGCTGCGGGCGGCCATGGACCGGGCCGGCTCGCGGCTCGCTTTCCGGGCTGCGCGCCACGAGCTTTCGCGGCTGCGGGAAAAAGCCGTTTCGGCGCTGGCGACCCGTTCCCCGCTCGATACGTCGCGCCCGTCATCCGGTTTCGTGGCGAGCGCCATGGCCGAGCAGGCTGAGGCGGTGACGCCCTATGTGTCGCGCTTCCAGCCCTTGCGCTGGCGGGCGGTGATCGTGCCGCTCGCCATATTCGCCTGCGTTTTTCCGCTGTCCTGGGTGGCGGCGCTGATCATGCTGATCGCCTTGCCGCTGATCCCGGTCTTCATGGCGCTCATCGGCTGGCGGGCGAAGGAGGCGAGCGAACGCCAGCTTGCCAAGATGGGCGACATGAACGCCTTCCTGCTCGACCGGCTGCGCGGGCTCGCCACCATCCGCAGTTTTGACGCGGTCGACCGCACGGCGCTGCGCCTGCGCGATGAAGCGGATCTGTTGCGCCGCCGCACCATGGCGGTGCTGCGCATCGCCTTCCTGTCCTCGGCGGTTCTGGAGCTGTTCTCGGCGCTGGGCGTCGCCATGGTCGCGGTCTATGTCGGCTTCCATTTCCTAGGCCAGCTCGAGTTCGGCGCATGGGGCGGCAGGCTGTCGCTCGCGCAGGGCGTGTTCATCCTCATGCTCGCGCCGGCTTTCTTCGAGCCGATGCGCGAGCTTTCCGCGGTCTGGCACGACCGTGCGGCCGGCGTCGCAGCTTTGGAAGCCCTTGAAAAAGTGACGACGGCCGGCGAGCCGATCGTCGCCGCGCGTGAAGCCCCGATGGCGAAACCCGGAGGCCGGAGGGCCTCCGGCGTGCTCATCGACGACCTGCATTTCCGCCATGCCGGAAGCGGCCATGCTGCAAAGGACCGAAAGGTGTTCGATGGCCTGTCCCTGCATATTGAGCCGGGCGAGCGTGTTGCCGTCATGGCGGCGAGCGGCGGCGGCAAATCCACCCTGCTCGCGCTCATCGCCGGACTGGCGATGCCGGAGGCGGGCACGATCCGTATCGGCGGCGAGACGTTGCAGCCCGAAACGGCGGCGCGGCTGCGGGCAGGCATGGCGTGGCTCGGCCAGACGCCGCATGTTTTTCCGGGCACGCTTGCCGGCAATGTCACGCTCGGGCGTGCGATGACCGCCGGCGCGGTCGAAGCCGCGCTCGATGCGGCGCGGCTTGACGAGGTAGCGCGTCAACGCCGCCGGATGGTGCTGGGAGAAAGCGGCGTGGGCCTTTCCGGCGGCGAGGTGCTCCGCCTCGCCGTCGCGCGCGCTGCGGCGGCGGAAGGGGCGGGGCTGGTGCTCGCCGACGAGCCCACCGCCCATCTCGACCGTGCGAGCGCCGACGAGATCACCGACATGTTGCTTGAAGTCGCCAATGGGCGCACGCTGATTGTCGCCACCCACGATCCTGTTTTGGCTGCGCGCATGGACCGTGTTGTGATGCTGGACGACCGGAACGCCGGCGGGTGGCCGGCATGAGTTCCCTGCATCATCTTCGCGCCGTCATGACACTGTTCTGGGCGGACAACCGGCTGATGCTTGCCGCCGGCGCGCTGCTCGGGCTTTGCACCGCGCTGGCTGGCGTCGCCCTGCTTGGGCTGTCCGGCTGGTTCATAACGGCCACGGCGATTGCGGGGGCTTCAGTGGCCACGGCAATGGTCTTCGATGTCTTCGCACCCGCCGCCGGCATTCGCTTTCTGGCGCTGGCGCGGACATTTTCACGCTATGGCGAGCGGCTGGTCACGCACGATGCGACGCTCACCGTGCTGGCGCGGCTGCGCGAGCGGGTGTTCCGTGGCCTCGCCGCCGACGAAGAAGCGCGCAGCCTCGCGGCCCGTCCGGCGCGGCTCCTGTTCCGGCTCACCATCGATATAGATGCGCTGGATTCACTCTATCTGCGGGTCGCCGTGCCGCTCGCGGCTGCGCTCGGTTCGGCGCTGGTGACGGCCGCCGCGCTGGGCCTCGTCGCGCCTGTTCTTGGTGTCGGAATCGGGCTGGTTCTGATGCTGTCCGGCCTCGCCATTCCGGCGGTCGCCGCCGCCAGCGCGCGCAAGCCGGCGCGGCGTCGGGCCCATGCGCTGGAGGTGCTGCGTTCGCGCACCATCGACCTCATGCGGGGACAGGCCGATCTGGTGATGGCGAACAGGCTGGCGGCGCAGACGATGGCCGTATCCGACGCCGATGCGCGCCTTGCCGATGCGGACGACGCGCTGAACAGCATCGAAACCAACACCGGTTTCTCGTTCGCGGTCGCCGGCGCGGGCTTGCTGGCCGCCACATTGATCGCGGCCGCGATGCTGGCGGAAAGCGGTGCGATCGGCGCACCCGTGGCGGCTCTGGCGGTGTTCGTGGCGCTTGCCTGTCTCGAACCCTTCGCCGCGCTGCGCCGTGGGGCGCTGGAGCTTGGCCGGGTATTGCTGTCCGCACGCAGGCTGGGCTCAAAACTCGCCGACGTCGCCGACAAAGCGACAAGTCCCGAGTTGCCGTCAAGCCTTGCGAACGCGGTCGAAATTGCGGACGTGACGGCCTCTTACCGCTTTGGCGACCGTCCGGTTCTGGAAGGCCAGTCCCTCTCCATCGCCAAGGGCGAGCATGTGGCCCTGATCGGAACCAGCGGCGCCGGCAAGTCGACGATCCTGTCGCTGATCGCCGGCGAACTGTTTCCTCAGGTTGGGGCGGTCAGGACGCTGCCGGCCGCGCTGCTCACCCAGCGCACCGAGCTTTTCCGGGACACGTTGCGCGGCAACCTTGCTCTTGCGCGCGCCAACGCGGGTGACGGCGAAATGATGCAGGCGCTTCAAGCGGCCGGCCTCGGCGCATTCGCCTCCAGCCTGCCTGAAGGGCTGGACACGATGCTGGGCGAAGGTGGAACCGGCCTTTCCGCCGGTCAGGCAAGGCGTCTGGCGCTTGCCCGCCTGCTGCTGCGCGATACATCCGTGTGGCTGCTCGACGAACCCACTGAGGGGCTGGACGGGCCGACGGCGCGCGATGTCGTCGAACGTGTCGGGGCGCGCGCCGAAGGTCGCACGCTCGTCATCGTCACCCATGTGCGCCGCGAGGCGGAACTGGCCGACCGGATCTTGCTCGTCGAGCAGGGCGGCGTGCGGGCCGATTGCACCCGCGGAAGCGAGGAATACCTCAAGCTGCTCGACCGCCTGCGGCCGGATTGAGGATCAGTTTTGTAAACGCCGGGCGGAGGCGTCACGTCATCCAGGGAGGCCGGAAAAGCCGGAGTAGCCATGGAACTCGATATTGTCGATCTGTCGCGACTTCAGTTCGCGATCACCGCTCTTTACCATTTCCTGTTCGTGCCGCTGACGCTCGGCCTGTCGGTGCTGCTCGCCATCATGGAGACGGTCTACGTCATGACCGGCCGCGACATATGGCGACAGATGACGAAATTCTGGGGCGTGCTGTTCGGCATCAATTTCGTGATGGGCGTGGCGACCGGCATCGTCATGGAATTCCAGTTCGGCATGAACTGGAGCTACTACAGCCACTATGTCGGCGACATCTTCGGCGCGCCGCTGGCCATCGAGGGGCTGATGGCCTTCTTCCTCGAAGCGACCTTCGTCGGCCTGTTCTTCTTCGGTTGGGACAAGCTCTCGCGGCTCGGTCATCTGGCCGCCACATGGGCAGTCGCCATCGGCTCCAATTTCTCGGCGCTGTGGATTCTGATCGCCAATGGCTGGATGCAGAACCCTGTCGGCTCCGCCTTCAACCCGCAGACCATGCGCATGGAGGTGGACGACTTCTTCGCCGTGCTGTTCAACCCGGTGGCGCAGGCGAAGTTCGTGCACACCGTTTCGGCAGGCTATGTCACGGCCTCCATCTTCGTGCTCGGCGTTTCGGCCTGGTATCTGCTGAAGGGGCGTCACCTTGAACTCGCCAAGCGCTCGCTCACCGTCGCGGCCTCGTTCGGGCTGGCCGCATCCTTGTCGGTGGTCGTGCTCGGCGACGAGAGCGGCTATCTCTCCACCGAGCACCAGAAGATGAAGCTCGCCGCCATCGAGGCGATGTGGAAGACCGAGCCGGCCCCCGCCGCCTTCACCGCCATCGGCTTCCCCGATCAGGAAGCGCGCGAGACGCACTATGCGGTCCGCATTCCGTGGGCGATGGGGCTGATCGGCACGCGCTCGCTGACCACCGAAATCCCCGGCATCGAGGAACAGGTGCAACATGCCGAGACGCGCATCCGCAACGGCATGGTCGCCTACCGGGCGTTGCAGGAGATCCGGGCCGCCGGCAGCGACGCCGCCATTCCGGAAGCCGCGCGCACGGCCTTCGAGGAAAACGGGGCGGACCTCGGCTATGCGCTGCTGCTGAAGCCCTATCTGGACGATCCGGCGGAGGCGAATGACGAGCAGATCGCGCAGGCGGCATGGGATACGGTGCCGAACGTGCCGACCCTGTTCTGGACCTTCCGCATCATGGTGGGGCTCGGCTTCTTCTTCATCGTGCTGACCGCAGTGTTCTTCTACCTTTCGGCCCGCCACCGGCTGGACCGGTATCCGTGGCTGCTGCGTGTCGCGGTGTTCGCCATACCCTTGCCCTGGATCGCGGCCGAATGCGGGTGGATCGTGGCGGAGTTCGGGCGTCAGCCATGGGTCATCGAGGGCGTGCTGCCAACGGCGGCGGGCGTATCCAGTCTCGGCGCGACGACCGTGCTCGTCACCATTATCGGCTTCTCATTGATCTATTCGGTGCTGTTCATTGTCGAAATGGTGCTGATGCTGGCCGCGATCCGCAAGGGGCCGGAGAACGATCCGGCGCCGCGCCCGCGGCTCGCGCCTCCTTCCCTCGCGCCGGCGGAGTAAAACCATGGTCCTGCATGAACTCCTCGATTACCAGACCCTGAGAGTCATCTGGTGGCTGCTGATCGGCGTATTGCTGATCGGCTTTGCGGTGATGGACGGCTTCGATCTCGGCACAGGCATGCTTCTGCCGTTCGTCGGCAGGAACGATGTCGAGCGTCGCGTCGTCATCAACACGGTCGGCCCGGTCTGGGAAGGCAACCAGGTATGGCTGATCGTTGGCGGCGGCGCGTTATTCGCGGCATGGCCGCCGCTCTATGCGGTGTCCTTCTCCGGCTTCTATCTGGCCATGTTCGCCATCCTCTTCGCGCTGATCCTGCGCCCGGTGGGCTTCAAATACCGCTCCAAACGCGAAAGCGCCGCCTGGCGCAGTGGCTGGGACTGGGCCCTGTTCATCGGCGGGCTGGCGCCGGCGCTGGTGATGGGTGTCGCAGTCGGCAACGTGCTTCAGGGCGTGCCGTTCCGGCTGGGTTCGGACCTGCGCATATTCTATGACGGCACGACGCTGTTCGAACTGCTCAACCCGTTCGGGCTGCTGTGCGGGCTGCTGTCGGTGGCCATGCTGGTCATGCATGGCGCATCGTGGCTGGTGCTGAAGACCGACGGCGCGGTTGCGGAGCGCTCCCGCAAGTACGGGGCGAGCGCCGCAGGGGCGACCATGGCGCTGTTCGCCCTCGGCGGCTTGTGGTTGTGGGTCGGCGTCGACGGCTATCATATCACCAGCGCCGTGGTGACGGACGGTCCCTCCAACCCCCTCGCCAAGACGGTGGAACGGGCGCCGGGCGTCTGGTTCGAGAACTACGGCCGATATTCCTGGACGATGACCGCGCCTGCGCTTGGCTTTATCGGAGCGCTCGCCAATCTGGCCTTGCAGAAACGTCGGCGCGAGATCGTTCCCCTGCTGGCCAGCGGCCTGTCGGTCTTCGGCATCATTGCGACAGTCGGGCTTTCCATGTTTCCAATGATCCTGCCGTCCTCGCTCGATCCGAATTCGAGCCTGACGGTGTGGGACGCCTCGTCCAGCCATCTCACCCTGTTCATCATGTTGGTGGTGACGCTGATCTTCATCCCGCTCATCGTCGCCTACACAAGTTGGGTCTATCGCGTGCTGTGGGGCAAGGTGGACGAGAAGGCGATCCGCGATGGCGATGGCCACGCCTATTGATGTCCGGACAACCGAACAAGGAGACGTGAAATGTGGTATTTCGCCTGGTTGCTCGGCCTGCCGCTGGCCGCCGCTTTCGCGGTGCTGAACGCGATGTGGTACGAACTCATGGATGACGCCGCCAAGGCGGCGGAGCCTGCGCCCGCAGCCGCTGGAAAGCGATCAAACAAATAGGCGACGGCTGAAGGGAGGCGAACAGCATTTCGCGATTCTAGAACGGTTCTGGTTGTCATTGAATCGGCAGAACCGCCCTATCTCTTTGTTCTGGTCGCATTTCCGGGCGCAAAACCGCTTCACACGTTTGCTGGAAATGCTCTAAAGAAAGCGGAGATGCTTCAGGGAAGGGCGCGTTCTTTTTTTGCACGCGTGATCTGTCGCAGGGCCAGCGCTTCATCGATGGGCAGGGCGGTCGAGAACAGGAATCCCTGCGCGCTGGTGCAGCCCATCGATTGCAGGATGCGGGCTTGCTCGTCCGTTTCGACGCCTTCCGCCATTACCCGTATGTCGAGCGTGCGCGCAAGATCGATGATCGCCTTCATGAGCAGGCGGCTTTCGGCCGCTACAGCGAGATCGTCGGCGAAACTGCGGTCGATCTTCACCTTGGATATACGGCCGTCCTTGAGAGAGGCGAGAGTGGAGAAGCCCGACCCGAAATCGTCCAGCACGATGGAAATGCCCGCCTGAACCAGACGCCCCAGCTTCTCGCCGACACGCTGGGGGTCGACCGGCGCTTCCTCGGTGATCTCGATCTCCAGCATGGATGGCGGGAGGCCGCGCATGGAGAGTCCTTCGAGGATCATGGTGTCGATGTCGGCGGCTTCAAGCTCACGAGGGGAGATGTTTATGGCGACACGAATATTGTCGCGGCCTTCGCGGCGCAGCCGTTCCATCATGGTGCAGCCGTTCCAGAACACCGTTTCCGTCAACGCAGGCAGCAGGCCGGTGGTGCGCGCAGTGGTGATGATTTCCGGCGGAGCGATCTGCCCGTGCTCGGGATGTCGCCAGCGCAGCAGGCTCTCGAACCCGATGACTTCGCGCGTTTCGAGCTGGACGATCGGCTGATACCAGCTTTGCAGTTCACCGGATTCCAGCGCAGCCTTCAGATCGCGCTCGATGCATTGCTGGCGCTTGAAGGCCTGTTCGAGCTCGGCGTCGAATATGGAGAGCTGGTTGCGGCTGCGCCGCTTGGCGGCGTAGAGGGCGAAATCAGCGCGCAGCAGCATGTTGGTCAGATTCGGCTCTTGCGCCACATAGATACCGATGGACGCTCCGACCTGGATTGAATTGATGCCGTCGTAAGGCCTGGAAAGGGCAATTATGATCCGGGCGGCAAGGTCGTTCGGATCGGAAAATGTGCTGGCGGACGGCAGCATCAGGGCAAATTCGTCGCCGCCGACACGCGCCAGGGTGGCGTTGGGCGGGGCTTCGGCGCTGATGCGGCGTGCAATCTTGACGAGCAGGTCGTCGCCGACGCGATGGCCATATGTGTCGTTGACCGATTTGAAGCCGTCGAGGTCGATCAGCATGGCGGTGAACGGACCCTGGCTGGTCCCCATCGCGCCAACCGCCTGTTCGAGCCCGCGGCGGTTGAGCAGGCCGGTGAGAGGGTCCTCCCGCGAGTTTTTCTCCATCTCGTCGGCATGCTGCTTCGTCTCGTATTTGAGACGGCTCGTTTCCCGGAACCGGGCCTGGCCAAGGAAGGAGCTTTTTGTCAGCCCGGTGAAGAAGAGCGTCGTGGTGAAAGCCAGCACATAGTCATCAAGCCCCCCGTTCGCCACCATGCATACCATCACCGCAAGCAGCGGCGGCGCCATGAAGAGGATCGGCAACGCCGCATAGCAGGCGCTGTAGGATACGGAGCCTGCGGAGATTCCGGCCAGGATGACGAGATAGACGGGAGTTTCAGCGACGGTGAAACCGTCCGCCAGAACGGCCACATAAGCCCAGGCCAGGCCGGCCATGAAGGCGAGGCCCATATAGCCTCGCAGCCATTTGACAAGCGAGGGATAGTCGCTTCTCTCAAGGGCCTCTCCCCGCGGCTGCTTCAGCGCGAGAAGGATGCGTGCGCCGTTGATGCTGCTGATGACTGCAAGCCAGACGAGCGCCGTCCAGTCGAAACCGGAAATGAACTCGACGACGACGATCAGCACCGAGAGGATGGAGCTGATGGGCATCGAAAAGAGCAGGCTATCGCGCAGATCGGCAAGCTGGTCACGCAGGACGCCCAGTTCCACTCCGCTTTGTCTGGTCGGAAACGGCATCTTGTCCGCGCGCTTTGAGAAACTCATCCTGCCGTGTCATAGGCGAGCAGGCTGAAGAACGCATTAATGCGTCGCCGCGTGTCATTGCAAGCCATCAGCCTGCCGAAACCGGCGCGGATGGAGCGCCGATGCATTATGCGCCGCCAGACAATCCCGTCCGGCTGAAGCCGTTCAGATGGGATCGGCCAGCGTGTTCTCGATCGCCGCGATGTTCAGTTCCAGATAGGCGACGCGCTGAATTGTGCTGTTGCTGGGCAAGACGCCGTTCCTGGCCGCCGCCAGCAGCAGCGTCGCCTGCTCCTTGCGAAGCGTTTGCGACAGGGTTTGCAGTTGGGATTTTTCTTCGCCGGTCATGCAATGCGTATAACGACATGGAGAGCCGGGCTCAAGCCGCCGGCGCAAGGAATCGGGCAACGCCACCCCGGACGAATGGGCGCGAGGCCGGAGGCCGACGAACTGGCGGCGATGGCAGTTTGGAAAATCCCGAGGCCCACGCCGGAAATGGACAGGGTTGCGCGTCCTGGATGGAAACTTCAGGCGAGAGAGACGTTGACGGCCGGCGCCTTCATGAAGATCGCGAACAGTTCGCGTTGCGAAGATATGCGCATCTTGGCGTAGATGTTCTTGCGGTGGATGCGCACGGTGCCGGCGGTGATGCCGAGAATATTGGCGATCGATTCGGAGGAATGTCCTTCCAGCACCAATCCGACGACCTGCATTTCGCGAGGGGTGAGGGCCGGAATCCCTCTTTTTTCCAGGGCTTCCTGCACGGTCCTTTCCAGCACGGCCTTTTCATCCTGCTCCGAACCCGCGGCCTCGAGCCGTTCGTCGGTCCGCCAGTGCAGGCCCGCGATTTTCCTCATCAGAGGTTCGACGCATCGCAGCGTGCGCAAATCATGCGCATTGAAGCCGGGCTGGCTCGGCGAACGCATCAGCGAGGTGACGATGGTCCAGTTCGCATTGCCAGGGATGAAGAAGGCGATTTCGTCGACCGGTCCCGTCTGCACGTAGTAGGAGCGGTAATATTCGCTTTTATAGAACTGATCCGGCGCAAGCTCGGCCAGGCGGTACAGGCCGGATCGCGTGCCGTTCGCGGTGGCCTTGTAGAACGGGTCCAGCAGATAGGGCCCGATCTCGTAATCCTTCACATGGATGTGAAACTGCTGTGGCTGGAACGTATGGTGAAGGCACACCGGAATATCCGGGCCGTTATAGGCAAAGGTGACGGTATAGTCGAAAGGCGCAAGGGCGTGCACGGCATCGACGAACGCCTGCGGAAAATCAGGCTCTCCCGCCAGGGAAAGCAGATTGCTCACAGTGACGTACCATTCCGGCATCGACAGCAATTTCTTGCCGGCAGGTCTTTGCATGCTTCCCCCTCTCCCAGGAAATCTATCCCAAATGGGATATACCATCCAGCCTATCCCCAATAGGAAATATCCCTTGATTATGGTAGGCATATAAGATTCCATCCATATAAGAAATATGCCTGCGGGAGGAGAAGCGGAGGAGAACGCTGGCTAACGCGGCATAGTTCTTGATGCGGGACCGAGAGGCCGGCGCTTGGCCGAGGGCTCGGAATCGCTTCGGGTTTACCTGGACGGAGCGGCGACGCTTCCGTCCGGAGGAGGAGGAAAAGATGATCCCTGATCGTCCTGCCGTCGATGATGGCGCGTCCGTGAACGCGTTATGCGCTGCCGCGCCACTGCGCCCAGGCAGGCCTCGCCGCCGGATCGGCTCCAACTCACCATTCGCATGATCGCATGAAGCGGCTTCCGGCATCCGGGAGCGGCAAACGGTGAAGGGCGCGATGCAGGCAGCCGGTTATGGCGAGACCTGCATCGGGAGAAACAAAACAAGGGGAGTGCCATGCCTGGATTGAACTCGACATTTCGCATGCTTTCGATGACGGCCGCCTTCGCCACCGTGGCGGGGTTCGCGCATATCGGAAACGCTCACGCATGGTCGCTCGAGGAGGCGGCCGCACCCTACAAGGGAGTGACCATCCGCTCCATCGGCGAGGCGCTGCCGCCGCTGGAAGCCATGAGCAAGCTGGCCCCTGAATTCGAGGAGCTCACCGGCATCAAGGTCGAGATCGAGATGTACGAGCATTCCGAAGCCGTCAACAAGGTCATGCTCGACCTCAACTCCAAGCGCGGCCGTTACGATTTCATCATCCAGCCGCATCGCGAACTTGGCAAATTCGTGACCAACGGCAATGTGCAGCCGGTGGACAGCTTCCTGGAAAGCGCGGAACTGCGCAATCCCGAATTCAAGCCCGAAGAACAGCTCTATCAAGGGCTGTGGAAGGAAATCTCCTGGTATGAGCAGAAGGTCTACGGCTTCCCCTTCACCGCGCTCAGCATGTATATGTGGTATCGTTCTGATCTGCTTGCGGACGAGAAGGAAAAGGAAGGGTTCAAGGCCAAGTATGGCTACGACCTCGCGCCGGCCGCCAACTGGGACCAGTATCGCGACATCGCCGAATGGTTCACCCGTCCCGATCAGGGTCTCTACGGAACGGCCTTGCAAGGCAAGCGCCACGAGGCCCTCTGGTACGAGTGGCTGAATTTCCTTTATTCCTTCGGCGGCGACATGCTGGAGGCGAAGTCGGGCTCTGAATGCGGACCGGTGATCGTCAACAGCCCGCAGGCCATCGCGGCCACCGAATATTACAAGAGCCTGAAGCCGTTCTCCCCGCCGGACACGCTGAACTATTTCTGGGACGACGTGATGGCGCTGATGCAACAGGGCACCGTCGCCCAGCTCATCATGTGGAACGACGCGACATATGCGGTCGCGGTCGATGAGTCCGTTTCAACGGTCGTGGGCAAGATGGGTTTCGACACCGTTCCCGAGGGCGAGGGTGGCAAGATCGCGCAGGCCGAGGGCTGGAGTTATCTGATCCCGACCGAATCCAAGAACAAGGAAGCGGCCTATCTCTTCATCCAGTGGATGATGAACTACGACCAGCAGCTTCGCCAGCATCTGAATGGCGGCGCCACGTCGCGGCCGGACGTCTACGCTTCGGCCGAGGTGCAGGAGCTGCCCTACGCCAAGGCCTCGATGGCCTCGAACGAGGTGGCGAAGCCCAAGCCGACGCTGCCGCAGTCCGCCGAGATGACCGATATTCTGGTGCGCGAGCTCTCTTCCTTCTTGGCCGATGAAAAATCCGCCAAGGAAGCGCTCGACCGCTCGGCCCAGGAAATCTCGGCCCTGCTGGGCTCCTGCGCGCCGATGAAATATCCGGTGGAATGATCCGGCGTCTTTCCAAACCCTAACCTACATCGCCCCCGTGAGATGCAGCCTGCTTCTCACGGGGTGCGCGGCAGTGGCTTCATGAACAGAACAGCACAGATTTCAAACGGCCGTTTCCTGCTGGATCGAGGGGCTTCGCTTCCTCTGATCCTGCCGGCCACCATTCTTGTCCTCGTGTTTCTCGTCGGGCCGTTCGGATACATGACCTACACGGCCATGACCGATCTCAGCTACGCCAACCCGGACCAGAACGGCGCGTTCATCGGCCTTGAAAATTTTCGCCGTCTCGTACGCAACGATCCCATTTTCTGGAACTCGTTCTGGCTGACCATCCGTTTCGTGCTTTTGGCGGTCAGCATAGAATTTGTGCTCGGTTTCGCCATCGCCTGGCTGATCTGGCGGTTCATTGAACGCCAGCGCCTGCTGACCACGCTGCTTCTGGTGCCGATGATGCTCGCTCCCGTGGCCGTCGGCCTCATATGGCGGCTTTTGCTTCAGGGCGATTTCGGCATGGTCACCCATTACCTTCACAAGTCCGGCCTGCTGTCCCAGTCCTCGGCCGTTTTCTCCACGCCGACACTGGTGATGCCCACCATCATCGCCATCGATGTCTGGCAATGGACGCCATTCGTGACCCTGATCATTCTCGCCGGCCTGATGAGCCTGCCGAAGCCCCCCTTCGAGGCTGCGACCATGGATGGAGCGGGACCCTGGCGGCAGTTCAGGGATATTCTGCTGCCGCTGCTGAGGCCGATCATCGCCCTGGTCCTCCTGCTACGCGGAATTGACGCCTTCAAGGAGTTCGACAAGGTCTTCATACTTACCGGCGGCGGCCCCGGCACGGTTTCCGAACTGCTGTCGATCTATGCCTACCGGGTCAGTTTCAAGAACTGGAACCTCGGCTACGGCGCCGCCGTCGCCTTCATGGTCTACCTCGTCGTCCTGATCATGTGCTCGATCTTCTACAAGGCCGTGTACTGGAAGTCCGCCGACACGGGAGCACGGTGAGCGAGATGAACAGATCCTGGAAAATCCTGGCGATCGGCGTGCTGGCCTGCGTTCTGGTCATTGCGCTGACCCCTTATGTCTGGATCCTGCTGTCCTCCTTCAAAGGACGCCTCGACATATTGTCTTCGCAGCCGACCTGGTTCTTCACGCCGACGCTGGCCAATTATCCGGCGGTGTTCATCGACAAGAACTATCTGCCGCTGGTGCTGAACTCGCTCATCATCTCGACTGCCTCCACGGTCCTTTCGATCTGCGTGGGCGCGCCGGCCGCCTATGTGTTCGCGCGCACCGATTTCGCCGGCAAGGAAGACCTTTTCTTCTTCTTCCTCACCACCCGCATGGCGCCGCCGATTTCCATCGCCGTGCCGCTGTTCATGTTTTTCACGCTGCTTGGCCTCACCGACACCATCTATGCGGTGGTCATCGCCCACACCACGTTCAACCTGTCGCTGGTGGTGTGGATGATGCGGGGGTTCTTCGCCGAGATACCCCGCGAGATAGACGAGGCCGCCATGATGGACGGGCGTTCGCGACTGGGCGCGTTCATCCGCGTCATCGTGCCGATGGCCGCGCCCGGGCTGGCCGCCACGGCGGTGCTGTGCTTCATCATGTCGTGGAATGAATTTCTCTACGCCTTCATCCTCGTGGCCTTCGAGGGACGGCCGCTGACGGTCGGCATCCCCGGCCTGATCACGCCGCATGGAACCTTGTGGGGGCAGGTAGCGGCCGTCGCCGTGGTCGCCACCTTGCCTATCCTCCTCTTCACCTTCCTCGTGCAGAAGCACCTGGTGAGGGGCCTGACGTTCGGCGCGGTGAAGGGCTGAGCCTGAAAATGCGTCCTCCGCATCCGGCCACGCGACGCCGGCGGAAGACGCGGTTGAAACAGACGAACAAGGCGGCGCTGTCGCATGCGCAGATGACCGCCGCACTGGAATGCATGGAGCATTTTGATGGCAGTTTCCTTCGTAGGGGTGACCAAGCGTTTCGCCGACGGCACGATCGCGCTGGACGGACTTGATCTGGAGTTCGAACTTGGCGAGTTCGTCGTCCTGCTTGGTCCCTCAGGTTCGGGAAAGACGACGGCATGCCGGCTGCTGGCCGGGCTGGAGACGCCGACAGAAGGCCGCATCGAGGTCGATGGCAAGGACATCACCACCTTGCCCCCGCGTTTTCGCGGCATCGGCATGGTTTTCCAGAACTACGCGCTCTACAGCCACAAGAGCGTCTATGAGAACATTGCCTATCCGCTTCGCATCCGCAAAACCGCCGCGGCCGAACTGGACCGGCGGGTGAAGGAGGTGGCCGAGCTGTTGCAGATCGGCAGCTACCTTCATCGCCGGCCGGGGCAATTGTCGGGCGGGCAGGCGCAACGCGTGGCGGTTGCGCGGGCGCTGGTGTGGGAGCCGACCATCTGCCTGATGGACGAGCCGCTTTCCAATCTCGACGCGTTGCTGCGTCTCCATATGCGCACCGAACTCAATCGTCTGCATCAGCGGCTGAACAAGACGTTCGTCTTCGTGACGCACGATCAGGAAGAGGCGATGACGCTCGCCAGCCGCATCGCCGTGCTCAAGGACGGGAAGCTGGTCCAGTTCGACGACCCCCGCACCATCTACCGCCGGCCCGCCAATCGGTTCGTCGCGGAATTCATGGGCCGGCCGGCCATGAACACGATGGATGGCATGGTCCGGGACGGCACGTTCCGCGCCGGCCAGGTGTCCTGCAAGGTCCAATGCCCCGAGGGACCGGTCACGCTCGGCATTCGGCCGGAGCAGATCGGGTTCGGTCAGTCCGGCGACGGCGACCACTTCACCATGACGCTCGACGTCAAGGAGACGGTCGAGCCGGACGCGCTGCTGATCTTCGCCAATGACAAGGGGACGGTGACGGTGAGAACCCAGCGGGACTGCGACGAGCTGAGGCCGGGCCAGCCTGTGAATCTTCATTTCCCCCTGGACGCCCTGCACTATTTCGACGCCACGACCGGGGAGAGGTTGCGGTGAGCTTCGCCGGTCTTGTTCCCCTGCTGCTTGCCGCCGTGGTGTGGTTCGTCTTCTGGCGCATCAACGCCAGGCGCAAATGGTTCACAATAGGCGAGGTGATCTTCTGGGACGTGATCGTCCTGATCGTCATCCAGCTTATTTGGCTGCGCTGGTTCTGAGCGATCCGGAGGTCGTTTCAAATGTCGGGGCGGGAAAGAAAAGGAGATTTGCGATGACAACTCCTCCTCGTTGGCGTCGCTTCGATGAATGGGACGCGCGCGCTCTTCGTCACGACCAGTTCGCCGCCGAAAATCCCGAAGCGGGGTTCTCCACCTTCCACAGCCCGTGGGATCCGGAGCCATCGGCGAAGCTGGAAGGTGGCCGCATCGTGGAGATCGACGGCAAGCCGGAAGCCGCGTTCGACATCCTCGATTCCTTCATCGCCACGCATTATCTCGACCCGGAAATCGTCGAGGAAGCGATGGCGATGGATTCGACCGAAGTCGCCCGGCTTCTGGTCGATATCAACGTGCCTCGCGAACGTCTGGAGCGGCTTGCCCGCGGCATGACGCCGGCCAAGCTGGCCTCGGTGGTCTCGGCCATGTCGGCGCTGGAAATCACCTTCGCCTATTCGAAGATGCGTCAGCGTCGCACCCCCGGCAACCAGGCCCATGTCACCAACGCCAAGGACGATCCGCTGCAACTGGCCGCCGATGCGGCGACGGCCGTCGCCCTCGGTTTCGACGAGATCGAAACGACCATGCGCGTGGCCTCCAATTCCTGGGCCAACGCCATGGCCTGCGCGGTGGGGGCGGCCGTGGGTCGGGGAGGGGTCCTTTTCCAGTGCTCGATCGAGGAGGCGGAGGAACTTCAGATCGGGATGGCCGGCTTCACCTCCTATGCCGAGACGGTCTCCGTCTACGGCACCGAGGCGGCTTTCGTGGATGGCGACGACACGCCGTGGTCCAAGGCGTTCCTGACGGCGGCATATGGATCACGCGGCATCAAGGTCCGGTGCACGTCCGGGGCTTCCGCAGAGCTTCTGATGGGCTTCCACGAACGGAAATCGGTGCTGTATCTCGAAGCCCGCTGCCTGTGCCTGCAAAGCGCCATGGGCGTGCAGGGAACCCAGAACGGCGGCATAGACGGCGCGCCGCTGACCTCATCCATGGCGAGCGGCATGCGCGAGTTGATGGCCGAGAACCTGATCGCCGTCTGGCTCGGACTTGAATGCGCTTCCGGCAACGACACCCGTGTCAGCGAATCCGAGATCAGGGTAGGCGCCAAGATCACCCCCTATCTTCTGGCCGGTTCCGATCTTGTGTGCTCGGGCTTCGGCTCCATCAAGAAATACGACAACTCCTTCAATCCATCCCTGTTCAATGGAGAGGAGATCGAGGATTACCTCACCCTTCAGCGCGATTTCGAGGTTGATGGCGGGCTCACGCCCGTGAACGACACGCAGATCGCGCATCTGCGCCTGCGCGCCATCGAGGCGATCACAGCCGTCTTCGAGGAACTGGACCTTGCGGAAGTGAAGCCGGAATGGATCGCCTCCGTGGCGGCCGCCTCCGGCTCGCTGGAGACCGAAACTTTCAGTCCCGGCGCGGTGACGAGGATAAGCGACAGCATTCGCAAACAACGGCTGACTTGCGTGGACGTGGTTCGCGCGCTGGCCCGGCGCGGCTTCAGGGAGGAAGCCGAAAACCTCATGCTCATGCTGCGCCAGCGCATTTCGGGCGATTATCTGCAGACCTCGGCGATCCTGCGCGACGGCAAGGTGATCAGCGCCCTTAACGATCCCAACAACTATAGCGGCCCCGGCACCGGCTACGCCATGTCGCCGGAGCGCTGGGACGAGGTGCGCAATGTGCGCGACCTGCAAACGCTCGAAAAGGTCATGGAGCGGGAGGCGAAAGTCGATCCAACGGCCAGGCCCTGGCTGGCGCCCCGGGGCGTGGCCGCCAAAGGAGTGGACAGGCATGAGGTGGTGGTCGGGCTCAGCCCGGCTTTCGGGGTCGAACTGAACCGCACCACGGCGGGCCATGACCTGATCGACGTGGTTCTGGCGCTGACCGAAGGCATTCGCGACGGCGGCGGCGCGCCGAGGCTCGTCAGGATCCGTCATACGGCCGACACCTCGTTTCTCGGCCTGACCGCTGCGCGCCTCTCCGGCTCCGGCTACGGCATCGGCATCCAGGCCAAGGGCACGGCCGTGATCCACCAGGCCGACCGGCTGCCCCATCTGAATGTGGAGCTGTTCTCGAACTCGCCGGTCACCACGCTCGAACATTACCGCTCCATGGGGCGCAACGCTGCTCTCTATGCCCATGGCGAGAATCCGGAGCCGGTGCTGGTTCCCGTGGACGGGCGTTCGCTCGCCGCCCGCTATCATGTGCGCGTATCGATGCTCTACGCGATCGAGACGGGGCTGGTCGAGGCGGACGCCCTTCCGGTCGAGGTGGTCATGGAACTGGGACAGGAAGGGACGCCGTCATGAAAAATGTGCTGGAGCAATATCCCGTCTCCGAGAAAGCCCCGGAGCGCGCCATCTCGGCTTCCGGGAAAACCATCGATGAACTGACCCTCGATGAGGTGCTGTCGGAACGCATAGGCCCCGAGGATATCCGCATCTCGGCCGATGTATTGCAATTGCAGGCGCAAATCGCGCGGGCGGCGGGGCGGGAAGGGCTGGCGCGGAATTTCGAACGCTCGGCGGAACTGGTCGCCGTTCCGCAGGACGTCATTCTGGAGACTTACGAAATGCTGCGCCCGGGCAGGCTGGACGATCCCGCGCCGTTGAGCGCGCGGGCGGAAATGCTGCGGCGTGAATATGGCGCGCACGCGATCGCCGACTTCATCGATGAAGCCGTCGCCGTCTACCGGAACCGCCGGCTTTTTCGCCGTCGTTATTGAACTGAAAGGAACACGCATGATTCTTCGCGGCAAAACAGCAATCGTGACCGCTGCTGGTTCCGGGATCGGAAAGGCGGGCTCTCTCGCCATGGCGCGTGAAGGGGCCTTTGTGGTGGTGACCGACCGCAATCTGGAGGCAGCTCAGGAAACCGCCCGCCTGATTGTCGAGGCGTCGGGCAGGGCGGAAGCCCGCAAGCTGGATATCTGCGACGATGCGGCGATCGTCTCGCTCATCGACAGCGTGGCCGGTGACCACGGCCGCGTCGACATTCTGCACAACCATGCCGGAGTGCAGGTCGCAGGCGGCATCGAGGAGGTGGACGGCGAGGGTTTCGACCGCTCATGGTCGATCAATGTCCATGCCCAGTTCGTCGCATGCAAGGCGGTCATTCCCTTGATGAAGAGGCAGGGCGGTGGCGTCATCCTCAACACGTCCTCCAATTCCGGCGTGTTCCTCGACCGCGAGATGACGGCCTACATCACCAGCAAGGCCGCCTCCATCACCATGACACGGCAGATCGCGCTGGATGTGGCGGGGTTCGGCATCCGCGTCAACGCGCTGTGCCCCGGTTGGGTCGACACCCCCTTCAACGACCCCTATACCAGACAGTTGGGCGGCAGGGCCGCGCTTGAGCATTCCATCGCCAATGTGGTTCCGATGGGACGCTTCGCCACGGCGGAGGAAATAGCCGAAGTCATATTGTTCATGGTTTCGGATCGTTCTTCGTACATGACAGGCCATGCACTGGTTGCCGATGGCGGAGAATCGCTTGCCGGAGGCACCAATGCGGGCGCGTCGCGGGCGCAGGAAGCACTCGCCCTGATCTAAGCCGTCAGCCACGCGACGCGGGACAAGGGAGAGAGACGTTGCGAACCGAACTCTATATCGATGGCCAGTGGGTCAGGCCCGTCCAGGGAAAAACCTTTCCCACCGTAAATCCCGCGACCGAGGAGGTGATCCACGCCATCCCCTCCGCGACGGCCGAAGATGTCGATCGCGCCGTTGCAGCTGCGCGTCGCGCCTTCGACGGGGATGGCTGGCCGAAGCTCGATGCGCGCAGCCGTGCCCGCTACCTGCGCGCGATTGCAGCGGGGATTCGCAAGAGGCTGGATGAACTGGCGCGTCTCGAAGTCGTCGACAATGGCAAGCCTTTGGCTGAAGCGCGGGGCGACATCGAGGATTCGGCTGGCTGCTTCGACTATTATGCGGGGCTTGCCGAAGAACTCGCCGCCGCTCCGGCCGAGGAGATCATGGTTTCCGACGATCGCTTCACCTCGAAAGCGGTCAGGGAACCACTGGGCGTGGTGGGCGCGATCATTCCCTGGAATTATCCGCTGCTGATGGCGGCATGGAAGGTTGCGCCAGCTCTCGCAGCAGGCTGCACGGTGGTTCTCAAGCCTTCGGAGCTGACCTCCCTGACCGCGCTGGAACTCGGCGCGATAGCGGCGGAGGCCGGGTTGCCGGCCGGCGTGCTCAATATCGTAACCGGCACGGGCGGCGAGGCCGGCCAGGCGATCATCGATCATCCGCTGATCGACAAGCTGGCTTTCACCGGTTCCGTGCCGACGGGCTCGAAGGTCATGGCCGCGGCCGCTCGCGACATCAAGCGGGTCAGTCTCGAACTCGGTGGAAAATCGCCTTTCGTGATCTTTGCCGACGCGGACATCGAGCAGGCGGTGGAATGGATCATGTTCGGCATCTTCTGGAACCAGGGACAGGTCTGTTCCGCAACATCGCGCGTCCTCATAGAAGCGCCCGTCTACGAGCAGGTCATGGCCCGACTGTGCGAGGCCGCGCGCGCTATCAGCATCGGCAACGGGCTTGACGACGGCGTGCTGCTTGGGCCGCTCGTATCGCGGGGTCAGTATGACAAGGTTCTCGCGGCGATCGAGGCGGCTCGCGACGCCGGCGCGACGGTCGCGTTCGGCGGAAAGCGACCCGAGGGGCTGGACAAGGGCTATTATCTGGAGCCGACCATCCTGACCGAAGTCCCGGCAGACAGCGCGGCATGGCGGGAAGAGATATTCGGTCCCGTCGTCTGCGCCAGACCCTTCGAAACCGAGGCCGAGGCGGTGGAACTGGCAAATGACAGCCGCTACGGTCTCGCCGCCGCGGTGATGTCGCGGGACGAAGCCCGCGCCGAGCGGGTGGCGGCGGCTTTCCGGGCGGGAATCGTATGGATCAACTGCTCGCAACCCACATTCACCGAAGCGCCATGGGGCGGCTACAAACAGTCGGGGCTGGGCCGCGAACTTGGTCGCTGGGGTCTGGAGAATTACCTCGAGATCAAGCAGATCACCAGCTATGCCAGCAAGGAGCCCTGGGGTTGGTATCTGAACTGAGCTTCCCGGCCTTCCACCGGGATACTCGCCGGGAACGATCATGCGGCACGTGTCCGCCTCATCGCCGCTTCCGCTGCGCTATTGTGTGAAAGCCAGCGCAGGACGAGGGCTTCGTCCTCGTCTAGCCCTTGGCCGCGACGGATTTTCCGTTTGCGGATCGCCTGCATTTCGGTCGCCAGCCGGCCGACTTCCCACGCGGCGATGACCGCGGGATGGATATAGCAGCGGCGGCAGACGGTTCTGGTGTTGCAAAGTAGCCTTGCGACCCTGTCGATCACCCCATTGAGCGCCTTTGTCCTGTCGCGTTTCGACGCCGGCAGTTCGGTCGCTTCGAGCGCCAGCACTGCCGAAACCGTTGCGCCCCAGGTTCGAAAGTCCTTCGAGGTGAAATCCGGGCCCATTGCGTCCGCGATGTAGGCGTTCACATCCTGCGAGCAGACCTGATGTCGGACCCCATCCTCGACATATTGGAACAGATTCTGGCCCGGCAATTCCTGGATCGTGCGGATGAGCTTCGCCATCCGGCGGTCGCGGAGGCTCAAATTCCACTTCTTTCCCGATTTACCGGTGAAGGAGAAACGTATCTCCGTGCCCTCGACCTCAAGATGGCGCGAGCGCAACGTGGTCAGCCCGAAGCTTTTGTTCTGCCGGGCGTACACCTCGTTCCCCACGCGGATCAGGGTGCTGTCGAGAAGCCGCACCACTGACGCCAGCACCCGCTCGCGCACCAGTCCGTGGCGGCGAAGATCGGCGTCCACCCGCTCTCTCAAACGGGGTAAGGCTCGAGCAAAGCCCGTCAGGCTCGAGAACTTGGTGGCGTCGCGACAGGCCGTCCATTTCTCATGGTAGCGATATTGCTTGCGGCCCCGGTCATCGCGCCCGGTGGCCTGAATGTGGCCCGAGGGCTCCCGGCATATCCAGACATCGGACCAGGCGGGCGGGATCACCAGCCCCCTGATCCGGGAAAGGGTTTCCTTATCCCTTACGTAACGACCGCGCGGGGTGAAGTAGCAGAAGCCCTTTCCGGCCCGCCTTCGTCGGTAGCCCGGTTCGGTGTCGCTGACGTAAGTCAGCCCTACGCGTTCCGCCGAAAGGCTCGGCTCTTGCCTGATATCCATGATCGTCCCGGTTTCCGCTGCCATTGTCCGGAAATTACGGTGCGGATGCGTTGGTTCCATCGTTGGAGAGATTCGCCGGTCTACCACGTCAATCGTTCGCCAGACGCCAGGCCCGGCTGAGGTCGCCAATGAAACCGTCCCGCTCCTTCGCACGGCTTTCCGGGTCCCGTATCCGCAGCAGATAGGAGGGGTGGATCGTCGCGATCAGCGGGGTTGCATCCTCAAGCGTGCATATCTTGCCCCGCAACGCAGAGACTGCGGTCGAGCGCCCCATGAGCGCCCGCACGGCCGTCGCGCCCATGGCCAGCAGCACCACCGGCGAAACCAGCTTGCGCTCCTGTTCCAGCCACCAGCGGCATTGTTCGATCTCGCCGACATTGGGGCGCTTGTGCAACCGCCTCTTGCCGCGCCTCTCGAACTTGAAGTGCTTGACGGCGTTGGTCAGAAAGATCGAATCGCGCGGGATTTCCGTTTCCTCCAGCGCCTCGTCCAGAAGCCGGCCGGCCGGTCCGACGAACGGGTGGCCCGCAAGGTCCTCCCTGTCGCCCGGCTGTTCTCCGACAATCATGAGGCGGGCGCGGCTGCGTCCTTCGCCCGGCACGACCTGGGTGGCGGATTTGTAGAGCGGGCAGCGTGTGCATTCCGCCTCCGCCACAGCAAGGCCGGGAAGCGTGCCGGCTTCCGGTCCAGGAATCCTTGTCGCCGGCGACCCCATCCTAATAACCGCCGATGATGGGAATGACCTCGCCGGTGATGTAGCTGGAGCATTGGGGCGAAGCCAGGAACACATAGGCAGGGGCGATCTCCTCTGGCTGGGCCGGGCGCTTCATGGGCGTCCTGGCGCCGAACTGCGCCACGTCGCCGGCCTCCTTGTCGGAAGGGTTCAGCGGGGTCCAGACAGGGCCCGGCGCGACAGCGTTCACCCGGACGCCCTTGCCGACCAGATTGCCCGCCAGCGCTCGCGTGAAGGCATGAATGCCGCCCTTGGTCATGGAGTAGTCGACCAGAGCCTTAGAGCCGTCGATGCCGGTGATCGAGCCCGTATTGATGATCGCCGAACCGTATTTCATGTGCGGCACGGCCGCCTTGGCCATATGGAAGTAACCGTAGAGGTTGGTCTTCACGGTCGTGTCGAAGTGCTCTTCGCTCAGGTCGTCAAAACTGTCGGCGTGAATCTGGAAGGCCGCATTGTTGACCAGGATGTCGAGCGACCCGAATTCCCTCACGACCCGCGCCACGGCCTTCTCGCAGAAGCTGCGCTTCGATACATCGCCACTCAGTACGAGGCAGCGCCGGCCCTCATTCTCTACGGCCTTTCTGGTGACTTCCGCATCGCCCTTTTCGGCGAGGTGGAGGATCGCCACGTCCGCCCCCTCGCGCGCGAACAATACGGCCACCGCCCGGCCGATCCCCGAATCCCCGCCGGTGATGAGCGCCGTCTTGCCCTCCAGCTTCTGCGATCCCTTGTAGAAGGGGGCTTCATACATGGGCGAGGGGTCGAGCACGCGCTCCATGCCGGGCTTTGGGTAATGCTGTTTCGGAAATGGCGGAACCGGATATTTGCGCGCTCCCGCCTGCATCGGCCGGGAAACCGATTTGCGCGCCGGCTTGCCGTCAATGCTTTTCTGGATGCGCCTTTGTTTTGCCGCCGCCGAGCGTGTCTCCTCCGAAGTGTTGTTGGCCATTGTCTGTCTCCATCTCGCGATGGAGGTTCAACGTCCCAAACCCGTGGGAGTTCATATCGGGATGTTATTATTCGCCAGCCAACCGGCTTCGAAGCGGCAGTGGGGCAGGGATGAGGATCGTGATTGATTCGCCCTATAGTCGTCCGCAACCGGACTCGTCGCTGGTCGACCTGATCGCCCCATGTCTACATGAACCGGCTCACCAACTCCTCCGCCATGGTGCAAAAACATCGTATCCTTCGGGTTGATCGTGCCGATGCGGGGCGCATTCTAACCCGCCGAAAAGACGACCTTATTCCGGCTGCTATATGTGGTCAGGGTTTTGGCGGGTAAGATTGGTGGAGCTGAGGGGGATCGAACCCCTGACCTCGTCATTGCGAACGACGCGCTCTCCCAGCTGAGCTACAGCCCCATCCAGCGGGAATGGCGCATTTATGAGCCGAGGGTGGGGAGTGTCAAGCAAGCAATTGCGTCTTTCCCACCATGCGTGCAGAGAGTGGCGGGGACTTGCCCGCTCCGGCCGCAATGGCTACATGTCGGGGACAATCGGAGACCCGCATGATCGCCCTCATCCAGACCATCGTCCTGGCGCTCGACCTCTACTGGTGGATCATTATCGCCTCGGCCGTCTTCTCCTGGCTCTATGCGTTCAATGTCGTCAATCCACGCAACCAGTTCGTCGGCACCATCGGCAACATGCTGTTTCGCCTGACCGAGCCGGCTTTACGGCCGATCCGCCGCTTCATGCCCGATCTTGGCGGCATCGACGTCTCGCCGATCATCCTGCTGCTGGTCCTCTTCTTCGTGCGGCAGTTCCTTCTCATGAGCGTCGCGCCGCTGTTCCTCTAGGACAAGCGTTGAACCTGCCCTGCAAGGTCCGTGACGACGGGCTCGATCTTTACGTGCGGCTGACGCCGAAATCGTCGCGTGACGAACTCTGCGGCGTGGACATGTCCGCCGACGGGAAGATCCACGCCCGGGCGCGCGTGCGGGCCGTGCCCGAAAAGGGCGCGGCCAATACGGCGCTGGAAAAGCTGATTGGAAAGAGCCTTGGCGTGCCCCCAACTACTGTCGAGGTGGTGGCGGGCGGGACGGCGCGCCTCAAGACGGTGCGCATAAGCGGCGAGCCGCAGGACTTGCAGCAGAAATTGAAGCAGGCCCTGTACGGATGACAGGGCCCGCGAAATGTCTCACGATGAAGCGCGGGCGCGCTCGAGACCTTCAAGGATCATCTGGCGGGCGCGTTCCGCCCCGTGCCAGCCACCGATCTTGACCCACTTGCCGGGCTCAAGATCCTTGTAGTGTCCGAAGAAGTGAGCGATCTGGTCGAGCGATATCTGCGGCAGATCGGTGTAATCGTGCACATTCTCGTAGCGCTTGGTGATGTGCGGCGAGGGGACGGCGATGATCTTCTCGTCCTCGCCGGCGTTGTCCTCCATGATCAGAACGCCGATCGGGCGCGCATTGATCACGCAGCCCGGCACCAGCGCGCGGGTGTTGCACACCAGAACGTCGACCGGATCGCCGTCGCCGGAAAGGGTGTGCGGGATGAAGCCGTAGTTTCCGGGATAGCGCATGGGCGTGTAGAGGAAGCGGTCGACGAAGAGCGTGCCTGCTTCCTTGTCCATCTCGTACTTGATCGGCTCGCCGCCGACAGGAACCTCGATGATGACGTTCACGTCCTCCGGAGGGTTGTTTCCGGGCGATATGGCGTCGATGCGCATGTCTGGGCCTCATGGCGTTGCTGACTTCCCGGCAGGGCGCTCCTGGGGGCGGCTGCGGGAACAGGGGTGGAAATCAGGGAGGAGACCGCATCCGGCAGGAAGCAGCATCACGTCCTGCGGGTCGCAATAGCGGGGCTTGATGCAGCGCGCAATGCGACGGAACGCACCGATTGCGCATTCGGCCGGAAATTCGAAGGAGTCGCTGGAGCATTTTGCAGTCAGACGGAATCGTCTGACGATGCACAAATGCGGCCAGGGAAACGAAGCTGGAGCAGCGTGGGTACGGCCGTCAGAACGCCCGCTGCTCTAATCCCAGACGAAGGCGATCTTCTTCAGGGCCTTGTGCTCGAAGATTTCCACGCCCTCGGCGATGTCCCGGCCGCCCGCCCCGGCATAGAAGCCCAGCGCATTGTCGTTTTCCTCCAGCGCCCAGACGACAAGCCCCCTCAGCCCATGCTCGGCCAGACGGCGGCGCGCGGCGGTGAAGAGGCGGCTGCCGAGGCCGATCCCCTGATATTCGGGGCGCAGGTAGAGCTCGTAGATTTCGCCCTGCTGGGGAAGTTCACGGGCGCGGTTGCGGCCGATGGTGGCGTAGCCGGCAATGACGCCACCGATCTCCACCACCAGCACGGTGGCGGCGCGGCGGATGGCGTTGGCCCACCAGTCGCTGCCTCGGCGATTGATCATCGAGGTCAGCGCCTTGTGCGGAATGATGCCGGCATAGGCGCCCCGCCAGGCTTCCAGATGCACACCGGCGATCGCCACGGCGTCGCGCGGTTCAGCTTTGCGGATGTCGACAGTCAAGGTGTTCATAGTTTGTTAACCATAGTCCCCGGTCGCAGCCGAACGCAAGAGCCGCGCCGGATCGCGGCGCGGCTTTCACACAAAGGCGCGAAGGGTCGCTCAGATCTCGATCAGATGATTGTCCAGTTCATTCTGATTGTCGGGCGAGACAGGGAAGTGCGTGGCGAGAATGGCGCCGACAGACTGAACGGCCCGGACGAAGCCGTCGGCCAAGCGATCCTGCCTGGCGTGGTCGGTGAGGTCGGCTACCGTATCTTCCCAGACTTTCGGATCGACATGGGCGCTGATGCCCACATCGGCGATCACTTCCGCGTAGCGCTCCGCCAGCGAAACGAAGATCAGCACGCCGGTGCGCGCTGCGGTCCTGTGGACATTGCGGCCGAGAAACTGGCGGCGCGCATTGTCGCGGGCGGCGCGGTGGCGCATCTGCCAGGGCACCAGATGGATGCGCAGCGCCGGCACAAGCCACAGAATGGCCAACACCGCCGCCACGGCGGCGATCTGCTTCATGATGAAATGCGGCAGGCGGATCGACACCCACCAGTATTCGGATACGAAAGCCACGGCGAGACTGGCCAGCAACACGCCGACCATCGCCATGCAGGCGGCGGGGAAGAAATAACCTTCGCTCTGACGGGCGACGACACAGTAGATTTCGCCGTCCGTACGGGCCTCCGCCTCGCGAATGGCGGCGGTCACGTACTCGCGGTCGGCTTCGCTTATGGGGCGTGTCGTCATCTACCAGCCTCCCGATGCGCCGCCGCCGCCGGACGAGCCGCCGCCGCCCGAGAACCCGCCTCCTCCCGACGACCATCCGCCGCCGCCCGAGGACCAGCTCCCGCCGCCGGAACGGCGCGAGGAGCCGCCCTGATTAACGGTGAACACGATGCCCATCCAGCGATAGCGGCCGGGGCCGACCTTCTCGCCGAACAGGGGCGGCAGGATCGCCATGGCGAAACCGCCGAAGAACAGGATCACCCAGACGGTGATGAAGATGACAGCTATCCAGTCTTCCGCAGTATCGCCGCTTGCCTGGTTGCGGACTCCGCGCGCCTCAAGCTCCTCGGGATGGCCCTGGAGCACCATGATGATGTCGTCGACGGCCTTCTCGACGCCGCCGGCGTAATCGCCCGCACGAAAGGCAGGCACAAGGTCGTTCTCGATGATGAGCTTGCTGTGCAGGTCGGTCAGCGTGCCTTCGAGCCCGTAGCCGACCTCGATGCGCATCTTGCGGTCGTCGCGCGAGATCAGCAGCAGGACGCCGTTGTTCTCTCCGGCCTGCCCGAGCCCCCAGTTGCGGAACAGGCGGTTGGCGTAAGGTTCGATGGCCTCGCCGTCGAGACTGTCGACGGTGGCGACGACGATCTGGTCAGAGCCCTCCGCTTCGAAATCCGCCAACTTCTGCTCCAGCAGCACGCGGGTCGCTGCGTCGATCATGCCAGCCTGATCGACGACGCGTCCGGTAAGTGCGGGAAGCCCCGCCGCAAGCACTGCCGCCGGCAGAGCGAGGCAAAGCAGCAGGACAGCCAGCATTCTGCGGCAACCGGGATCAAGGGTTCGCACGAATGCGAGGGGATGCTGTTTCGTCACGTCAGCCTGCCGGGTCGGGACGCGGGCGCGTTCAGCCGCCCTGTCCGGTACCGAAGTTCACCTGCGGGGCTTCCATCTTGTCCTCCGCGACGGTGAAGTTCTGGAATGGCTCGTTCGAACGGAACCACAGGTTCGCCCAGATGACGGACGGGAAGGTGCGCAGCGTCAAATTATAGTCGCGAACCGCTTGGATATAGTCGCGGCGGGCGACGGCGATCCGGTTTTCCGTGCCTTCGAGCTGTGCCTGGAGGGCGAGGAAGTTCTGGTTCGCCTTGAGGTCGGGATAGTTCTCGACCACGGCGAGCAGGCGCGACAGCGCGCCGGTCAGCCCGGCCTGATTTTCCTGGAAAGCCTTGAATGCGTTGGGGTCGGACAGGTTCTCGGGCGAAACGGTGACCTGCGTCGCCTTGGCGCGCGCCTCGACCACGCCTTCCAGCACGTCGCGTTCGTGGCTGGCGTAGCCCTTCACCGTTTCGACCAGATTGGGGATGAGATCGGCGCGGCGCTGATACTGGTTGAGCACCTCGCTCCATGCCGCCTTGGCGTTTTCTTCCGCCGTTGGAATGGTGTTGTAGCCGCAGCCGGCCAGCAGGGGCAGAAGCAGCGTGAGAATGAAGAAGGCCGGAAGAACGCGCAGGCGGCGGGGAAGTGCGAGATGCTGGGCAGGCATGGAGGAATCCCTCAACTTAGGAGTGTTGGACCAAGAAATAGCACAAAGAGGCGCGGAGAAAATGCCTGCCTTCAAAGTCAGCCATGCTATAGGCGGAAAGAAGCCGGAAAACGGCTTGGGAGCGGATTTTGCCCGAGGGCAAGGGATCAAGGCCATGGCCGCAGACAGGGATAGGCAGCAGGAACGGGAATCACGCCGCATCCTGAAGAGCGTCGCCGGCGAGTCCGATTCTTCGGGAACCTCGCTCGCCGGACGGACGGCTAAAAGGGTGGGCGATCACCTGAGCGCCGCTGACACCGACCCGGAAGACCGAATCGAAACGTGGGGCACGCGCATCGGCCGTGTGCTTGGCATGGCGATCATGATCGGCCTGGCGATCTGGCTGTTCCGTCTCGTCTTCAGTAACGGATAAGGCATGAGCGCGCACCTTCCCGAACCCAAGCCGGCCGTCATCGTCATCTCCAGCCATGTCGTGCGCGGCACGGTGGGAAACCGCGCCGCCGTGTTCGCGCTGGAGGCGCTGGGCTTTCCCGTGTGGGAAGTGCCAACCGTCATCCTGCCCTGGCATCCGGGGCATGGCCCGGGGACGCGGATCGTCGCGCCGCCGGAACAGTTCGTATCGCTGCTGAAGGATCTGGAAGGCTCGCGCTGGCTGGGCGAGGTGAAGGGCGTGCTCTCCGGCTTTCTGGGCGATTACCGGCAGGCGGAAGCGGTGGCTTCGCTGGTGCGGGCGGTCAAGGCGCGCAATCCGGAGGCGCTCTACGCCTGCGATCCGGTGATGGGCGATGTGGGCGGCCTCTATGTGCCGCAACAGGTGGCGGAGGCCATGCGCGACCAGCTCATGCCGCTGGCCGATATCGCCACGCCAAACCGCTACGAACTCGCCTGGCTGGCCGGACGCGACCTTCCCGACCGCGCGGCTCTGGCTGAAGCCGCACGCGCCGCGCCGCCGAAAAAGATGCTGGTGACCTCCTCGCCCGCATCGGTTGCGGGCCGGGTCGGCAATCTTCTGGTGGAAGGCGGGCAGGAACTGTTCGCCGAGCATGATCTGGTCAGCAATCCGCCGAACGGGGTCGGCGACCTCACCGCATCGCTCTATCTGGCGCGCGTGCTCGGCAAAGCCACGCCGCGCGCCGCGCTGCGGGCGACCACCGCCTCCGTCTATGAAGTGCTGCAAAGGGCGGCGTCGCGCGGCAGCAACGAATTGCAGATCGAGACCGATGCGCAAAGCCTGCTCCATCCCTCGGCTGAGGTCGTCATTCACCATGGCGAGCCCGCCACCCACGAATGACGGGGCCGGGTCCGGCATTTTCTTTGCGGCTTTCGCGATTCTTCGTTGATCGCCAGGGCTTTTTGCCGGTAGACCAGCGGCAGCCACTCAGGCTGTCCGCCATCCCTATCGGAAAGCAACCGCCGGCATGACCCATCTTCCCGAGCACCTCCTCAACGGATACCGCAATTTCATGCAGGGCCGATATGCCTCGGAGAGCGGGCGATATACCTCGCTGGCGCGGGAAGGGCAGCACCCCGAAACCATGATCGTGGCCTGCTGCGATTCGCGTTCCGCGCCCGAAACCGTCTTCGATTGCGGTCCCGGCGAACTGTTCGTGTTGCGCAACGTGGCGAACCTGGTGCCGCCTTACGAGCCGGACGGCGAGTTCCACTCCACCTCCGCCGCGCTGGAATTCGCCGTGCAGAGCCTGAAGGTGAAGAACATCGTCGTCATGGGCCATGGCCGCTGCGGCGGCATCAAGGCCGCGCTCAGCAATGGCAGCGCGCCCCTTTCTCCCGGCGATTTCATCGGCAAGTGGATGAGCCTCATCGGCCCCGCTGCGGAAGCCGTGTCGGCAAGCACGCTGATGACGGCTTCGGAGCGGCACACCGCGCTGGAACGCATCTCGATCCGCTATTCGCTGGCCAATCTGCGCACCTTCCCTTGCGTTAACATCCTCGAAAGCAAGGGCAGGCTGGCGCTCTACGGAGCCTGGTTCGACATCTCCACCGGCGAGCTTTGGGTGATGAACAAGGAAACCGGCGATTTCGAGCGTCCGGAACTGGGCTGAGCCTTTTCGCGTTTGGTGCGAAAGAGGATCATTCGTGGAGTTGGCCATGTCTTCGCTCAGGATGGCGATGGCGGCGGTTGCCGTTGTGTCCGTGCTTGTCGTGGGCGCTGTGCGCGCCGACGAGGCGGTGATCGAGCGCTGGTATGAAGCGCTGCTCAGGGCGGACAGCGCCGCTCTGGCCGAGTTGCTCGCCGATGATGCGCGCATCAGCCTCGACGATCTGGACATCATCCAGACAAAAGACGAGTTCCTCGAGTCCATGGGCGAGTGGGAGAACGCCGTCGCCGGCGGCGCCATTCGCCATCGGCTGGAAAAGGAAGAGGATGGCGTCTCGACCGTCATGGTCTGTTACGACTTCCCCAACAACCAGATGCTGATGCAGGAAACATTCGCGATCAGCGAAGGCCGCATCACGGCGGGCTCGCAGGCCGAAGTCGCCGACAACTGCGACGGCTACTGACAGGCGGTTGCGCGGAGCGGGCGGCGGGCCTACATCGGGGCCACAGATTTCCAACCGCCGAATGGTGCCTCATGTCCTCTGCGAAGACCATCGACCTTGCCACCCATCCGCTCACGGCGTGGAAAGGGCCGCTCGGCTTGCCGGATTTTAACCATATTCACGACGACGATTTCGGATCTGTGTTTGCCGCGGCTTTCGCCGCGCATGAGGCCGAGATCGAGGCGATTGCGGAAAGCGAGGCGGAGCCGACCATCGAAAACACGCTCGCCGCGCTGGAGCTCTCCGGTCTGCCGCTGGAGCGGATCTCGTCGATCTTCTGGTGCAAGGCCGGCGCTGACACCAACGAAGCCATCCAGAAGCTGGAGCGCGAGATTTCGCCGAAGATGGCGGGGCACTTCTCCGCCATCTCGATGAACGAGAAGCTGTTCGCCCGCATCGATGCGCTCCATGCGAAGCGCAATGAACTCGGGCTCGACGCCGAGACGCTGCGGGTTCTTGAAAAGAGCTGGAAGGGTTTCGTGCGCTCCGGCGCGAAGCTCGATGCGGCGGCCAAGAAGCGGCTGGCCGCGATAAATGAGGAGCTGTCGTCGCTCGGCACCGGCTTCGGCCAGAACGTGCTGGCCGACGAGCGCGACTGGGCGCTGTTCCTCGACGAGGGCGACCTTGCCGGCCTGCCGGATTTCCTGAAAAGCGCTATGGCCGAAGCTGCCGCCTCGCGCGGGGAGGCGGGGCGCTATGCGGTGACGCTGTCGCGCTCGATCTACGAGCCCTTCACCACCTTTTCCGAGCGGCGCGACCTGCGCGAGGCGGCGTGGCGCGCCTTCACCATGCGCGGCCAGAACGGCGGCGCCGGCGACAATACGGCAGTGGTGCGCGACATGCTCAAGCTGCGCGCCGAAAAGGCGAAGCTGCTCGGCTATGACAGCTATGCGGCGCTGAAGCTCGACGACACCATGGCCAAGACGCCGAAGGCGGTCCACGAACTGCTCGACCCGGTGTGGAAGAAGGCGCTGGAAAGGGCTGGTCAGGACCAGAAGGAGCTGGAGCGGCTGGCGGCTGAAGCCGGCGACAACGAGCCCTTCGCGGCATGGGACTGGCGCTTCTATCAGGAAAAGCTGCGTGCGGAGAAATTCGCCTTCGACGAGGCGGAGCTGAAGCCCTACCTCCAGCTCGACCATATCATCGCCGCCTGCTTCGATGTGGCCGGCCGCTTGTTCGGCGTCAGCTTCGAGGAGCAGTCCGGCATCGCGGCATGGCATGAGGATGCGCGCGTCTTCGTGGTGCGGAATGCTGACGGCTCGGAGCGCGGCCTGTTTCTCGCCGACTATTTCGCGCGACCATCCAAGCGCTCCGGCGCATGGATGAGTTCGCTGCAATCCGGCTACAAGCTGGGTCGGGGCTCGACGCCGATCATCTACAACATCATGAATTTCGCCAAGCCGTCCAAGGGCGAGCCGGCGCTGCTTTCGATGGACGAGGCCAGGACCCTGTTCCATGAGTTCGGCCATGCGCTGCACGGCATGCTCACCGATGTGACGTGGCCGAGCGTTTCAGGCACCTCCGTCAGCCGCGATTTCGTGGAACTGCCCTCCCAGCTCTATGAACACTGGCTGACGGTTCCGGCGGTGCTGGAGAAGCACGCGCTGCATCACCGCGACGGCAAGCCGATGCCGAAGGCGCTGCTCGACAAGATGCTGGCGGCGCAGACGTTCGGCGCGGGGTTCGCAACGGTCGAGTTCACCGCGTCGGCGCTGATCGACATGGCTTATCACGCAAGGCCGGATGCGCCGCAGGAGCCGCTGGCGTTCGAGGCCGAGACGCTGGCCGGGTTTGAGATGCCCGACACCATCGCCATGCGTCACCGCACCCCACACTTCGCCCATGTCTTCGCCGGCGACGGCTATTCGGCCGGCTACTATTCCTACATGTGGTCGGAAGTTCTCGACGCGGACGCCTTCTCCGCCTTTGAGGAGCGCGGCGATCCGTTCGACCCCGAGCTGTCCGAGCGGCTGCGCCGCAACATCTATGCGGCGGGCGGCTCGAAAGACCCGGAGGAGCTTTATACGGCCTTCCGAGGCAAGATGCCGTCGCCTGAAGCGATGATGATAAAGCGCGGACTGGCGTAGGCTTACCGCTTCAGGCTCGCATCGATCAGCAATTCGGCGTTGCGGGCCACCGACTGCGCCGGGCCGCCGGTTCCGAAAAGCTGGCCGGAAATATAAGCGCCCTCGATCAGGAGCAGCAGGCCGTCGCCCAGCGTGTCGGCGTCGGCGGCGTTCATATCGTGCGCCATTGCGCGAAGACGGCGGCGCAGTTCGCGCTTGTTGTCCTCGCTGACCTTGCGGGCCGGATGGTCCGGCTCGGGATATTCCACCGCCGCATTGGTCATGCCGCAGCCGCGATATGAAGGCGTTTGCGTGCGTTTCCCGACACGGGTGAGAAACGCGAGGATCTGAGCGCGCGGATCGCCGGGATGGGCCACCACGGCTTCGTCGAAACGCTCCCAGAATTCGCGGTCATATCGCCTAAGGTAGGACGCCGCCAGTTCATCCTTGGACGAGAAGGCGCGGTAGAGGCTGGGCTTGGCGACGCCGGCCGTCCTCACGATCTCTTCGACGCCGATCGCCCTGATGCCCTGCCGGTAAAACAGGTCGCGCGCGACATCGAGAATTTTCTCGGCCGCCGCCGGCTGGCGACCCCTTTCGGCGCGGTCTTCAATTTTGCTGCTTTGTGTCATCAGCGAAGTTCACTTGACAATGTTACCGGTCGGTACATACAGCTTGCATAAGCGAAACGTACCGATCGGTAACATGATAGCCAGATCCGCTCCCTTTGGCCAGCGCTACGCCTTCGTGGTCGTCGCCGTCATCTTCCTGTGTCTGCTCATCGCGGCGGGTTTGCGCTCCGCGCCGGCGGTTATGATGCTGCCTTTGGAGGAAAGCCTCGGCTGGGGACGCGACAGCATATCCTTTGCGGCTGCGGCCGGCATTTTTCTTTATGGTCTTGCGGGGCCGTTCGCCGCCGCGCTGATGGAGCGCATCGGCCTCAGGCGCGTGCTTTTGGCCGCCCTGGTGCTGATGTCGGGGGCGACGGCGCTCAGCCTCTGGATGACGCAGCCCTGGCACATGGTGCTTACATGGGGCATCCTGTCCGGCGTCGGGTCCGGCGCGGTTGCGACCGTGCTTGGCGCGACCATCGTCAATCGCTGGTTCAAGACCAATCGCGGCCTTGTCATGGGGCTGATGTCGGCGTCCAGCGCTTCCGGCATGCTGGTGTTCCTGCCGCTGCTGGCCGCCCTTGCCCAGTCCGGCGGTTGGCGGCCGGTCGCGCTCACCGTTTCAATCGCCACCGCCGCGCTGCTGCCGCTGGTGTGGCTTCTGGTGCCGGAGCGCCCGTCCTCGATCGGGCAGGTGCGCTATGGCGCGGATGCCGATGATGTGCCGCCGGCGCCGCCCTCGGCACGGGGCAATTTTCTCGTCCATACGCTATCGACGCTGAAGCGCGCCGCCGGCACGCGTGTGTTCTGGTATCTGTTCGCGACCTTCTTCATCTGCGGCTTCACCACCAACGGGCTGGTCGGCACCCATCTCATCGCCTTTTGCGGCGACATGGGGATCAACGAGATACAGGCGGCGGGGCTTTTGTCCCTGATGGGGGTGTTCGACCTCATCGGCACCACCTTGTCAGGCTGGCTGACCGACCGTTTCGATCCGCGCAAGCTGCTGTTCATCTATTACGGCATTCGCGGCCTGTCGCTGATGTACCTGCCCTATTCGGGTTTCTCGGCCACCGCTCTCATCGTCTTCGCAATCTTCTACGGGCTCGACTGGATCGCCACCGTGCCGCCGACGCTGCGCCTCGCCAACGAAGGCTTCGGCGACGCCGCCGGTCCTTTGGTGTTCGGCTGGGTGGTGGCCGGCCATCAGGTGGGCGCGGCGGCGGCGGCCTATTTCGGCGGCGTCATGCACGAATTGCAGGGGGACTATGAAATGGCGTTCCTGATCGCCGGGCTGACCGGTCTTGCGGCCGCCTGCATCTCGCTGCTGATCGACACCGGCAAGAGGGAAGCCGATCCCGAGCCGCAGCCGGCCTGACAGGCGGAAAGCTCAGCCCGGATAGCAGCCGAGCGGCACGTTCGGCCACACCGCCTCGGCGCAGCCAGCTTCGCGCTGGCGCTCGCGGAAGGCGGAGCTGACCGGCCCGGTGACCATCGGGTCGACGCCATCGGGAGCGTCTGAAAAGAGCTGCTGAGCGGCCGTGACGGACAGCACCCTGTCCTTGCCGCCGGCGTTCGCGGTCGCCATGGAGTGCGCCGCGCCGCCCGCAAGGACGGCGCCCGCGCACAGTATGGCGAGGCAAAGTCCGGTCCGGGTCGTCTTCGGCATGGTCATGTCCAGTCGCCTTTCGGAAAGGGTTGCAGGCACCCTTGGTTAACGAAAATTTATCGCATCCAGACCCTTAACAAAGCGTAAGCGCCGATTTCTTTGGCCTGCGCACTTTCGCATCTGCGAAAAAACCTGTATGAGCGCGCCAACCGAAAATGATGGCGCGGGCGGTCGACCCTGTTTCGGCCGCCGCCGTCACTGCCCCAGAGAAGATACTTATGAAACTCCGTAACATCGCGATCATCGCGCATGTTGACCACGGCAAGACGACGCTGGTCGATGCGCTCCTCAAGCAATCCGGCTCGGTCCGCGACAACCAGCGCGTCGCCGAACGCGTCATGGATTCCGGCGATATCGAGAAGGAGCGCGGCATCACCATCCTCGCCAAGGCCACTTCGGTGGAGTGGAAGGATGCGCGCATCAACATCGTCGACACGCCCGGCCACGCCGACTTCGGCGGCGAGGTGGAACGCATCCTCAATATGGTCGACGGCGTCATCGTGCTGGTCGATTCGGCAGAAGGCCCGATGCCGCAGACCAAGTTCGTGGTCGGCAAGGCGCTGAAGGTCGGCCTTCGTCCCATCGTCGCCATCAACAAGATCGACCGTCCGGACGCCCGCGCCGACGAAGTCATCAACGAGGTGTTTGACCTGTTCGCGGCGCTCGACGCCACCGACGAGCAGCTCGACTTCCCGATCCTGTACGGTTCGGGCCGCGACGGCTGGATGGCCGCCAGCCCCGAAGGCCCGAAGGACCAGGGCCTCGCGCCGCTGTTCGATCTGGTGCTCGACCATGTGCCGGCGCCGAAGGTGGGCGACGGCCCGTTCCGCATGATCGGCACCATCCTGGAAGCCAACCCCTTCCTTGGCCGCATCATCACCGGCCGCATCGAAAGCGGCACGCTGAAGCCGAACCAGCAGGTCAAGGTGCTCCATCACGACGGCTCGCTGCTGGAAACCGGCCGCGTTTCCAAGATCCTGGCTTTCCGTGGCATCGAGCGCCAGCCGATCGACGAAGCGCAGGCGGGCGACATCGTGGCCATCGCCGGCCTGTCCAAGGGCACGGTCGCCGACACCTTCTGCGATCCGTCGCTGAACGAGGCGCTGCCCGCCCAGCCGATCGATCCGCCGACCGTGACGATGAGCTTCATCGTCAACGATTCGCCGCTCGCCGGCACCGAGGGCGACAAGGTGACCAGCCGCGTCATTCGCGACCGCCTGCTCAAGGAAGCCGAGGGCAGCGTGGCGCTGCGCATCGAGGAATCGGCCGACAAGGATTCGTTCTATGTGTCGGGCCGCGGCGAGCTGCAGCTTTCGGTTCTCATCGAGACCATGCGCCGCGAAGGCTTCGAGCTTGCCGTGTCGCGTCCGCGCGTCGTCATGCAGAAGGACGAGAACGGCCAGATCCTGGAACCGGTCGAGGAAGTCGTCATCGACGTGGATGAAGAGCACGCCGGCATCGTCGTTCAGAAGATGAGCGAGCGCAAGGCCGAGATGATCGAGCTGCGCCCTTCCGGCGGCGACCGTCAGCGTCTCGTCTTCCTCGCGCCGACGCGCGGCCTCATCGGCTACCAGTCCGAACTGCTGACCGACACGCGCGGCACGGCGGTGATGAACCGCCTGTTCAATTCCTACCAGCCCTACAAGGGCGAGCTGGGCGGCCGCACCAATGGCGTGCTGATTTCCAACGAGCAGGGCGAGGCGGTGGCCTATGCGCTGTGGAACCTTGAGGATCGGGGGCCGATGGTCATCGATCCCGGCGTCAAGGTCTATCAGGGCATGATCGTGGGTATCCACTCCCGCGACAACGACCTTGAGGTCAACGTGCTCAAGGGCAAGAAGCTCACCAATATCCGCGCCGCCGGCAAGGACGAGGCGGTGAAGCTGACCCCGCCGATCCGCATGACGCTGGAGCGGGCGCTGTCGTGGATTCAGGATGACGAGCTGGTGGAGGTGACGCCGAAGTCGATCCGCCTGCGCAAGCTCTATCTCGATCCCAATGAGCGCAAGCGCTTCGAGAAGCAGAAGGTGGCCGGCGCGGCCTGATCCGCGTAGCCACCGTACCGTACGGAAGAAAAACGACCCGGCGCTCTTCGCGCCGGGTTTTTCTTATCGATTTAAGAGGCAGATGGCGTCTGGTCACGGCGGTCCAAAAGGCTATGATCGCCGCATCAGCCGGAGAGCCAGCGCAATGGACATGACATCTTTGCTCATCTTCGCCGCGGCGTTGTTCGTCGCCGCGGGGTCGCCGGGTCCATCGGTCGCCGCACTTGTGGCGCGTGTCATCTCCACCGGATTTCGTGGTGTCTTTCCGTTTCTCCTGGCGCTCTGGATCGGGGAAGCCATCTGGCTGTCTCTGGCCGTTTTCGGGCTGGCGATGGTGGCGCAGACCTTTCATCTCGCCTTCCTTGTCCTGAAATGGGCCGGTGTCGGCTATCTGCTCTATCTGGCGTGGAGGATGTGGACGGCCCCCGTCGAGGCGCGTGGCGAATCCCTGCCGCAGGCCGGTTCGCCCCTGAAGATGTTCCTCGCCGGCCTGGCCGTCACGCTCGGCAATCCGAAGGTGATGATGTTTTATCTGGCGCTGTTGCCGACCATTGTCGACCTGCGATCCGTCACCCTGCTCGGCTGGCTTGAACTGACGCTGACCATGGCCGTCGTCCTGGTGGTGATCGACGTCTCATGGGCGCTGGCCGCCGCACAGGCGCGTCGCCTCCTGAAGAGCCGGCGCGCCATGCAGATCGCCAACCGCATCAGCGCCACGACGATGGCCGGCGCCGCCGCCGCCATTGCAGGGCGTACGTGACGGGCGTCTTGGCATGATCGAAACCGCAGCGTACGTGACCGGCTGAGCCGGTCATCAATAAGCAGCCAGCTGTTGCAACCATACGGCCGTTATTTCGCCAGGAGGAAAAAGCGTATCATGGCTACTCAGAAAGCCGAATCCGGCACACAGGCAACCAGGGGCGGGCTTCTGGACTACCTGCTCGCGCGGGCCCCGGATGAGGACATCGCATCCTATGATCGTGCCGATCTGGAGCGCGCGGCGAGCCTTGCCGAAAAGGCGGTTGGAGGCCATCGCAAGGGAGAGAGCGTCGTCGCCGTCGAAACCGAATCCGGTGTTTCCCGGCAGGAGCGTCCGGTTACGGTCATAACCATTGTCAATGACAATATGCCTTTCCTCTTCGACTCCGTCATCGGCGAGATCAACGAGGCGGTGGGCGAGGCCTGGTTCGTCGCCCACCCGGTGCTCAACGTCCGGTACGGGCCGACGGGCGAGGTGGAGGTTCTTGGCGATACATGCACACCCAGGGGCGGCGAGGGTCGGGACCGGCTGAGCGTCATCCAGGTTCATGTCGGGCGCATGGGCGGCGAGGAGGCGGCCACGCTGGCGCAGAATCTGGCGAAGACGCTGGAGCAGGTGCGCGCCGCCGTACATGACTGGAAGCCGATGCTGGCCCGCCTCGATCAGGCGATCAGCGATTTCCGCTATGCGCCGGTGCCTCTGGAGCAGGATGCGGTGACAGAGGCCATCGCCTTCCTCGAATGGCTGCGTGACGACAATTTCACCTTCCTCGGAATGCGCGAATACAAATACAGCGGCGGCGAGGAGAGCGGCTCGCTGGAACTGGCCGACAAGGCAGGTCTCGGCATCCTGACCGATCCGGACGTGCTGGTGTTGCGTCGCGGCACCGAATCCGTGACCACCACGCCGGAAATCCGCGCGTTCCTGCATGGGCCGGAGCCGCTGATCGTGACCAAGGCGAACGCCAAGTCGTCGGTGCACCGGCGCATCTATCTCGACTATGTCGGGGTCAAGACCTACACTTCCGGGGGCGAACTGGCGGGCGAACTGCGCATCGTGGGCCTGTTCACCTCCACCGCTTATACGCGTTCGGTGATGAAGATCCCCTATCTGCGCTCGAAGGTTGAGACGGTCATCGAGAAATCCGGTCTCAATCCGCATGACCACGCCGGCAAGGCGCTTATCAATGTGCTGGAAAGCTATCCGCGCGACGAGCTGTTCCAGATTCCCGTGGCGCTGCTGCAAAAACATGCCGAAGCCGTGCTGGCGCTTGTCGATCGCCCGCGGGTGCGCGCGTTGGTGCGCGTCGACCAGTTTGACCGGTTCGCTTCGGTGATCGTCTTCGTGCCGCGTGACCGCTATGACGCGGATGTGCGCGAACGGATCGGCGACTATCTGAAGACCGCCTTCGAGGGGCGTCTTTCCGCCTATTATCCGGCGTTCCCGGAAGGTGGCCTTGCGCGCATACACTTCATCATCGGCCGCTCCGGCGGCAAGACGCCGTCGGTCGATCCGGCCGAAATCGAGGCGCGCGTGCGTGACATCGTGCGCACATGGGAAGATGCGTTGCGTGAAGCAGCCGGACCGGCGGGCGTCGATTCGCGGATAACGGCCATTGCGGCCCGCTTTCCGCAGAGCTACCGCAACAGCTTCAGCGCGCAGACCGCCATCGCCGACGCGGAGCGCATCGCGCGGCTTGCTCGCGCCTTCCCGATCGTCATCGACTACTATCGCGACGCCGTGCAGACGCAGCAGCAGGCCTCATTGAAAATCTATCACTACGGCAGCCCGGTCGCCCTGTCGCAGCGCGTGCCGATCCTCGAGAATCTGGGTTTCCGCGTCATCAGCGAACGTACTTTCGAGGTTGAGGACGAAAACAGCGACAATATCTTCGTCCACGACATGGAGCTGGAGAACGCCTACGGCAAGCCGGTCGACCTGTCCGACGGCGGTGCGCTGTTCGACGAGGCGTTCCTTGCCGTCTGGCACGGCGAGATGGACAATGACGGCTACAACGCGCTCGCCCAGACGGCCGGCCTCGCGGCCGGCGAGATTCTGGTGCTGCGCGCCTATGGCCGCTATCTGCAGCAGGCCGGCATCCCGCAAAGCCAGGGTTTCATCGCCGCGGCGCTGAACCGCTATCCCGAAATCGCGCGCGGGCTCTACGCGCTGTTCGTCGCCCGCTTCGATCCGACCTCGCCGCAGGGCGACGAGGTGGCGGCGCGCCATCTCAAGGCCAAGATCAGGGATGCGCTGGAAGACGTTCCCAATATCGACGACGACACGATCATCCGCCGCTATCTGAACCTGATCGGGGCGACGCTTCGCACCAACCATTTCGTCGAGGATAAGCGCGAGCGCGGCCATTCGCTGGCCTTCAAGCTCGACCCGCGCGCCATAGAAGGGCTGCCCGAGCCGCGGCCCTGGCGCGAGATTTTTGTCTATGGTTCGGAGGTCGAAGGCGTGCATCTGCGCTTCGGCCCCGTTGCGCGGGGCGGCCTGCGTCTTTCGGATCGGGCGCAGGACTACCGCACCGAGGTTCTGGGGCTGGTCAAGGCCCAGCAGGTCAAGAATGCGGTCATCGTGCCGGTCGGCGCCAAGGGTGGTTTCTATCCCAAGCGCCTGCCCGTCGGCGGCAGCCGCGACGAGGTGTTCGAGGCGGGTCGTGCGGCCTATGTCAACTTCGTGTCGAGCATGCTGTCGATCACCGACAACATAGGCGTCGATGCGCTGATCCCGCCATCGGGTGTGGTGCGCCATGATGGCGACGACCCCTATTTCGTCGTCGCCGCCGACAAGGGCACCGCGACCTTCTCCGACACCGCCAACGCCATCTCGAAGGCCCATGACTTCTGGCTGGACGACGCCTTCGCCAGCGGCGGTTCCGCCGGCTACGACCACAAGGGCATGGCGATTACTGCGCGGGGTGGCTGGGAAGCGGTGAAGCGCCATTTCCGCGAGATGAACCGCGATATCCAGACGACGCCGTTCACCTGCGTGGGCGTGGGGGACATGTCGGGCGACGTGTTCGGCAATGGCATGCTGCGCTCCGAACAGACAAGGCTGATCGCCGCATTCGACCATCGCGACATCTTCATCGATCCCGATCCGGACGAGGCGTCGTCTTTCGCCGAGCGCAAGCGCCTGTTCGGCGTGCCGCGTTCGAGCTGGCAGGACTATGATAAATCGAAACTCTCCGGGGGCGGCATGATCGTTTCGCGCTCGCAGAAATCGATCACGCTGACGCCCGAAGCGGCTGCGGCGATCGGCATCGGCAAGTCGGTGGCCACGCCGGTCGAGGTGATCCGCGCCATCCTCGCCGCTCCGGTGGACCTGTTGTGGTTCGGCGGCATCGGCACCTATCTGAAGGCGGCCGGCGAAGCCAATCAGGAGGTTGGCGACCGCGCCAACGACGCCATCCGCATCAATGGCGGCGAGGTGCGCGCCCAGGTGATCGGCGAAGGCGCCAATCTCGGCATGACCCAGCGCGCCCGCATCGAATATGGCCTCAGGGGCGGCCGCAGCAACTCCGACGCCATCGACAATTCCGGTGGGGTCAACTGCTCGGACGTCGAGGTCAACATCAAGATCGCGCTGGCGGCGGCCATGCGCAAGGCCACCCTCGAGCGCCCCGCGCGCGACAAGCTGCTGGCCGAAATGACCGATGAGGTCGCGGGGCTGGTGCTCGCCAACAATTACCAGCAGACGCTGGCGCTGTCGCTCGCGCGCCGTCGCGGGCTGGCCGACATGGCGCATCAGGCCCGCTTCATGGCGGCGCTGGAAAGCCGCGGTCTGCTCGACCGCGCGGTCGAAAACCTGCCCCCGGCGAAGGTTCTCGCCGAGCGTGAAGCTCGCGGCGAACCCCTGACGCGGCCCGAACTCGGCGTGCTGCTCGCCTATGCCAAGATCGTGCTGTTCTCGGACATCGTCGCCTCCGACGTGCCGGACAACCCCCACTTCGAGCAGGATCTGATGAGCTACTTCCCGCACGCCATGGCGGAGAAGTTCGGTGACGAAATCCGCACCCACCGCTTGCGGCGTGAGATCATCACCCGCGTGCTCGTCAACGATCTCGTCAATCGCGGCGGCCCGACCTTCGTCAACCGGCTGGTGGAGACCACCGGCCGCAGCGCAGCGGATGTGATGCTGACTTTCGCGCTCATCCGGGAAGGCTTCGAATTGCCGGCGCTCCATGCCGAGATCGACGCGCTCGACAACCGCATCGATGGCGAGGTGCAGCTCGGCCTCTACCAGACGGTCAGCCGGCTGATCTACGTCAATAGCGGCTGGCATCTGAAGAACGAGACCGCCAGCGGCGAACTCGACGAGCGCATCGCGGCCCTGAAGACGGCACGGGCGGAGCTTGAGCCGAAGCTGCTGGAACTACTGCCCGCAATGTCGCGCGACCGTATCGATACGACGCGCGGCGACCTGGTTGCGCAGGGCGTTCCCGAAAAGCTTGCAGCCCGGCTGGCGCTGGCGGAGTCGGCCGATCTGGTGCCGGACATCGCGCTGACGGCTCGCCTGGCCGACGCCGACATGGTGGCCGCCGCCAAGGCGTTCTTCGCCGTCAGCGAGGCGTTCCGCATCGCGCGCATCGAGGAAGCCGCCTATGCGATCTCGCCATCCGACTATTACGACCAGCTCGCCCTGTCGCGCGCCACCGACACCATCGACGCGGCGCGGCGCGGCATCGCGGTGGCGGCGCTGACCGCCCATGGCGATGCGGAAGATCCGGTGGCCGCCTGGCTGGATGCCGGCGGCGCGCGCGTCGGCGCGATCAGGGAGCGCCTGCAGGCCCTGACCGAGGCCGGCGATATCTCCGTGTCGCGCCTGTCCGTCGCCGCCGGTCTGATGAGCGATCTTTCGGGTCCGCGCGGCGTCTGATCGCGCTCATATCCGGACCCGGATGCACAACGAACCTGTCGGCCGGCGACGGCCGGCAGGTTTCGCAACTCCCTCTTGCGTTTTTCAAGCCGCTGACGTAGGCATTGCGCCACCAGGCCGGGCCCCTCTGGCAGTCTTGATGACTGTGATGTCGGACTGGAGTTCAAATCCGGCGGCCTGGCTTCGATGATCCTCTCTTGAAACCGCATCTGATGCTGTGCCGGACCTTGTGTCCGGCGGAAATTATTTGCGAGCCAGATCGCCCAAGCTGAAAGCAAGGGTGCACAATGTCAGAATTCTTCACGCCTGAGGTCCTAACGGCCCTGTTCCAGGTCATCATGATCGACCTGGTGCTGGCGGGCGACAACGCCATCGTCATCGGTCTGGCGGCGGCGGGCCTGCCCAAGGAGCAGCGCGCCAAGGCCATCCTCATCGGCATCATCGCCGCGACCGTGCTGCGCATTGGTTTTGCGGCGGCCACGACCCAGCTCCTCCAGATCGTCGGCCTGCTGCTCGCCGGCGGCGTCCTGCTCTTGTGGGTGTGCTGGAAGATGTGGCGTGAACTGCGTCACAGCGCCGCCGAGGAAACGCAGGGCATGGAAGCGCTCACCGAGTCCGACATGGACCAGGATGGCGCAATCGCAGGAACCGCGCCGCGCAAGACCTTCGCGCAGGCGGCATGGCAGATCGTCATCGCCGACGTGTCCATGTCGCTCGACAATGTGCTGGCGGTCGCTGGTGCTGCGCGCGAGCATCCCGGCGTTCTGGTCTTCGGCCTGGCCCTCTCCATCGCGCTGATGGGCATTGCGGCGTCCTTCATCGCCCGAGTGCTGCAAAAATACCGCTGGATCGCCTATGTCGGCCTTGTGATCATTCTCTACGTGTCCTGCGAGATGATCTATCGCGGCGTTTTCGAGGTGCTGCCCTATCTTCAGGGCTCCTGATCTCCGTACTGGCCGGGGCGCAAACGCCCCGGCCAGTGAGTTCCGCCTGCGCCGGCATCCGGAACAAAGCGACGGTCCCGTCACACACATTTTGCACAGCGCGCAAAAACATGCAGACATGGCGCGCCAGAACGTCGGACCGGGAAGCGTACGCGTTTTTCGGATTATTCCGATGTTCCATCGAGGTGACAGAGCGTCCTTTGTGCGTCCGGCAAGACGCACGGCGCTCCAAACGTGCAGGCGGACGGAGACGGCATGAGCGATACGGGCATCGAGGCGCGCAAGGCATCGCGCGCCGGCGTCTGGGGATGGATGCTGTTCGACTGGGCGGCGCAACCTTTCTTCACCGTGGTGACCACTTTCATCTTCGGCCCCTACGTCGTTGCGCGCATGGCGAGCGATCCGGCCGCCGGTCAGGCGGCATGGGGATATGGCGTGGCCGCAGCCGGTTTCGCCATCGCCATACTTTCCCCCGTTCTGGGCGCGATCGCCGACCAGACGGGACCGCGCAAGCCGTGGATCGCCTTCTTCGCCGCGATCAAGATCGCCTGCCTTTTCCTGCTGTGGCTGGCGACGCCGGGCTCCGGTCTGTTCTGGGTGGTGGCGGTGTTCTCGCTGGCCTCGGTGGCGGCCGAATTCTCCACCGTGTTCAACGATTCGATGATGTCGCGGCTCGTTCCGAAAGAGCAGATCGGCCACGTCTCCAATGTCGCCTGGGGGCTCGGCTATCTGGGCGGCATGGTGGTGCTGATCTTCGTGGTGGCGTGCCTGGCCGCCCTGCCGGACACGGGGCTGACCGTCGTCGGTCTCAAGCCGCTATTCGGGCTCGATCCTGCACTGGGCGAGGACGCCCGCGCGACGGGCCCGCTTTCGGCGCTGTGGTATCTGATCTTCATTCTGCCGATGTTCCTGTTCACGCCAGACGCCGTGAAGGGAATCCCGGTCCGGCCGGCTATCCGGCAGGGGCTGGCGGAACTGAAGTCCACGCTTGGCGAGGTGCGCAGGCGTCCCGGCGTCTTCCGCTTTCTGATCGCTCGCATGATCTATCAGGACGGCGTGAACGCGCTGATCGTGCTGGGCGGCGCTTTCGCGGCGGCGATGTTCGGCTGGTCGATCACCGAGATCGGCATTTTCGGCATCATCCTCAATGTCGTGGCCATTTTCGGCTGCTGGGTGGCGGCGCGGCTCGACACCGCGCTCGGCTCCAAGGTCGTGGTGATGATCGCGCTGGCGCTGCTATGCGCCGCGACGGTCGGCGTGGTTTCAACCGGGCCGGGCTACACACTGTTCGGCGCGCTGCAACTGCCGGCCGCCGATTCGGGCGGTCTGTTCGGCACGGCGGCGGAAAAGGCCTACATCCTCTACGGATTGCTGATCGGCGTCGCCTTTGGGCCGGCGCAGGCCTCGTCGCGTTCCTATATGGCGCGCAGCGTCACCGCCGAGGAAGCCGGCCGCTATTTCGGCATCTACGCGCTGGCCGGGCGGGTGACGAGCTTCGCAGCGCCTTTCACCGTGGCCACCGTGACGGCGCTGAGCGGCTCGCCGCGCCTCGGCATGGCGACGATCGTTCTGTTTCTGGTGGCCGGTATGGCGCTGCTGGCCGGCACGCCCTATCCGGCGGACCGGAAAGGGCGCTGAAGGTCAGCCCCGGCCTTCACAGGCAGGGGGACATATTCCCAACGCAAAACCGCATTGCGGCTTTGCTGGAATTGCTCAGTGGCGGAAGTGGCGGGCGCCGGTGAACACCATGGCGATGCCGTGTTCGTCGGCGGCGGCGATCACCTCGTCGTCGCGCATCGAGCCGCCCGGCTGGATGACGGCGGTCGCGCCGGCCTCTACCGCCGCCAGCAGGCCATCGGCAAAGGGGAAGAACGCGTCGGAGGCCACGACGGAACCCTGCGTAAGCGGTTCTGCCCAACCGGCGGCCTCGGCCGCATCGAGCGCCTTGCGGGCGGCGATGCGCGAGGAATCGACGCGGCTCATCTGGCCAGCCCCAATGCCGACAGTGGCCCTGTCCCTGGCATAGACGATGGCGTTCGACTTCACATGCTTGGCGACGCGGAAGGCGAAGCGCAGATCGGCCATCTCGGTCTCCGCGGGGGCGCGCTTCGTCACCACCTTGAGGTCAAAATCGTCGACCACGGCGTTGTCACGGCTCTGCACCAGCAGACCGCCGGCGACCGACTTGACCATCGTTCCGGCCGCGCGTGGATCGGGCAGGCCGCCGGTGACCAGCAGGCGAAGGTTCTTCTTGGCGGCGACGATGGCCTGCGCCTCTTCGCTGACCTGCGGCGCAATGATCACCTCGGTGAAGGTCTTGACGATTTCTTCCGCCGCTTCGGCGTCGAGCAGGCCGTTCAGGGCCACGATGCCGCCGAAGGCGGAAACCGGATCGCAGGCGAGCGCCTTGAGATAAGCCTCCTTGAGGGTCGCGCCTTCGGCGACTCCGCAGGGATTGGCGTGCTTGATGATGGCGACCGCTGCGGTGCGCCGGGAATCGAACTCGCCGACCAGCTCGAAGGCGGCGTCGGTGTCGTTGATGTTGTTGTAGGAAAGCTGCTTGCCCTGCAATTGTCTGGCCGTGGCGACGCCGGGCCGCTTCTCGCCGCTGACGTAGAAGCCGGCCTGCTGGTGCGGGTTCTCGCCATAACGCATGACGCTGTCGAGCTTGCCGCCGAAAGCGCGCCATGCCGGATTCTCGATTTCCAGCGCTTCTGCGAACCAGCCGGAAATCGCCGCGTCATAAGCGGCGGTGCGGGCGAAGGCCCTGGCCGCCAGCTGCTTGCGGAAGTCCAGCGGAAGCGAGCCGGAGTTTGCCTGCATGGTTCCGAGCACGTCGGCGTAATCGGCCGGATCGGTGACGATGGCGACATAGGCATGGTTCTTGGCCGAAGCCCGCACCATGGCGGGGCCGCCTATGTCGATGTTTTCCACGATGGAGGCGTAGTCCGCCCCGGAAGCCCGCACTTCCTCGAAGGGATAGAGATTGACCACGACAAGATCGATCGGCTCGATGCCGTGGGCGCGCATGGCTTCTGCATGTTCTGCGTCGTCGCGGATGCCGAGCAGCGCGCCGTGGACGGACGGATGCAGCGTCTTCACCCGGCCATCCATGATCTCGGGAAAACCGGTGAGATCCGACACGTCGCGCACTGCTATGCCGGCCTCCGCGATGGCTTTCGACGTGCCCCCGGTGGAGACCAACTCGACACCGGCCGTAGCCAGCGCGCGCGCGAAATCGACGAGGCCGGTCTTGTCTGAAACGGACAGCAGCGCGCGGCGCACCGGCACCAGATCGGGGGCGGGGATTTTCTTTGAGGCGACAGCCATGCGAGCGGCCCTTCATGCTGCGGGAAGATTGGGGGCGGCCTAGCACATGAGGGCAGGGATTCAAACGCGCGAATTGTCGTTTCCAGCCGGTTTGGCCGGCGGTGCGTCAGCCATGCACCGCCGCGCCCGCCAGCCGCACCCGCTTCAGCCGCCAGCGCACTTCAGGCAGCGCCGATGCGTTGAAGGTGAGCAGAAACTGACGGCTGATTCGTGGCCCGGCGATGCCGGCGAAGTAGATCGATTCCTCAACCTGCGGCGCGACGTCCGGACAGGAGAACATCCACGCATCGCCATTGTCGGAGGTGAGCACGAAGTGGCCCCCAGAATCGGTGAACAGGTTGATATCGGGGTGCAGATGGAAACGGATGGTGACGAGGTCGTTTCGCTCGTCATGGTCCGCATCGCCGCCGGCGCGCAGAAAGCTGTCGCGACCGATCAGGACGCCGCCCCGATCCAGCAGGATCAACTCGCGTTCGTGAAGCAGGCCGAACCGCTGGAGGTAGCCGTCATGGCGGGCGAGGAAACCGTGCCGGTCAGGGCCGTCGCGGCGCTCGCAATGGACATGACGCGGGCCGCCGATGAGCGGTGCGCCGACAAGGCTCGAAAGGCGCGAGGAATGGCTGAAGCGGGCCGAGGAGGTGTCGTTGAGCGTGGCGGTGGAATGGGCCGCTGTGGCGCGCGCCAGAGGCCGGAATTCCGGGTCGCCATAGGTGTCGACGCCGGCGTTGACGATGAAATGATGGCGGCCGGACGACAGCTCGAAGGACAGGCATCCGGCATGGGCTGCGCCCGAGACAGCCAGCGGTGGTGGCGCGCCGGTGTCGGCGATCACGGTGACATCGCCGATCGACAGACGTTCATAGCCGGAATGGGGGGCGTGCAGCAGAGGCGCGCCGGCGGTGTCGTCATGGCGCAGGATTGCGGCGATACGGTCCTGCACGGTCGCGCCCATGCCGTTGAAGCAGGCGAGGCTGCCTTCCTGGTGGCGGAAGAACCGCAGGGCCGGCAGCATGCGGTCCACCGCGCCCATCAGCGCGGAGGGGGGCTGCTCGGCCTGGTTGGCGTAAGTCTGGCGCAGCGGCAGCAGATCGGCGAGGAACTCCAGCACCAGCAGCGGATTGCGCGAGATGTGACCGCCATCGGGCAGTATCTGCCGGTCCAGTTCCTCCGCGAGATTGCGGCTGGCGTTGCGCAAGGCCGAAGGCGGAACGGGCAGGGAGAGGGCGGCGAAGGCGAGCGCGATGCGCGCGCGCAGCAGGTCTTTACCGCAGGGCATTTCGCGGGCGATCGAACGCAGGTAGCGGATCTGCATGGCGAGTGATTTCAGGAAGGCGCGATAGAAAGGAAAGTCCGCGCCGTGCAAGACCACCGAGGAATGCTGAAGCCAGGCGATGATGCGCTTGGAGGTGACGCCGGGCTCCCATGCGACTCCGGAAATATGGGCGCCGTGATTGGCGATCCAGTCCTTCACCAGAACGCGCGCATTGGCCGAAGCGAGTTCCGTGCTGGCGGCGCGCATATGGCGCAGCCAGCGGAACCCGTGCAGGGAGCGCTTCCAGCCGCGATGCGGAACTTCGATCCTGAATGGCGATTCGCCGCCCGTTTCGACCATCCGGCCGGAGAGGGGAAAGCGTCCGTAATAGATTTCCGTGGCGATCTGGGGGTCGGCAAGGCGCAGGTCCGGCGGGGCGATCAGGACGCGTTCGGGCGTGCGCCCCGAATAGCGCCAGCGATAGGCCGGCCCGGCGCGCAGGCGCCGGCGCGCGTCGCGCCAGAACTCCCTTGCGACCAGCGCCCAAAGGCGTGTCATATCTGCGGCAGCGGTTGCCAACGCCTTCTCGTGACCTCAGTTTCGCTTACAAACTATGCGATTCAATAGGTTATGCGAAGCTGAATTCAAACCGGCGCGACATGCCGTGGCGCATTCTGTCCACATGCTTTCGTAAGCGGCTGCTTGCGCAAGCGCGCTGGCCCTCACTCCGTGGCGCGCTTCTTCAGCCTTGCGGCGAAGAAACCGTCAAGGCCGGAACGATCCGGCGAGCCCATGTCGAGCCCTGCCGGCGTGGTGCGCACCGTGCCTTCCGCCGTGATGAAAGGTGCGATGCCTGGCGCGTCGTTCGGCGAGATCGGCTCCAGCTCCGCCTCGGGCGTGTCGGCGAGGAAGGCGGTGATCAGTTCTTCGCCCTCCACCGGATCGAGCGAGCAGTTTGAAAACAGAACGATTCCGCCGGGGCCAATCAGGGTGAAGGCCTTGTCGAGCAGCCGCCGCTGGAGCGCGGCAAGCCTGGCGATGTCCTCGGGCGTCTTCGTCCATGGCACGTCGGGATGGCGGCGAACCGTTCCTGTGGAGGAACAGGGCGCGTCAAGCAGAACGGCGTCGAATGGCTCCTGCGGCGTAAATTCCAGCAGGTCGCTGTGAATGACGGACGCTTTCAGCCCAAGACGTTCGAGATTGCGGGCCAGGCGCTTCAGGCGGCTTTGCGAGGCGTCGACGGCGGTGACATCTGCGCCCGCATGAACGAGCTGTGCGGTCTTGCCGCCGGGCGCGGCGCAAAGATCGGCAACCCGTCGGCGGGCGATGTCGCCCATCAGCCGTGCGGGCAGGGCGGCGGCCGCGTCCTGCACCCACCATTCGCCTTCATCGAATCCCGGCAGTACCGTGATTGCGCCATCCGGCTTTTCCAGCCGCACCGAACCGGTCGGCAGGACGATGCCGCCGAGGCGTTCGGCCCATGATTGCGGATCGGACTTTACCGTGAGGTCGATGGGCGCTTCCAGACGATGCACTTCGAGGATGGCCCGTGCCTGTTCCGCGCCGTAGGCTTGCGCCAGCCTGTGCGCGAACCATTGCGGAGCGTCATCGGTGGCTGTGAGCGCGGGGCCGAGTTCCGTTTCCTTGACGCGGGAGAGCGCGCGCAGCACCGCGTTGACCAGTCCGGCGAATCGTTGCGTGCGCGGATCGGACTTGGCGTGGGTGACGGCGAGGTCGACGGCGGCGCTGTCGGGAACGTCGAGGAACAGAATCTGCGCGGCTGCGATATGCAGGATGTGGGCGAGCGCGGTCGCATTGGCGGGCAGCGGCTTCTCCAGCCGTTTCGCCAACAGCGCGGCAATGGTCATGCGGTGGCGCAGCGCCGCGCCCAGCATGGCGCGCACCAGCGCACGGTCGCGCATGTCGAGCGCCATATATTGCGGATGGCCGTGCTCGTTGTCGGTCAGCCCGTCCAGCGACGTGCGGGCGTCGATGACCGCGCCGAGCAGCCGCACGGCCGCCTTGCGCGCGGCAAGGCCAGGTGCGGAGGGGCCAGGCGCGGAGGGGCCAGGCGTGGAGGGGGATGCCGGGCCGGGCTTGCGATGGCTGGATGCGTGCCGCTGACGGGCCGGCGTTGCCGGCTTCACGACCACGGGCCTTTCGGCCCGGTAGGGTTACGGCCCCATGGGTTGGTTTCGGGCCGTGCTGGCTCCGGGCGCTCCGCCTTCGGACGCCCGCCCCAGGGACCGGTAGCGTGGCCGGCATCCGCCTGCGGGGCGTTCCGGGGAGCCGGAGCGGGGTTGGGCTGGCCTCCACCCATCGTCGGGCCGCCGGACGAGGCGTCCCATTCGGTCGCCATGGCCTGCAAGGCGGCGATGCGGTTGCCGGTATCGGGGTGGGTTGAAAACAGATTGTCCATGCGCTCGCCGGAAAGCGGGTTGATGATGAAGAGGTGGGCGGTGGCCGGGTTGCGTTCGGCATCCGGATTGTGGATGCGTTCGGCGTTGCGGGCGATCTTGTCAAGGGCGGAAGCGAGCCAGAGCGGCCTTCCGCAGATTTCAGCGCCCCGCCGGTCGGCGGCGTATTCGCGCGTGCGGCTCACCGCCATCTGCACCACCATGGCGGCGAAGGGCGCCACGATCATCGCCACCAGAACGCCGATGAAACCCAGCGGATTGTTGTTGTCGCGGTTGCCGCCGAAGAACAGCGCGAAATTGCCGAGCATGGAGATCGCGCCCGCCAGCGTGGCGACGATGGTCATGGTCAGCGTATCGCGGTTCTGCACATGCGCAAGTTCGTGCGCCATCACGCCGGCGACTTCCTCGGGCGAAAGCCGCTGCAACAGGCCGGTCGTCGCGGCCACGGCGGCGTTCTCCGGGTTGCGGCCGGTGGCGAAGGCGTTGGGCTGCGGATTGTCGATCAGGTAGACGCGCGGCATCGGCAGGCTGGCGCGCGAGGCGAGCTCCCGCACGATGCCGTAATATTCCGGCGCATTGCGTTCATCGACCTCGACGGCGCGATGCATGGACAGCACCATCTTGTCGGCGTTCCAGTAGCTGAACAGGTTCGTCGCCGCCGCGATGAGGAACGCGATCATCATGCCGCCCGCGCCACCGATCAGGTAGCCCACGCCCATGAACAGCGCCGTCATGGCCGCCAGCAGCATGGCTGTGCGCAATGTGTTCATTCGTCACTCTCCGACGTCTTCACGCAAAGGGTCGATCCCTCGCGCCGGCTTCGCTATATGATGGGAAACGAACGGCCAGCTTTCAATCTATTTGGCAGGACGAAAATGACGGATCAAGATGGCGACAAGGTTGCTGACGCAACGGAAGATGAGCCCAGGGCGCTGAGCCCCGCGGCCGAGCGGGCGCTGAAGGAGGCGGTCGAGCGCCGCAAGGCCTATGAGGCTGCGGAAGTGTCGCTTCCCGTCGAACTCGGCGGGCGTGGCGGCAAGGAGCCCGGCCGCTATGGCGATTGGGAAGTGAAGGGGCTGACCAGCGATTTCTGATTTCCCGAGCGCGTCTGGCCTTCAATGCAGGCGTATGGCGTCGCCGGCGCGCAGCCGAGCGGGTTTCTCCACGCGACAATAAACGCCGATATTATGGGCGTTGTGGCGCACAAGCGTGCGCAATATGCCCGGATCGTCGGGAACGCCTTCCTGTGAAATGATGGTGAAGCCGCAGCGCCGGCACGGTTCGACGATCGACAATTCCAGATCGCCGATGGAGAGCCTGCGCCCGATCCACTCCGTTTCGGGAAAATGGCCTTCGACTTCGGGCGTCTCGATGAGGATCGATGGCCGGAAGCGGCGGCGGTCCGGAACGCCGTCCGGGTGAAGCGCTTTCAGGCGCGCCAGCGAGGCGGTGGTAAGCAGGTGCACCGGCGCTTTCTCATAGCGGGCGCGGGTGTGCGGGCCGTCGTAACCGGCCGGGTTCTCGCCTTCGAAGGGCAGGATCGCCGCCCCGAAGCCGAGATAGTCCGAAACCGCGCGCTGGCTGTCCGCGCCCGGCGCGGCCAGCCATTCGCCCCCCGGCGTCATCACTTCCAGACGGCGCGTCTGATCGAGCCTCGCCGCGATGCGTGGCGCCTTGCGCCATTTGGGCAGCCTGTCGGGACGGGCGATCTCGCCATCGCTCGTGTCGATGAGACCGTAGCATCTGTCGCCATCCGCGCCGTCAAGGCCGAAATCGAGCGCCGGAAGCATTTCCCCGCCCAGTGAGCTGGCGGGGTAACGCCATAGTTCCGCTACATGCCCGATATCGGCCATTTCGTTCCTTCAGCGCCTGTTTTGTCTGTTTTGGATGAGTTCGTCGACGACGGTTGGGTCTGCGAGTGTGGAGGTGTCGCCGAGGGCTGCGAAGTCGTCCTCGGCGATCTTGCGCAGGATGCGGCGCATGATCTTGCCCGAGCGCGTCTTGGGCAGGCCCGGCGTGAACTGGATCTTGTCGGGCGAGGCGATCGGCCCGATCTCCTTGCGCACATGGGC
>NZ_JBEPMN010000011.1:0-115801 GCF_040545755.1 Aquamicrobium ahrensii
CTGCATTTCCTTCCACCTTCAATCAGGCAAAAGAAACCCGCCCGCCAAAACGACGCCTCTGACTCTTGACAGTGATTCGTGGAAATGCGATTCTCTAGCTGCTAAACATCGAGAAGGGCTTCCACGACGCAAGTCGCTTGGGGGCCTTTTTCTTTTGCTGCTTCAGTTCTCCTGTTCAGTCTTCTCCGACTTCCGGAACGCCTCGTAGAGGCTGTCCAGATTGCTGGAAATCCATTGGCCAAACGGCCTCGCCTCTTTCTCCGTGAGATCGAGTGAAAAACCTTTTGCGCTGGGCCTTGCCGTGACGGAAACCGATTTGTCGCGTGGCGCCCAAGGCTTTGCGACCGTGTTACGTGCGACAGCTTTCTTCCTTGTCCGGTCGCCTTCCAGGCGACTGGTCAGGAGAGAGAGCCTTTCATCGCTGTCTGCATTCCGGAATTCGGCGGAAGACGTCACTTCGGCCGCTTTGGCGGCGGATACATTGTCACGGCACTTGATGGCCAGTCTGTACCAGCGATCCCGTCCGCTGTTCCTGGCTGGCCCCACTGCCTCGATGATACCTGCCGGAATATCGCTGGTGACCGAGATCATCTTGGAGACCACGCTCTTGTCGACGGCGAGCGCCTGCATGATGACGTCGCGGTCGTAACCGTTCCGTTCCAGACTGCTTGCAAAGACCGCCTTTTCGATAAAGGAGAGATCGGCACGCGCAGAATTTTCCTGCCCCTGCGCAATCACATGCTCCTGATCCGCCAGGTCCTTGACGACTGCCCTGACCTTCCGGCCCAGCGCCCTGGCGACCCGATGACGCCTGTGGCCGAAAACGATCATATAGCGCCCTTCAGCGCCTGGATGGGGCCGCACCAGTATCGGTGAATCCTGTCCTTGCTCACGAATGGCTTCCAGAAGTTCGTTGAAAGCCGCCTCGTCATCGCCCATCCGGTCCGCGACGAACGAGGCTTCAACCAGTTCCGGATCGAGCTCTATGATCGACGCGCCCTCGAGCAGCCGCGCTTCCATGGCCTTGGCGGCCTCCGCCTTCTCCGCAAGCTCGTCGATTGATCTTGTGATGGCGCCAAAAGCGCCCCGATTGCGGTTTCGCTCCAGAGCGGAAGTTGGCGAAACCGTATCGGTCGAACTCGGGTTGACTGCGGTCAACTTCCGCTCGGTCAGGGAAGCCAGGAGATTTTTTCTGGACATCAGCGACGCCTCCAGGCCTTGTGGATGAGCTCAGTGATTTCTCCGTTCACCCGGTGCAACGCCTCCATTGCCCTGTCATAGGTCGCCCGCGTGAACTGGGATCGCTCAACTTCATAGATTGTCTGCTTGGTGATGCCCGCGTCCGAGATCGCCGTCGATTTCAGCATCTCGCTGACAAGGACATGCTGCTTGAAGATGGCGCGCATGAAGGCGACCATCTGGCTCTGCGGGCCATCGATGGGTTCGTAACGCGTCACCAGATAGCGCAGCCAGTCGAGCCGCATATTGGCCCCTGCCCGCTTCAGCGTCCCCATCACCTCGCCCATCATGATAAGGAACTGACACATCGACATGACATCCAGCATCTGCGGATGCACGGTGATCAATATCCCCGTGGACGACGAGAGCGCCGTCAGGGTGAGGTAACCGAGTTGCGGTGGGCAATCAATGACGACGACGTCGTAATTATCGGCCACGTCCACGAGCGCCTCGTCCAGACGGCCAAAGAATATCCGCCCCATCGAGCCATCGTTGCGGGATAGCGCGAGCGGCGTATCGTACTCATATTCCTGCAGCTCGAGGTTGGCCGGAACGACGTCCAGTCCCGGAAAGTTCGTTTTCCTGACCAGTGCGGACAGCGGCTTGCGCTGATCGTCATAGCGCAACGCTTCGTAAAGCGACTCATTATGATCGATCTCTGGCTGGAAACCGTGAAGCGCGGACAGCGAGGCCTGAGGATCAAGATCGATCGCAAGGACACGATGTCCGGTCAATGCCAGATGTTGCGCCAGATGAGCGGCGCTGGTCGTCTTGGCGGACCCGCCCTTGAAATTGACTACCGCCACGACCTGCAGATGTTCATTGCCGCTTCGATGCGGAACATATCTGGCGGTGCGGCTATGCTTGTTCAGGAAGTGACGCATCTCCAGCATTTGCTCGGCCGTATAGGACCGGCGACCGGACGGGGTGACCATCGGCTGCGGCCCCTTCCCTTCAAGGGACAGATTTTTCAGATAGCCGCTGGTCACCCCGAGATACTGCGCCACTTCGGCAAGCTGGAAAGGACGCAACGTTTTTCGGGCATCGGGCGGAAACATCTCGAGCCGATGTTCATGGAGCATGGCGGACAGATCGTTGGCCTGCTGCGTCACCAGCAGGTCAACTTCCTCAACTTCGTCAGGAATGTCAGCTTTCAGATTCATCGAAATTTTCCGCACATGCGCTTCAAACGCCCCTACGGCATCAAAACCGCATTTATGCCCGATTCTCTCGATGCGGCAAGAAGTTTAATATTAACGAATGGTTAATGCCGCCCAATCAGTGAAAGTTGACCGCAGTCAACTTTTCGAAACTCGCCCTCCGGCACATTCTATTCCGATTCGCAAATGACCGCTTGGCCCTGTGGGGCAGCATGCGCCCGACATTACAGCAAGGTATTTTCGGGTGGCTACCCGACAGTCCAAACAAGACCTGCATCCGGAAACTCAGGGGGCATGTTCTGGCAGAAAGGCAGGAAGTTACGACGCTCGGCCACTTTCCTTGCGCCAGCAGCGCCAAAACCCGTGCCGGCTTCCCGTGCCCTGCGCCCCTCAGATCATGCAACTATCCGGAGCCATCGCCGAGTACCGGAGGCGTGAAATGGACGATCACAGCCCACTCCCGAAGGCGCACTTGAGCGGCCGCACCGGGCGTACCGGATTACAGTGCACTGCTACACCAGCCCATTCGACGAAAGGTGCTCACCGCATGAGGCGCGGATTCGCACGCGATGACCAATCAACCTGAAGCCTTCGGCCCTTCCGATGGTATCGCAGGATTCACGATTTGCGCCACACCTGCTTTTCTGCGCCATGTCGGTTGGATGGCAGCTTGTGTTCGCTCCCGCGCGGGCAGGCGCTCAGCCGCTCCCGTCTCGGGGGATCCGCTGAGCTTCGGCTTTGCTCTGGGAAATGGGGCATGGGCGAGCGAGGGTCCATTCAGTCCGTCATGCTGACGCTCCTCACCTTCCTCGCCCCTCATCACGGACCAGCCATGGACACCAACGCGCCGGCGGCAGCGCTTCTGGTAATGGGGGAGGGGAGGGGTTCGCTTTGACCAATGAACAGCGCGTCGGAGCACTTTATCCGGTTAGCGACAGCAGCTTCCCGCGAACCAGCCGTACACATGGACCTTCGCTACGGCAAGGATGCAGCCAGCGATCCATCCGAAGTCGTCTGCCCGGGCCAAAAACCAAGGTCAGCCTGCTTGCCGGCAAAGCCGGCGATGGCGCGGCATCAAAAAAAGGGCTCCCGAGGGAGCCCTTGTCGCGTGACTTAAACGGACAGGAAGCGTTCCGCCAGCCGCGCCCACATGGCGGCCCCGGTGGTCAGGCTGTCGTCGTTGAAGTCATATTTGGAGCTGTGCAGGATCGCCGAGTTCTCACCATTCCCAAGACGCAGGAAGCAGCCGGGCTTGTGTTCGAGAAAATAGGCGAAATCCTCGCTGCCGGGGATCATCGGGCAGACACCGACCTTTTCCTCGCCCACCAGTTCCCTGACCACGGCGGTGGCAAAAGCGGTCTCCTCCTCCGAGTTGATGACGACCGGATAACCGCGCTCATAATCGATGGAAACGCTGGCTCCATGCGCAGCGGCAATGGATGTCGCGATATCGCGAATACGGCTTTCGAGCAGACCGCGAACCTCGGTGGAAAAGGAACGGATGCTGACCGCGATCTCGGCGCTTTCGGGGATGACGTTCGACGCCGTGCCGCCATGGATGGTTCCCACCGTCACCACAGCCGTTTCCGTTGGGTTCACATTGCGGGCCACCACGGTCTGAAGCGTCATGACCAGATTGGCCGCGACCACGATCGGATCGACCGTGAGATGGGGGCGCGAGGCGTGGCCGCCACGGCCGGCAATGGTGATCACGGCGGTGTCGGCGGCCGCCATCAGCGGCCCAGCGCGCATCAGGAACGTCCCCGCCGGCGCGCCCGGATGGTTGTGCAGGCCGAAGATCGCATCGCAGGGAAAGCGTTCGAAAAGCCCGTCGGCGATCATCGCCTGTGCGCCGCTGACCTTGCCTGCTTCCTCGGCCGGCTGGAAGACGAGATTCACGACGCCGTTGAAGTGGCGGGTGCGCGCCAGATATTCGGCCGCGCCGAGCAGCATCGTCGTATGTCCGTCATGACCGCAGGCGTGCATCTTGCCATCGGTCGTGCTCGCATAGGGCAGGCCGGTCGCCTCCTGAATGGGCAGGGCGTCCATGTCTGCGCGGATCGCGATGCTGCGCCCGCCATCGCCCTGCTTCAGGCGGCCCACCACGCCGAGCCCGCCGACGTTGCGCGTCACCTCGTAGCCCCAGCGCTCCAGACGCTCCGCGACATAGGCGGCCGTCTCATGCTCTTCGAAAGACAGCTCCGGATGCGCGTGCAGATGCCTGCGCATGTCGATGAGCTCGGCTGCCCGGTCGTCGAAATCCTGAATACCGGCGAACTGGTTTGAAGCTTGGGACATTGCGGAATTCTTCCTTGGTCAGGCGGGGTCGCTCAGATGAAGCGGCTGAGGAAACTTCTGGTGCGCGGATGCTTCGGATCGGTCAGCACTTCGGAAGGCGGTCCCTGTTCGACCACCACGCCGCCGTCCATGAAGACGACGCGATCGGCGGCTTCCTTGGCAAAGCCGATCTCATGCGTGACGACGATCATGGTGAGGCCCTCGTTCGCAAGATCGCGCATGGTCGCCAGAACCTCGCCCACCAGTTCAGGATCGAGCGCGGAGGTGGGCTCGTCGAACAGCATCAGCCGCGGGCGAATGGCCAGCGCGCGGGCGATCGCCACGCGCTGCTGCTGGCCGCCGGACAGTTGCCTCGGATAAGCATCGACCTTCTCGGCCAGCCCCACCCGCGCAAGAAGCTCACGGGCATAGCGGACGGCTTCGCCCCTGTTTTGCCTGTGAACGCCAATCGGAGCCTCGATGACGTTCTGAAGCGCCGTCATATGGGGATAGAGGTTGAACTGCTGAAACACCATGCCGATCCTGGAGCGCTGCGTGGCTATCTCGCGGTTCGTCATCCTGTTCAGGCGGCCCTTCCTGAGATGGTAGCCGATCTGCTCGCCGGCCACCTCGATGAAGCCCTGATCGACGCTCTCAAGATGGTTGATGCAACGCAGGAAGGTCGATTTGCCCGAACCCGAAGGCCCGAGGATCACCACCACCTCGCCGGCGGCGACGTCGAGGTCGATGCCCTTGAGAACCTCGATATCCCCAAACGCCTTGTGGACGTTGCGGGCCCGCACCAGAATGTTGTCAGACGTGCTCATCGGCTGCTCCCGCTGCAGTCGTGGAATTTGCCTTTGCGCGATCCGGGGCTCCCCGGTCGCCGCGGTTGTAGTGGCGCTCTATGGCGCCCTGTCCGACATTCAGGATCGAGGTGATGAGCAGGTACCACAGCACCGCAACCATAAGCATCGGGATGATCTCGAACGTGCGATTGTAGATCGACTGGACGGAATAGAGCAGGTCGGCCATGGCGATGACGCTGACCAGCGACGTAGCCTTGATCATGCTGATCAGCTGATTGCCGGTCGGCGGAACGATGGACTTCATCGCCTGCGGAATGATGATGCGCCGCAGGGCGCGCGCCTTGGTCATGCCGAAGGCCTGCGCGGTCTCGGCCTGGCCCTTGTCCACCGACAGGAGGCCACCGCGAATGATCTCCGCCATATAGGCGGCCTCGTTCAGGGCGAGACCGATGATGGCGGCGGTCAGCGGGGTGATCAGGTCGTTCGTGTTCCAGCTCGTGATCCCGATTGAAATGCGCGGGAACAAGGTGGACATGTTGTACCAGAAGATGAGCTGGACCAACAGCGGCGTGCCACGGAAGAACCAGATGAAGAGACCGGCCAGCGAAGACGCCAGCCGGTCGTTGGACATACGAGCAATGGCCAGGATGAGGCCCAGCGCCACGCCGATGATCATTGCGACGACCGTCAGGCCCAGTGTGACCCACAGGCCCTGCATAACCGTCGGATCGAAGAAATACTCGGCGACGACCGGCCAGCCGAAGTTCGGATTGATCGCCACGATATAGGCGAATCCGAACGCAACGGCCAATGTGAAGGCCCAAAGGGCCAGCCGGGTGACAGGGAAGGGGACATGCGCGCGCTTCACATCGCGCAGCGCATCGTCGGAACGGATCGAAACGGTGCTGGACATTGAGCTTTACTGTCCCTGATTGATGCCCGGGGCGTCGGTCATGTTGTTTTCAAGACCCCATTTCTTCATGATCTCGCCATATGTGCCGTTGTCGATCAGGATTTTGAAGGAATCGAGCAGCACGCCGCCAAGCGGCGAGTCCTTTTTCACAACGGCGCCCTGATAAATATCCTTGAAGCCGTTGGCCTGCCCTATGCCTGAAAGCTCGAGGTCGCCTTTCGCCTGCTGGACGAAATAGGTGAGGGGGGCCTGAGAGGAGAAGAATGCATCCGAGCGTTTGGAGCGAACGGCCAGAATGGAACTCGGCTGGTCAGTGTAGGACTGGACTTCCACGGCTGGCTTGCCGTCCGCCGTGCACTTTTCCGACTGCTCCTTGATGACCTTTTCCGCCGAGCCGCCGGCCATCACGGCGATGCGCTTGCCACAGCTCGTGTCGAGCGAGGTGATACCCGAGGGATTGCCCTTCTCGACGGCGAAAACGACATATTCACGCGCCCAGTCGATGAAGTCGTTTGCCTTCTGGCGGTCGGGATAGTCGCCAACCGGCCCCATGGAAAACTGGTAGCGCCCGGAATTGATGCCGCTCAGCAAGGCCGGCAGGCCAGCAACCGAGGCGTGATCGATGGTGACGCCGAGGATTTCGCCAATGGCGTCCGAGATATCTTTGGTCGCTCCGCTCAGCTCCGTGCCGGTGACGATCTCATAGGGAGGGAACGAGCCGTTGTTGACGGCCACCATCTTGCCAGCGTCCAGAATTTCCTGCGGCAGCCGGGCGCGCAGTTCGTCGTTCAGGGTCTGTTTCTGAATGTCCTGCGACCAGGCGGCGCCCGCAGCGAGCGTCATCGTCAGCGAGGCAAGAATGCAAACTGATTTTCTCATGGTACTCTCCTCCTTGATCTGGATGAGTTGGTTCAGGCGTTGATCGAAAGTTCCGCCTCAAACGGAAAGAGCGATTGAGGCGTAAGATTGGACTGCATGATTCCCTGTTCGCGCAGTTCCGTGACAAAATCCGCGATCATTTTCGCATTGGCGACCAGACCGCTGGCATTCCAGTTCGCGGGCAGATCGCGCGCCGAACGCAGCAGCTCATCGAAGATCCATGGCGTTGTTTCCGCATATTTGCGGCGTCGGGATGTCCAGATCTGCTGGCTCGCGTCCACCAGCCGCGTCAGCTCTGACGGCAACCAGGGATGCTGCTCGGCAACTTCTGCCTTCAACGCCACTATATGCATGCCCGGCACATAGCCGACATCGTCTAAATAGGCTTTTTCCGCTTTTACGAAGTCCGGCAGCAACTGGCGAAAACCAGAGCCGTTCTCAAAATAGCCGTCCGGCATGAAGGGGGTGAAGACGGCGTCGAGCCCGCCTTCGGCAAGCAGTTCCATCATGGGTCGCTCGCCCGGTGCAGCCTCGATGCGACCCGGACGTCCAAAGCCATCCAGCCGGTCGACAATCGGGTGATTTGCGGTCAGGCGACCGGCAAACCAGTAGGCGTCCTCCACACCGACGCCCTCACGCCGCAGCGCGGCGCGCGTCCAAGTGTTGCCCGAGTCCCGCCAGCCGGTAACGCCGATGCGTTTTCCCGCGAGATCCGACAAGCGGGTCATGGGGCTTGCTTCGGTCGTGATGACGCATCTGTGGCGGAAGCCGCGCATGATAAAGCAGGGAATGCCGACAACGGCGTCGTCGCCTGCCGCCATCGCGGAAGTGTAGCGGCTGAACGACACTTCAGCGGCATCGTAGATGTCGCTGGTGGCGAGATCGGGAATCAGCGTTCCCACCCTGTCCACCTGAAGATCCAACCGGTCGGAGCTGACCTCGCCGAGGACCAGCGGCGTCAGATAATCCCAATCCCGAGTGGCGATTCTGATCGGAACCCGCATGCGCTTCCTCTTTACCCAAGTGGTTTGACGAAGGCTCCGTAAATGTTTAAGTCAGTTCTATCAAATGTTATTATGACATTAAACATTTAAAGTTGTCGGCGATGGCGAATACCTACGATGCTCAATGGTTTGCGGATCGCCTTGGCGATCGGACATCGCGCGGCATAGCGCTTGAAACGGGGGCGCTGATCCGCTCCGGTGTCCTGCCGGTGGGAACCAAGCTGCCTCCAGTCCGCGATCTCGCCTTTGCGCTGGGGATAAGCCCGGCGACTGTCTCCATAGCCTGGTCCGATCTTCGCCGGCACAAGATCATCGGGGGTCGAGGAAGAAACGGGGCCTGGGTCATGGGCAACCGTTTTGCGCCGCGGCCCACCCGGCTGGTAAGCGTCGGGAATTTCGGACAAGGGGTTCTCAATCTGGCCATCGCCTCTCCCGATCTTGCATTCCTGCCCGCCCTCGAAGGGGCGCTGGCGCATGGGGCGAAAGCCGCGCAACTGAACAGTTACGAGCGCGAGCGCATCCTGCCCGAGCTCGAAGCGGTGGTTAGGTCCACATGGCCTTACGATCCCGGTGCCTTTCTGGTCACGAACGGCGGATACAATGCCGTTTACACGCTGCTGCACGCGCTTGTGCCACCGGGAGCGCCGGTTGCGATCGAAGACCCGACCGCCCTTCGCCTTCTGGACATTCTGGAGGACCTCAACGTCCCGATCATACCTGTCGCGCGCGACAGGTCAGGCCCCATTCCGGAATCGCTGGCGGAGGCGATGAAATCGAAGCCTGTGGCGTTCCTGTTCCAGCCCCGGGTCCACTCGGTCGATGGCGGTTCGGTAACGGCTGAAAGGCTGGAGGCTCTGGGCGACGTATTTGAGGGCGCCGGCACGCTGATCATCGAGGATGATGGCATCGGAGACATTTCCGAAGCAAAACGGCATTCGCTGGGCAGGCGCTTTCCGGACCGTGTCATCCACATCCTTTCTTATTCCAAGACGCTCGGACCAGATCTGAGAATGGCGGTGCTGTCCAGTTCGGCCAGCCTTGTCGAACAGATCCAGTCCTACCGAAGCTTCAGCGCAGGCTGGACGAGCAGAGTTCTTCAGGGAGCGGTGTCGTGGCTGCTTCAGGACCCGGAAACGGATGGGATTGTCCGCCACGCGAGAGCCACCTATCGCGAACGCAGGCACGCGCTGGCCGCATCCCTGCAAAAGCGCGGGATAGAATTTGACACCGGCGATGGCCTGAGCGTGCTCATCCCCGTGATATCGGAAAGCTACGCACTGGTCACGCTGGCGGCGCATGGGATCGCCGTGCATCCTGGCTCGAAATTTTCGCTGAAACCCGCAAACACCATACGTGTGGCGACGAGCGTCATGCCGCTGGAAGAAACAGAGCGGGTCGCTGACGCTATACAGGCGGGTTGCGCCGTGCCCAGATAGCGCCCCGACCGAAAGCCCAGGCGTTCGGTTTCCGATCGGTGGACGCCGCATCCGTCGCGCGCGCCATGCGGAGGGAAAGCGCCCCGGCGGCAAGGCCGCACAGTGTCGGCGCGTGCAAAAACGTGAGGCTTCACGCCTTGTCCGCTGGGGAAAAATGGGAACGGATGATGGATAGCGCCGCTTTGGCCGCCAGGCTCATGGGAGCTCCGGAGGCATAGGCCGCCACCAGCCTCTGGCAAGGCGTCCGGTCACGGATGGGCAGGCAGGTCACCGGCTTTCCATCGTGGCTCATATCGTGACGCGGCCGCGTGAACAGCATCGATACGCCGAGCCCGTTCGCCGCCATGCTGCGCACCATTTCGACGGAGGCGGTTCTCAGCACCACATTGGGAGACAGACCCTGCTGCCAGAACGGAACCATGAGGAATTCCCGGCTCAGTGGCAGATCGACCAGTATGAACGGATATTGCGCAAGCTCGGCAAGCGACACGTCCGGCTGGCGTGCAAGCGGATGCTCTGTCGCCATCACGGCATGCGGCTGATATTCGGCAAGCACCTCGCGCGAGACGCTGGCGGGCAAGCCGACATCGTAGGTGAGCGCAAGGTCGACGATGCCCCTCTCAAGCGATCTGGACAAGGCGTCCAGATCGCACTCGCGCAAATCCACCTGCAAGCCGGGCATGTCGCGCAGAAGCTTCGCCAGCACCTGCGGAAGACAGGAAGGGCCGATCGTCGCGAAATAGGCAAGGCTGAGCCGGGGCGCCGGCTCAGCGCCGGAAGCCGAAGCGAAATGCTCGAGCCGGCCCACAACTGCGCGCGCTTCCGCCAGCTTTTCAACACCGAACTTCGTCAGTTCCAGACCGAGCGCCTGCCGCCGTTCGAACAGCGGCTGTCCGAATTGCCCTTCCAGTTCGCGTATCGCCGTGGAGACGGATGGCTGGGATACATTGAGGCGCTCCGCGGCGCGGGTGGCCGAACCCGCCTGCGCCGCCGCTATGAAATAATGAAGCTGCCGAAATGAAATCATTATAAGATTTTCCTATAACATCTAATCGAAATCAATTCTTTTTCTTCTGGCTTGACGCTCTACGCTGAAGCGGATCACTTCGGAGGTCCGTATGGCCAAGCCCTTCCTCGACGATATTCGAATCCTTGATTTCACGCGTGTTCTGGCCGGTCCGTTTTGCACGGCCCTGCTGGGGGACCTCGGCGCGGAGGTGATCAAGATCGAATCGTCCGATGGCGACGACTATCGACATGTTCCACCCATCGCCGACGGCACGGGCGGTCTTTTCCTGCTGCTCAACCGGGGCAAGAAAAGCCTGTCTGTCGACCTGCGATCCGATGAGGGACGCCATATCGTGCGTGAACTCGTGAAGCAGTGCGACGTGGTGGTCGAGAATTTCCGTCCCGGCGTCATGGAACGGATGGGGCTGGGCTATTCGGACCTTTCGGCCCTCAATCCCCGTCTCGTCCATGTTTCCATCTCGGGGTTCGGTCAGATGAGCCCGATGCGCGATCTGCCCGCTTATGACCTCATCATTCAGGCGATGACCGGCTTTCTGGATCTCAACGGGGAGCCCGGCGGCCCACCCATGATGACCAGCGAGTCAGTTGCGGACCTGACGACGGGCCTGTTCGCATCTTGGTCGGTGCTTGCAGCGCTGCTGGCCCGGGAACGCGGCGGGCAGGGGCAGTTTGTCGATGTCGCCATGTATGATTGCCTGTCCAGCTTTCTTCCGGCTGCGCTGGCGCAGCATGTTTATGGCGACACCTCGCCGACCCGCGTCGGGAACCGTCATCCTTTGGGCGCTCCTTTCGGAGTCTTTCGCGCCCGTGACGGGCATTACACCATCGCCATCCTCAATCCAAAACAGTTCGCGCGGCTCGCGGAGGCTATGGATCGACCGGATCTTCCACATGATGCGCGCTTCTCCGACAACAGCCGCCGCAATGAAAACCATGAACAGCTCAAGCAGCATATCGAGGCATGGAGCGGCACGCGCAGCGTCGAGGATGTTGTGACCACCCTGCAGCAGTTCGACGTTCCATGTTCGCCGATCCTGACGGCCAGCCAGGCCCTCGCGAGTCCTCAGGCATGTGAACGCGGGGTGCTTCACACCATCGACACGCCGGAGGGAAAGGGCGTTACGATCATGACCCAGCCGGTCAAATTCTCCGGCATGGCGATGCCCTGCTCGTCGCCGCCGCCAGGGCTCGGCGCGGATGGGCGCGACGTGCTGGCCAAGGTGCTTGGCATGGGCGCCGAACAGATAGACGCACTGGTGCGCCAGGGCGTGCTTTTGAGCGAACAATAGGGGAGGGCGCTATGCACGATTGCCTGCTGAACGACGACCAGCGAATGATCCGCGACAGCGCGCGCGCCTTTGCACGCGACATTCTTGCGGACGGAGCAGCCGAACGGGACAGGAACAAGGCGTTTCCGCGCGCCGAGATGGCCGCGCTTGGCGAACTCGGGTTCCTCGGCATGCTCGTTCCGGATGAATGGGGCGGGGTGGGCGCCGATCATGTCAGCTATGTGCTGGCGGTCGAGGAAATAACCGTGGCGGACGGCAGCATCGGCGCGATGATGGCGCTGCACAACGGTCTCGTCAGCGCGCCCATTCGCACGCATGGCACGCAGGATCAGAAGGAGCGCTTCCTGCGTCCGCTCGCACGCGGCGCGATGAACGGTGCGTTTGGCCTTACTGAACCGGAAGCCGGCTCGAACGCTTTCGCGATCCGTACCAGAGCGGTGAAATGTCCCGGCGGCTACCGTATTTCAGGCGCCAAGCAGTTCATGTCGAACGGCAAGTCCGCGGATGTGGCGATCGTGTTCGCCGCCACGGAAAGCGACGACCCGCGCCGCCGCATCACCGCCTTTCTGGTGTCGACGGCCGCGGAGGGATACCGCGCCACGCGTGTCGAGGAGAAGCTTGGCCTTTCCGCCTCGGAAACATGTCAGGTCCAGTTCGACGAGGTGTTCGTTGCCGACGAGGATGTTCTGGGCCAGCCCGGAGGTGGTTACGCACTGGCCATGAGCACGCTGGAACTGGGCAGGCTGGGCATCGCCGCGCAATCAGTGGGTTTGGCGCGGGCGGCGTTCGAGCAAGCCCATGCCTATGCGAAAGACCGGCAGACTTTCGGCAAGCCGATAATCCAGCATCAGGCAGTCGGCTTCCGGCTGGCCGATATGTGCATGCAGGTGGAGGTGGCGCGCAGCTTTCTCCATCAGGTCGCCCGGCTGCGCGACGCGGGAGCGTCCTGCAAGAGCGAGGCCGCCATGGCGAAGCTCTTCGCGTCGGAACTTGCGGAGAAGGCAGCCTCCGAAGCCATCCAGATTCATGGCGGCTACGGCTATCTCAAGGATTTTCCGGTCGAGCGCATTTATCGGGATGCACGCATCTGCCGGATTTATGAAGGCACGAGCGATATCCAGCGGATGATCATCGCCGCTGACCTGTCCAGATGACGTTGATCCGGCAGTCCCTTCCCGTCGGCTGAAGGGAAGGGGAGGGCGCAGTCCGACATCGCGACCTTGGCGTCCCGACCCCGGCACCTTGGCGTCGGGCCGGAAACGGACCGGGTTTCAGTTCACTGCCGCAAGCGCGGCGTCCACGGCCTCGCCGAGGCGCGAGACGATCTCTTCGATGTCCGCCGAAGTGACGATGTAGGGCGGGGCAAGCAGGATGTGGTCGCCGGCGCGGCCGTCGACGCAGCCCGCGCCCGGATAGATCATCAGGCCCCGCGAAAAGGCCTCGGCCTTGATGCGCTGATTTAGCTTTAGAGCCGGTTCGAAAGGCGACTTCCCGTCGCGGTCCCGAACCAGTTCGATCGCCTGAATGAGACCGCGCCCGCGAATGTCCCCGACATGGCGATGGTCATCGAAGCGGGAACGGAGCGCGCGGGCGAGGTCGTCGCCCCGCGCCCTCACATTGGCGAGCAGATTGTCGCGGGCGATCACCTCCTGCACGGCGAGCGAGGCCGCACAGGCGACCGGATGAGCGGAATAGGTCAGGCCGTGCTGGAAGACGCCGGAGCCGTTGTAGAAGCCTTCATAGATCTTGTCGGAACACACGACGGCGGCGATCGCCTGATAGCCGCCGCCCAGTCCCTTGGCGAGCGTGACGATATCGGCGCTGACGCCCTCGGCATGGGCGGCGAGGAAGGTCCCGGTGCGCCCCGCGCCGCACATCACCTCATCGAGAATGAGAAGCACGCCGTAGCGATCGCAGATTTCGCGAATGCGCTTCAGGTAACCGGGCGCCGGCGCGACCGCACCGATGGTCGCCCCCACCACCGTTTCGGCGACGAAGGCCATGACGGTTTCGGGGCCAAGCTCAAGAATCTGCTTTTCAAGCGCCGCAGCGGCGCGCTCGCCATAGGCCTTAGGCGTTTCGCCGGCCGTCGCATGCCGGTAGAAGAAACATGGCTCGATGAAGGAAACATCGACCAGCAGCGGCGAATAGGGCTCGCGCCGCCAGCGGTTGCCGCTCACCGAAAGCGCGCCCAGCGTATTGCCATGATAGCTGAAATGGCGGGAGATGACTTTTGCGCGCTGCGGCTGGCCGCGTTCCAGCCAGTATTGGCGGGCCATCTTGAGCGCGGTTTCCGTGGCCTCGGAACCGCTGTCGACGAAATAGACATGGTTGAGGTCGCCGCCGCAATTATCGGCCACGCACGCCGCGAGCTTCTCGGCCGCTTCCGAGGTGAAGAAACTGGTGTGGATATAGGCGGCCTGCCTGGCCTGCGCGGCCATGGCTTCCAGAACCTCCGGATGACCGTGGCCAAGGCAAGACACCGCAGCGCCGCCGCAGGCGTCGATATAGCTGCGCCCCTCCGCGTCCCGAAGCGTGACGCCGTCACCGCCCGCCACATAGGGCAGGGCGGACTTCAGGGCGCGGTGAAAGACATGCGTGGTCATGACTTGTTTCCAGTGATGGGAGGACCTGATTTCGGAGCGGAGCCGCGGGTGCGGGCATTGGCCGCCACATAGGTGTCGGCGGCGTAGAGGCTTTCCTCCACGCGCGTCAGATGCTCCGTCGCCCCGACGCCGAGGTGACGCATCATGCCTGCCGTCAGCGCTTCGACCAGCGCTGTGGCCGCGACGATGGTGGGGAAGAACGAGGGACTTGCCGTCTCGAACAACAGAACGTGCTCGGCCACATCGCTCAGAGGCGTTACACGGCTGTCGGCCAGCGAAATCAGCCCCGCGCCCGAGCGCTTCACCGCGCCTGCGACCAGCAGGGAGTTGCGGGAATAGGGGCTGAAATTGATCGACAGCACCACATCCTTTTCGTTGAGCGTGGCAAGCTCCGTGACCAGCGAGGAGCCCGACGCCTCGCTCAGATGCACCTCGTCGCGAAACAGGCGAGAGATATAGGTGAAGGTCAGCCCCGGCGCACGGCAGGACAGGAAGGCGGCCACGTAGATGCGTGGCGCTTCCGCCAGCCGGCGCACCGCCGCATCGAAGGTCGCCGCGTCATTGACAAGACCGAGACGCGTCATGTCCGCCGCCAGCGTGTTGGCTATCCGGGCGATCAGGCTTTCATCGCCATCACCCTCCACAAGCGCAGACGCGCCGCGCGCATAAAGCCCCGGCGTGCCGCGATAGGATGCGACGCAGATCTCGCGCAGCGACGACCAGTCCGGAAAACCGAGCGCCCGCGCCAGCCGAACCAGCGTCGCCGGGGCGACGCCGATCGACATGGCGATGTCGCGCATCGAGGACGTCACCACCAGGTCGGGATGATCGACGATGAAGCGGGCCCCGGCGGCAAGCTGCGCCGGCATGGCCGGTATCCGCTCGTGAATGGTCGCGGTCAGTTCGTCCATAGGCATGGCCGCTGACCGGTCGCGATCGTTATTGTCCCTTGCCATTTGCTGCTTGCTCCCGCGCTTCGGCATGTGGAGCCACGCCTCGATTTCAGGCGTTCGCCGGCTGGCCCAACACGGTCAGGCTCTGCTCACGCATGAACTGCGGCAGATACCAGCTTCCGAGCCCGCCCTTGCCGGTCGTGCCCGAGCCCTTCCAGCCGCAGAAGGTCTGGATGCCCGGCCATGCGCCGGTGGTGGCTCCTGTCGCGCGGTTGGCGTACAGCACGCCAGCCTGAATGGTGTCGAGGAAGGCGTCCAGCGTCGCCCTGCTTTGAGTGTAGATGCCGGAGGTCAGGCCATAGACGTCGCAATTGGCGTCGGCTATCGCCGCGTCGAGAGATTCGAACACCTGCAGGGACAGGAACGGCAGGAACAGTTCTTCGCGGTTGATCGCATGATCGGGGTCGAGACCCGCCACCAACGTCGGCTCTACAAACAGGCCGCGCGCCATGAAGCCTTCCGTCAGGCGCTTGCCGCCAGCCAGAACCTGCCCGTCGCGCGCTGCGTCAGTCACAGCCTTCTCAAATCGCGCCACCGCCTTCTCGTTGATGACCGGCCCCATATAGACATCCGCCCGGCGCGGATCGCCGATGACGATCGTCGACATCTGCTGGAGCAGCTTTTCCACGAAGGCGTCGCGCACCGAACTGGCGACATAAACCTTGGACAGCGCACTGCACTTCTGGCCCTGCAGGCCGAAGGCCGAACGCATGACGCCTGCGGCTGCGACGTCGAGATCGGCGTCGGCGGCGACGAAGGTCGAGTTCTTGCCTCCCATCTCCGCGAGAACAGGTTTGGCCGCGCGGCCCGACGTGTAACGGCGCAGCAGTTCCATGCCGACGGCGTTGGAACCGGTGAAGGCGATACCGTCCACACCCTCATGTTCAGCCAGCGCCCGACCGACTTCCGCCCCGCCATAGACGAGATTGAAAGCGCCCGCCGGCAGACCGGCCGCGAGGAAGCACTCGGCCAGCAGGCGACCCGTCAGCGCGCTCATTTCATTGGGCTTGAAGACCACGGCATTGCCGCCGAGCAGCGCCGCCGTCGACATGCCGATCGAGAGCGCCACCGGGAAATTGAACGGCGCGATGACGGCGAAGACGCCGTAGGGCCGCAGACGCGACCAGCTGCGCTCCTGCGGCAGGGCCTTGTCGCCCTCCGCCTCGTAACCGCCATTGCGCTCAAGTTCGCCACTGTAATAGCGGATCAGGTCGATGGCCTCCTCGACCTCGCCCACCGCTTCCATGCGCGACTTGCCAACCTCGACAAGGCAGGCGGCGGAGATTGGATATTTGCGTTCTTCCAGAATGTCGGCGACGCGGCGCAGCTTTGCGACACGCGCCGACCACGGCAGCCCCGCCCACTGCGTTACGCCCGCCCGCGCCGCCGCCACCGCGCGCTCGACGGTCATGGCGTCGCAAGAGGCGAAATTGCCCAGCACAATGTCGCTGTCGATTGGCGAAGATATCGGGAAGGTCGATGAGCCCGCCTCGTCCCTGCCGCCGATGGAAGCGGGATGAGCAAGGCCAAGCGTCCCGGCGGCGAGCTTTTCGAGTTCTGCGTCGAGGCGCGCATGCACGCCAGAGAAATCCTCGCCCAGATTGGTGTAGGTAACGCGCGGTAGCGACATCAGCGCCATTCTCCCTGCAGCTTCTTCCGGCAGCCGGCCAACTCCAGCAATATGGAACAATTGTTTTCTGAATAGCATTAACAAAACAGTTGTTCAATACCTGTTTTGTTCTGGATCACCCACAGAGATGAAAAGGGAGGAGAGGTCGCACATATGGCAGGCCCAGGCGCACCCTTGGCCTGACGAACACATCGGAGAAGCTGGTCCCGATCAGGCGCTGCGCCGGAAGCCCTCGCTGGCGACGAGCAGGCTGCGCGTATAGTCCTGGCTGACATTGCGGCTGGCGAGATCGGCGGCGGTCAGAAGCTCGACCTCGCTGCCGCTCTGCATCACCATCAGCCGGTCGCACATATGGGTGACGACGGCGAGGTCATGGCTGACCATGACGAAGGTGAGCTTGCGGGCGGCGCGCACCTCCTCCAGAAGGTTCAGCACCTCGGCCTGCACCGAAGCATCAAGGGCCGACGTCGGCTCGTCGAGCAGCAGGATCGACGGTTCGAGGATGAGCGCGCGCGCAATCGCCACGCGCTGGCGCTGACCGCCGGAGAGCTGGTGCGAATAGCGGAAGCGGAAGCCGGACCCCAGCCCCACTTCCTCCAGCGCCCGCACGATACGCTTTTCGGCATCGTCGAAGCCATGTATCGCCAGCGGTTCAAGCAACAGCCTGTCGACCGTCTGGCGCGGATGCAGCGACCCGTAGGGGTCCTGGAACACCATCTGCACCTGACGGTAGAATTCCTTGCTGCGCTTGCCGTCAAGCTGCCTGCCGTTGACCTTGATGGTTCCCCCGCTGACCGGCGCAAGACCGGCGACCGCGCGCAGAAGTGTGGACTTGCCGGAACCGGATTCGCCAACCAGGCCAAAGGATTCGCCGGGGGCGACCGTTAGGCTCACATCGTTCAGCGCCACGAAGTCGTCGAAGAGAACACCAAGCCTGTCGATATCGAGGGCGGGGGTCATAGCGCCCACTCCGGCTGGCGATCGAGAACAGGAAGCGGATGGCGATCGTTATCGATCCGGGGCATGCAGTTGAGCAGTCCCTGCGTGTAGGGATGTTTTGCATGCGCCAGTTCGCCCGCTTGCAGCTCTTCCACGATGCGGCCCGCATACATGACGATGACGCGGTCGCAGAAGGAGGACACCAGCCTCAGGTCATGCGAGATGAAGATGAGCCCCATGCCACGCTGCTCGACCAGCCGGTTGAGAATGCCCAGCACTTCGAGCTGCACGGTCACGTCAAGCGCCGAGGTCGGCTCATCCGCGATCAGAAGTTCGGGACCGGCCACCAGCATCATGGCGATCATGGCGCGCTGGCCCATACCGCCGGACACCTCATGCGGATAGAGGCCAAAGACGCGCTCCGGATCGCGGATCTGCACGGCGGCCAGCATGTCGAGCGCGCGCTTGCGCGCATCGGCGCCGGACACTTTTTCATGCGTTCGCAGCGTCTCCACGATCTGGCGGCCGATGGTCATCACCGGGTTGAGCGAATATTTCGGATCCTGCAGAATCATGGCGATACGGTTGCCGCGCAGCGCCCGCCGTTCCGCCTTCGAGGTCTTGAGCAGGTCGACGCCGCTGAATTCCAGCTTCTTCGCCGTGATCCGCCCATGCTCAGGCGTCAACCCCATGATAGCGCGCCCGGTCTGCGACTTTCCGGAGCCGGATTCGCCCACGATCCCCAATCGTTCGCGCCCCAGCGCGAAGGAGACGCCGCGCACCGCCTCCACCACGCCGGAACGGGTGGGGAAGGAAACGCGCAGGTCCTCGACTTCGAGAAGCGCGCTCATTGGCCGCTGCCCCGCGGATCGAGCGCATCGCGCAGACCATCGCCCAGGAGATTGAAGCCGAGGCTGACGATGAGGATGGCGAAACCCGGCATGGCGGCCACCCACCACTGGTCGAGGATGAAGCGGCGGCCGGATGCGATCATCGCGCCCCATTCCGGCAATGGCGGCTGTGCGCCGAGGCCGAGGAAGCCGAGACCGGCAGCGGTCAGGATAATCCCGGCCATATCCAGCGTCACGCGCACGATGAGCGAGGAAATGCAAAGCGGCATGATGTGGCGCAGCACGATGCGCCATGGCGAGGCCCCCATCAGCCGCACCGCCGAGATGTAGTCGGAATTGCGCACCGTCAGCGTCTCCGCCCGCGCGATGCGCGCATAGGGCGGCCATGAGGTGATGGCGATGGCGATGATGGCGTTGCCGATGCCGGGTCCGAGCGCCGCCACGAACGCCAGCGCCAGCACCAGTTTCGGAAAAGCGAGAAATATGTCGGTGATGCGCATCAGCACCGCATCCACCCAGCCGCCCGCATAGCCGGCGACCGTGCCGACCAGCAGTCCTATGGGCGCCGCGATGATCGCCACCAGCAGCACAACCTGCAAGGTCAGCCGCGAGCCGTAGATCAGGCGCGAGAGAATGTCGCGACCCTGATCGTCCGTGCCCAGCCAGTGCCCCGCTCCCGGCGACAGCAGGCGCTTGCCGGCCAGATCGCCCGTATAGGGTGAATAGGGCGCAAGAACCGGCGCGAAGATCGCCACCAAAACCAGCGCCAGTATGATGAACATGCCGACGACGGCGAGCCGGTTGGCGGCGAAGCGCCGCCAGGTGACATAGGCGCGACCGAGCCTTGCCTGGAGGCGCGATTGCGGCCTGTCCGTCAAAAGCCATTCGCGGCGGGTCATTGCGGTGTCGCTCATCCTCGTCAGTTCCTCGTGCGGGGATCGAGCATGCGATAGAGCACGTCGGATAACAGGTTGATGGCGATGAACACGGAGCCGATGACGATGGTGCCCCCAAGCACCGCGTTCATGTCGGCGTTCTGCAACGAGTTGGTGATGTAGAGCCCGAGCCCCGGCCACGCGAAGACCGTTTCGGTCAGCACCGAACCTTCAAGCAGGCCGGCATAGGAAAGCGCGATCACCGTCACCAGCGGCACCGCCGCATTGCGCAAAGCGTGACCCCAGATGATGCGCGTTTCCGAAAGGCCTTTGGCGCGCGCCGCGACGATATATTCCTGGCTCAGCTCGTTGAGCATAAAGGAGCGTGTCATGCGGCTGATATAGGCCAGCGAAAAATAACCCAGCAGCGAGGCCGGCAGGATGATGTGCGAGAAGATGTCCCGGAATGCGGCCCAGTCGCGATTGATGACGGCGTCGATCAGATAGAAACCGGTGACGGGCGTGAACGTGTATTCGAACACCACGTCCATGCGGCCCGGCCCGGAGGTCCAGCCGAGTTTGGCGTAAAACACCAGCAGCGCCAGCAGGCCGAGCCAGAAGATCGGCACGGAATAGCCGATCAGGCCGATGATGCGCACGATCTGGTCGGCGAGGCTGCCGCGCCTGACGGCCGCCAGAACGCCCAGCGGGATGCCGAAGGCCGCGCCGATGATCGTGCCGACGGTGGCCAGTTCCATGGTCGCCGGAAAGACGCGGCGGATGTCGGTCATCACCGGGTTTGTGGTCAGCACCGAGGTGCCGAAATCCCCCTGCAGCACGCCTTTCACGTACAGGATGAACTGCTGGTAGTAAGGCAGGTTGAGACCCATCTCCTGCCGCACGCGTTCCACCACATGAGCGGGCGCGCGGTCGCCGACGATGGCCAGCACCGGATCGATCGGCACGACGCGGCCTATGAAGAAGGTGACGGCCAGCAGACCGAGATAGGTGGTGAAGACGATCACCACGAAGCCGGCGACCGATTTGAAGAGAGCCCAGGCGCGCCGGTTGGCGCGCCTTGCCCGCATTGGCGTATCAGCTGTGCTCACCGGATTGACCCTGCCGGATCATTCCTTGGTGACGGGTGCGAGCGGGTTGGAATCGAAGCTCGGCCCGAGCCTGTAGCCCTTGACGTTGCCACGCACGCCCGCAACCTCGATCTGTTGGTAGATCATCACGAAGGGGCTCGAATCCAGCGCTTCCTGCTGCAGCTTCTGATAAAGCCCGGCGCGCTTGTCGTTGTCACGCTCCAGAAGCGCGGCCTTGACCTGCTCCGTCAGTTCCGGAATGTCCCAGGCGTTGCGCCATGCCAGCGACTTCACCGCCGCATCGTCGCCGTTGTCCGGGTTTGAGGTGAAGGCGTCGGCATTGGTGTTCGGGTCCCAATAGTCCATGCCCCACTGACCGATATACAGGTCGTGGTTGCGCGCACGGTACTTGGTCAGCGTCTGCTTGCCGTCGCCGGGGATGATCTCGATCTTCAGGCCGGCCTGCGCCGCCGTCTGCTGGAAGGATTCGGCGATGCCGGTCACGGGCTGGGTGTTGCGCACATCGAAAGTGACGGAGAAGCCGTCCTTCAGGCCAGCTTTTTCCAGCAGTTCCTTAGCCTTGGCGACGTCGAAGCTGTAGGGGTTGGAATCAAGCGCGCCGAGCACGCCCTTCACCTGATAGGTCTGGTGAATTTCGCCGATGCCCTTGATCAGCGTGGCGCCGATGGCATCGTAATCGACCAGATATTTGAACGCTTCGCGAACCTCGGGCTTCGCAAGGTTCTCGTTCTTCTGGTTGAGGCTGATGTAGTAGACCGTGCCCTTTGGCGCGCTGGTCGTCGTCAGGTCGGCATTCTTCTGGACGGCGTCGTAGTCGCCGGGCTCCAGATTGCGGGCGACATCCACGTCGCCGGCTTCCAGCATCAGGCGCTGCGTGGCGCTTTCCTTCACATGGCGATAGATGATGCGGGCCAGAGCCGGCTTCTCGCCGTAATAGTTGTCGTTGCGCTCAAGCACCAGAATCTCGTTGGCGCGCCAGTCGCGGATACTGAACGGACCGGAACCGGCATAGTTGGTCTTCATCCAGGCGTAGCCGAAGTCGGTGTCGTATTTGTAGTCGTCGCTCGGCGTCTTCGCCTCGGCGTGCTCCATGACCAGCTTCTGGTCGAGTATCGCGCCGACGGTGGCGGTCAGACAGTTGAGCACGAAGCTCGGCGCATAGGGCTGGTCGACTGTGAAGACGAAGGTGGTGTCGTCCACGGCCTTGGCCTTTTCGGTGACGTTGTCGCCGGTGAGGCCAAACTGGGTGAGAATGAAGGCCGGGCTCTTGTCGAGCTTGACGGCGCGCTCGAACGACCAGGCGACGTCCGCGGCGGTCAGCGGGTTGCCGGAGGCGAACTTGATGCCCGGCTTCAGCTTGAAGGTGTAGGTAAGGCCGTCATCGGAAATTTCCCAGCTTTCGGCTGCGCCGGGCTTGACCTTGGTGGTGTCGTCGATGTCGAGGCGCACCAGCATGTCATAGGCGTTGCCGATGAATTCGGCCGGGCTCAGCTCGAAGGATTCGGCCGGATCGAGCGTGATGGTGTCATCGAATGCCCACGCCTGGACCAATGTGTCGGCCGGTGTCGCCGCGAAGGCAGGGGCCGTTCCACCTGCCGCGAGCAGCAGCGACATCGCCGCTCCTGCGAGAAGCGGGCGGAAACGCATGTTGATTTTCCCCATTGTCATGTTCAACTCCCCGTTTGTTGATGCCGCGATCCGACGAAAGAAGGCGTCTGCCAACTGTATCGATCGCCATTGGGGAAATACAATCCGTTCTTGCACATAAAGACAATCCCCCTCCTGTCCAATCCTTCTGGCTTGCCGGCCGCTCCTTCGCCGCCGGACTATACCGCGGCTGGTTTGAGAGCGCTCAGGATGAAGCGGCGGTAGACGCGGGTGCGCAGACGGTTGCGCAAACAGGCGGTTTTGCGCTGCGCCCTGGCGATGCCGTCATGCGGAATATGGCGGATTGCCTCAAAACCTGTTTCCGCCAGCAAGGGGCCAAGCCGCTCGCAGGTGAGCCCCTCGCCGAAGGGCAGCGCGCGCATGATCATCTCGTGCTTCTCGCTCATGGCCCCGTCATAGTAGGGGTCGGCCCCCTGAATGCGGTCGATCAGCGAAACCAGATATGCGAACAGGCGACCCGTCGGGCTCGGCTTCGTCCAGTCGCCGTCATAAACGAGCAGTCGGCCGCCGGGCTTCAGCAGACGCAGCCATTCGCGAAACGTCGCTTGCGGAGCGGTCAGCGTCCACACCAGATGGCGGCAGACGATGGCGTCATAGGCAGCGTCCGGCTCCATCGGGTTTTCGGCATCGGCAAGGATGAAACGCAGCCTCTCCTTGCCCTCGTGCTTGGCGCGCGCCACCCCCAGCATCGCCTCGGAGAAGTCGAGCGCGGTGACGTCGTGGCCGAGATCGTGGATCAGCCGCGTGACCTCCCCCGTGCCGCAGGCGAGTTCCAGAACCTTGAGCGGACGGTCGCCCAACGTTTCCCGCATTGGCTGCTGCCATGCACGCGCTTCCGGCCCCGGCGCAATGAAGTGGCCAAAGGCCAGATCGAAGGTCTGCGAACGCTTCGACCAGTAGGAGCGAATTTCTTCCTTCAGGTCGAAATTGCCGCGGGGAGACGGACGCGCATTCATTTCCCGTATCCGTTGCGTTCCAGGATTTCGTCAAAGCGCTTCTTCGCCCGCTCAGGTACGTCGGAAGCCGGGAACGATGCCGGCAGGTCCGCGTCACCGACGCGGATGATCATCACCATGCCCATGCCGTAGTGCGGCGAGCATTTGACGCCGTAGAAACCTTGCCTGTCGAGCGTGACCTCGATCTCCTCGTTGATCTTGCCGAGAAAGCCTTCATATCCTTCCGGGGCCATGCCCTCGACCGTCGCCGCATTGTGGCCGCTGGTCGTCCCGAGGAATTTCACCGTGTCGCCGGGAGCTATTTCGAGGAAATCCGGCTCATAGACCATCGGGCCGGTTTCATTGCGGTTCAGCATCTTCACCTCATGCGTCTCGGCGAACACCGGCGCGGAAACGACAAGCGAGGCGAACATGATAGCGGACGTGGCGATGCGCATGGCGTTCCTTTCATTCTATGTGGTCGAGACGGAAAAACCGGGCGCCGTCGGCAGGATCGGTGACGATGCTGGCGCGCACGCCGAACACCTCGGCGATACGCTCCACGTTCAGCACCTGTTCAGGCGCGCCGAGCGCCACAAGCCGTCCGCCCGCCATCACGCCGACGCGGTCGCAGGCCAGCGCCTGATTGAGATCGTGAAGCGCGACGATGGAGGTGACCGGCAGGGCGGCCACCAGCTTCAGAATGGAAAGCTGGTGGCGCACGTCCAGATGGTTGGTGGGCTCGTCGAGCAGGAGGATGCGGGGGCGCTGCGCCAGCGCGCGGGCGAGATGCACACGCTGCTTCTCGCCGCCGGAAAGCGTGGCCCAGTAACGTGTTCCGAAACCGTGCAGATCGGCGCCGGCCATTGCTTCGGCGACGATGCGGTCATCCTTGGCCGACCATGGTTGCAGTGGCGTCAGCCACGGCGTGCGTCCAAGCTCCACCGCATCACGCACGGTGATCGCCTCGCCGGTGTCCGCCTGCTGTTCGAGATAGGCGATCTTCTGCGCCGCCAACCGGCGCGGCAGATGGCCAAGCGGCTGGCCTTCCACGAGGACATCGCCGGTGGTCGGCTTGAGGATACCGGAAAGCAGCCGCAGAAGCGTGGACTTGCCCGAACCATTGGGCCCGACCAGCCCCAGCGTCTCCCCCTCGCGCACGGCGAGACTCACGTCGCGGACGATCTGCGTGCGCCGCACGCTCCAGCCAAGATCATGCGCTTCAAGGATCATGCTCTGCGCCGACCCCTGAGCAGAATAAGAGCGAAGGCAGGCGCACCGACCAGCGCGGTGATGACGCCGATGGGCAGCACCTGTCCGGGGATCATGGTGCGCGACAGCACGTCGGCGGCGATGAGGAAGGCTGCGCCTGTCAGCGCGGTAGCCGGCACCAGCCTGCCATGTCGCACACCAACCACGAAACGCGCCGCATGCGGAATGACGAGGCCGACGAAACCGATGGAGCCGACGATGGAAACCATGACGGCGGTGACGAGCGCGGTGAGCCCGATTAGCACGATCTGTACCCTGCGCACCGGAATGCCCAGGGAAGCAGCGGATTCCGCCCCGAAGGCGAATGCATCGAGGGCGCGCGCATACCACACGCAGGCGATGAGCCCGGCCGCAGCCACAGGCACGGCCAGCGTCACATCCGGCCAGCGCACGCCGCTCAGATTGCCGAGCAGCCAGAACATGATGCCCCGCGCCTGTTCGGCATTGGCCGATTTGGTGATGATGAAGGAGGTGAGCGCGTTGAAAAGCTGCGAACCGGCGATGCCGGCCAGGATGATCTGCCCCGCGCCGCGCGCCGATACGCCGCCGCCGGCCGCCCGCGCCAGCAGTGCGACGAGCAGGAAGGCCGTGACTGCGCCCGCGAACGCACCGAGCGACATCGACACCGCCCCGCCGCCGAGGCCGGCGATCGTCACGGTCACCGCTCCGGTCGACGCCCCCGCCGATATGCCAAGCAGATAGGGATCGGCCAGAGCGTTGCGCAGCAGCGATTGCAGCACGAGACCGGACAGCGCCAGCCCCGCGCCGCAGGAAGCGGCCACCAGCGCGCGCGGCAGGCGATAATTCCAGACGATGCCCATGTCGATCGGATCGAGCGGATAGGCAGCGCCCAGAACCTTGTTGGCCAGCGTCTGCACCACGATGGAGAGCGGAATGGGCGTCTCGCCGATACAGGTTCCGGCAAAGACCGCCGCCGCCAGGGCGACGAGGCTTGCCGGCCAGCGCCACCACAGCCGCGCCATGGAATGCTGGCCCGCAGAAACTATCGTCACCTGGCGACGCCCAGATCCACCAGCGCGTCGGCCAGCACCTCGATGCCGGCCACTGTGCGCATGGTGGCGTCCATGGCATGGCCGTCCATCACCACAATGCGGTTGTTCTTCACAGCCTCCATCTGGCTGGCGACCGGATCAGTCTTGAGGAATTCGAGCTTCTTTTCATGGTCGTCGGCGGGAAAGCGGCGGCGATCCATCCTGGCGATGATGATGATCGTCGGATTGGCCTTGGCGATGGTCTCCCAGCCAACCACCGGCCATTCCTCATCGGATTCCACGATGTTTCGAATGCCGAGCTTGTTCAGCATGTAGGCCGGCCCGCCCTTGCGGCCGGCGACATAGGGGTCGATGTTCATGTCGGCGCTGGAGAACCAGAACACGGCCGACACGTCCTCGATGTCGAGAGCCTTCGCGCGCTCGACGGCGTCATCCTCGCGCTTCACCAGATCTGCGACGACTTCCTCCCCCTTGTCCTGCACGTCGAAGATTTCAGCAAGCTCGCGCACGCCCTGATGAATGGTCTCAGTCGAGAAGGCGGCGGTGCGGGTGCCGTCGACGCCGACGCTGTTGTCCTTGGCCACGCAATCGGCGGGCATCACATAGGTCGGGACGCCGACCTCGTGGAACTGCTCGCGGGTCGCGACAATGCCCTCCGGCCCGACGTGCCAGATGAACTGCACCGCGACGAGATCGGGTTTCCTGGCCACCACGCTCTCGAAGCTGGGATCGTTGTCGGCCAGCCGCTCGACATTGTCGTTGATGGACTTGTGCTCGGGCAGCACATCGGTGAACCAGACGGAGGTGCCGGTCACCTTGTCGCCGAGACCCAGCGCATAGAGCGCCTCGGTGGAGGCCTGGCCGACGGTGACGGCGGTGGCCGGCGCCTTGTCGAAGGTGATCGTCTCGCCGCAGTTTTCCAGCGTGAGCGGATATTCCGTAGGCTCGGCGGCCGCATGGACCGTGAGCAGCGCAAGGCTAGCGGCGGCAAGTGCCAGACGCGGGAAGGTCATGACGCGAAGTTCTCCGATTGGTTTGCAGCGGGGACCGGAGGCTTCGGACGGGGAACGCAATGAAAAGCCACGCATCCGCAGGCATACGGCAGACGGCCTGATCAGGCAGGGAAGGCTTCATCGACAACCTCTCCCGGGCGCCCCGCCCGGCACGTTCAGTTCCAGTTGTCGGCAGGTCTCCTGACTGACGGATCGACGCCCTTCCCCGCCTTCCCGGGCCGAAGCCCAGTGGCATTTCCGGGGAGCGGACTCACCGCCTACAGTTGCGGGGGCAGTTTCGTTTCGCAGGTCTTTGGCCAACCTGCGGCGAATTCCCTCTTCGTTCCTTTCGGAAACCGACACCATGCTCGTATCGCATGTGCGGTGACCTTTTCAAGTCGGACAAACCGTCGTCCCCAGCAGCCTGCCGGCCCGAGCGGCCAATCGGGAACCGCTGAACCCCCGGGGCATTGCTTCGGGGCCTGCGTTCTTCAGCCTGCCAGCGCCTGCTCCAGATCCGCGGTCAGGTCCGCGCCATCCTCGATGCCCGCCGACAGGCGCACCAGCGAATCCGATATGCCGATGGCGGCGCGTTGCGCTGCGGGAATGGAGCCGTGCGTCATCGTCGCCGGATGCTCGATCAGGCTTTCCACGCCGCCAAGGCTTTCGGCCAGCGTGAACAGACGGGTCCGCTCCAGAAAGCGCTTCGTGCCCGCCAGATCGCGGTCGAGCTCCACGGAGAGCATGCCGCCGAAGGCCTGCATCTGACGTGCGGCGACAGCATGCTGGGGGTGACTTTCGAGGCCCGGATAGATCACCCTGCGCACGTCCGCGCGAGCTTCCAGCCAGCGGGCTATGGTGAGGCCGTTCTGCGAATGCCGCTCCATCCTGAGCGCCAGCGTCTTGATTCCGCGCAGGGCGAGGAAGCTGTCGAAGGGGCCGGAAATGGCGCCGACGGCGTTCTGCAGGAACCTCAGCCGGTCGCGCAATTCACCTTCCTCGCGCACCACGGCGACGCCTCCGATCATGTCCGAATGACCATTGAGGTATTTGGTGGTGGAGTGAACGACGATATCGATGCCGAGTTCCAGAGGCCGCTGGATGTAGGGGCTGCAAAACGTGTTGTCGACGATCGTCACCAGCCCCTTGCGGCCGGCGAGAGCCACCATCGCCTCCAGATCGACGATCTTCAGGAGCGGGTTTGTCGGCGTCTCGATCCATAAAAGCTTCGTCTCCGGCCGGATCGCGGCCTCGACCGCAGCAAGATCGGTGAAGTCGGCGAAATCCACGGCCAGCGAAGCCGTGCGCCGCCGCACCTTGTCGATGAGCCGGAACGTGCCGCCATAGATGTCGTCCGTCGCCAGGACATGCGTGCCGGCGTCGAACAGTTCCAGCACCGTCGCGATCGCCGCCAGTCCCGAAGCGAAGGCGAAGGCGGCAGCGCCGCTTTCGAGATCGGCCACGGCGCGTTCGAAGGCGAAGCGCGTCGGGTTCTGGCTGCGGGCATATTCGAAACCCTTGTGCACGCCCGGGCTTTCCTGCGCATAGGTCGAGGTGGCGTAGATCGGCACCATGACCGCGCCGGTCGTCGGGTCATGGCTCTGGCCGCCATGAATGGTGCGCGTCGAGAAAGCGAGCCGGTTCTTGCGGTCTGTGGTCATTTGCTGGTCCGCCTCAGATGGTTGATCAGGTCGATGCGGGTGATGAGCCCGATGAATTCGTCGCCGTCGAAGATGATGGCTACCTCGTTGCGGTCGAACACCGGCAGCAGCGCATCGAGCGTCTGGCTGGCCTGCAGCGTGTGCAGGTCGCGCGTCATGGCCGTGCGTACGTCCCCGTTGAAGCGCTCCCAGCGGCTGTCGTAGGGTCCCTCGACCCTGGCCAGGATATCGCTTTCGTCGATGATGCCGACCAGCCTGCCCTCTTCCAGCACCGGAAGCTGGGATACGTCTGCGCGCCGCATGCGGCCATAGGCGTTGAGCAGGCTTTCCTCCGGCCCCACCCAGACTGTGCCGCCCTCGCGGTGCGTGCGGGCGACAAGGTCGCGCAGATCGCCATGCTGTTCGCGCTCCGACAGGCCTTGCTCGGCCAGCCAGAAATCGTCGAACACCTTGGACAGATATTTGTTGCCGGAATCGCAGACCAGCGTCACCACCCGCTTGGGCGTCCGTTGCTCGCGGCAGTAGCGAAGCGCCGCCGCCAGCAGCGTGCCCGACGACGAGCCGGCGAGAATGCCTTCTTTCGACAGGAGTTCGCGCGCCGCCGCCATGCTCTGGCGGTCCGGAACCGAATAGGCCTTCGCCACAAGCGACAGATCGGCATTGGGCGGAATGAAGTCCTCGCCGATGCCTTCCACAGTCCAGCTTCCGGCCTCGCCCAGCTCGCCCGTCTTGATATAGGGTGCGAGCACGGACCCAGCCGGATCGGCCAGGATGATCTCGGTCTTCGGCGACACCTTCGCAAAGAAGCGGCCGAGACCGGTGAGCGTGCCCCCGGAGCCGACGCCCACCACCACCGCATCGACGTCGCCGTCGAGCTGCCGCCAGATTTCCGGCCCGGTCGTGGTTTCATGCGCCAGCGGATTCGCCGGATTGGCGAACTGGTTGGCGTAGAAGGCGCCAGGCGTCCCGGCGGCAATGCGCTCGGCCATGTCCTGATAATATTCGGGATGCCCCTTGAGCACGTCCGAACGGGTCAGCCGCACTTCCGCACCGAGCGCGCGCAAATGCTGCACCTTCTCGCGCGACATCTTGTCGGGCACCACCAGTATGATGCGATAACCCTTGGGAATGCCGACCTGCGCCAACCCGAGACCGGTGTTGCCGGCAGTCGCTTCCACGATCGTGCCGCCCGGCGCGAGCACGCCGCGCCGCTCGGCGTCGGCGACCATGGACAGCGCGATGCGATCCTTGATCGAACCGCCGGGGTTCTGGCTCTCCAGCTTGACGAACAGGCGGCACGGGCCGGTGTCGAACTTTTTCAGTTCCACCACCGGTGTCTGGCCGACGAGGTCGAGAACCGAACCATAAGGGGATTGCAGGCGTGAAGCCTGCAATGGAGCCGTATCGGGCGGGCGGGTGGCCATGGGAGCGCCTCTCCATGCTGTCTGACAACCAGAGCAGAAACAGGATTGCGTCTTAACGATATTGATCGACCAATAAAGGCAGATGCAAGTCATTAATTCCGGATTTTTAGAATTAAATTCTCACACGACTGTTTCACCATGGCTGCAAACTCAGCCAGACAGGTTGCATGGGACCTCCCGGCCGAACCCCTCATGCCCGAGGCCAGGTTCAGGCGCGGCTGTCAAATCGCTGCGGGAGCCGGACGATATCTCGCCCGGCTCCCGCAATCTGTTTGGATGGCTCAGAACTTGTAGCTGACGCCGAACCTCAGATCGTGCGAGCTGTCGATCCTGACATTGCGGCCCAGCCCGGCAGAAGAGAAGTCGGCGCTGCCATAGTCTGAATACCGGTATTCGGCCCTGACAATCGCCTTGTCGGTGATGGCATGCTCGATGCCGGTTCCAATGGTGAAGCCGGCATGGGTTTTCGAACCGGACACCGGATCCTGACTGGCGGTCAGCGAGCCACTGGCGAAGGAGGCCTCATGATCGTAGTTGGCGAAAGCGACACCGGCCGCGACATAGGGCAGATATCGCCCATAGGCATAGCCGACACGGCCCCTGACCGCGCCGGACCAGTTCTGCTTCGACTTGAGCCTCGCTTCGAGATAGTCGGAGGAGCTCAGGCGATAAATTGTGAAAGCGTCCGTTCCGCCCTGGCTGTCGGCGATATTGAGGTCGGCGTCGACGCCGGCCACAAAACCGTTGCCGAAGGCATGATTGTAGCCGGCATAGACGCCACCGAGGAACCCTTCGAGGCGCTGCCTGTAGGAGGAGGCGTAGGAGAGGCCGGCCGCATCCACCCCATATTCATTGTCGGTGCGCGACCAGTCGTGCCCGGCGCTGACACCGGCATAGAAGCCGTTCCAGTCATAGGCAGCCGGCCCCGCCATCCCGCCCTTCTGGGCGGCGATCGCCGCCATCACGCCGGCATTCGGGTCGGCCGGCTGCGACGACATGCCGGGAACGCCGATCTTGGTGCTGAAGCCGGCGATGAAGGTGCGACCCTTGCCGGCAAGCTGCACGCCGTCGCCGCTCAGGGGAACGGCGTAGACCTTGTTGCCGACGTTCTCGACCGAGAAGAACAGCCGGCTCGCCTCGTTGAAGTCGTAGGAGCCATAGATGTCGAAGAGGGTGTGGGAGGGAACATCCGTGAAGGTCGCTTCCGGACCGCTGAAGTTGATGGTGGCATAGGTGCCTTTGCCGACATAACGGGCCTTGCCGCCGACGGCGAGCTTCTCATCGAAGAAGCGCAGCCCCACGTCGATCATGCCGTAGTCTTCCGGCAGGATGTCGATGTCGGCATTGCCGCCGGCCCCGACCATGCCGCCGACGGGAGTTCTTGTCTTCGCGTTGGTGTAGGAGAAGTTGGCGTAGGCGAAGCCGGCGTCATAGCCGCCTTCGATTTCCACGCCGCGCATGCGGGTTTTGCCCGGCACGTTGATCCACATGGCCGTGTCATACCAGCACTCGGCGGTGCCCGCGCAGCGCTCCATGCTGATGGTGCCGTTGGTGATGTAGTTCTTGATGCGATTGTCGAAGTAGCCGACCTTCAGCCGCGCGGCGTCCTTGGCGAAGAACAGGTCGTTCCTGGCGATGTTGAAGCCCAGATCCCAGCCTTTGCTGGTTTCCGGCTCGAGATCCATATTGTTGTAGATGCCGCTGCCGACCTGTGCGCCGATGCCGACCAGCCCCCAGAAGGATTCCTGGGCGGTGGGCGGACGATAGGTGTGCGAATAGGTTGTATAGAGCTGCAGCCAGTTGGTCGGGTTGGCGGCCAGCGTGACCTTCGGATTGACCTTGCCGCCATTGCGCGAAACATGCTCGGCCGGACAGTTTTCCGGGCCTACCGGGCATTCCGCGGAGCCACCGGCACCCGTGCCCTGCGTTCTGGCCTGCCTGATGCCGGAAAGGCGCCAGTGGTCGTAGCGCAGGCCCGTGGTGAAATCGAACATGCCGTAGGACAGGGTAGCGTCTGTGAAGGCGCTTGCCTTGGCCAGCTTTCCCGGCTGGTTCACGCCCCGCCTTTCGGAAACCTGATAGTCGTCCATGTGATAGGACGCGCCATAATCGAGCTTCAGGCCGAGACCGTTCGACAGGTCGAAGGTGCTGGTGTTGGTGATGTCGCCACCGAAGGAGACAGCATCCGTTTCGCGACCCGCATAGCTGCCGCCACCGGCGCCCGGATCGTACAGCATGTTCGCCTTGTTGTAGTAGAGGTTGACCTTGGCGTCGAAGAGGTTGCTGTCGGGCGTGAAGGCGTAGTTCAGCGAATAGGTGTTGTTCCTGACGCCCCACATATAGCCGGAATTGCGGAAATCATTGTCGTAATGGACCCAGCCCAACTTCAGCGCATGGGTGTCGTTCGGCTTGATCTCGATCTTGCCGAGGCCGCCGAGCGGCCGGCTCCGCTCGTAGAAGGCCGTGCCGTCGCCGTTGCGGTAATCCTTGCTCTGGCTGTCGGCCCAGGCGCCCATGACGCTCATCTCGCCCTGCCCGCCATTGATGGCGGTGCGCATGCCGGCCGCCGTCATTCCGCTCCAGTCATAACCGTTGGAGCCAGCCTTCCACTTGGTCATCACGCCGGCGTTGGAGCCGGGAAGCAGGATGTCGTCGATACCGATGGAGCGGAAGTTGGCGGCGCCCGACAGCGTACCCGATCCGGCTGCGCCCGACACCGCGCCGCGCGTGATGTCGACGCCGGCGATAAAGTCCGGCTGGAGGTAAAGATAGGTGCCGCCATAAGCGCCGTGGCCAGCGCCGTTACGGAAGGTCTGTGGCACCCCGTCGATCATGGAATTGACGCGGCCATAACCGCTCATGCCGCGAATGTTGACGGAAAGGCCCGGCTGGTTGGAGCCCGGACGCGAGAAGGTTCCCGGCGTGTTGCGCAACGCCTGATTGACATCGCCGCCATAGCGACCCTGCAAATTGTCGCTGCTGGTCGTGCTGACCGGCGCGGCGGTGCGGAACGGCGTATCGCCAGCCCCCTGCGCTGTGACGTCGATCGTATCGAGAACCACGGAGTCCCCGGCATTGGCCGCGCCGGAAGCCGGTACGGCCGAGATCGCCACCGTTTTGGCGGCGGTGAAGGAATAGGTCAGCCCCGTGCCGGACAGAAGCCGCGAAAGCGCCCCCTCGGGCGTCGCCGATCCGCTGAAGCCGCCAGTGCTCTTGCCGGCGGCCACGGAGGCCAGATAAGTCACCTGCAAGCCGGCCTGCCGGCCATATGCGGTAAGCGCCCGGCCTAGCGGACCGGAAGGAATGTTGAAACTGAGCTGTGCGGATTGCGCCCCTGCAGGGCGTGTGGTGCATGGGATGACGACAGCTACCGCCGTGGCGCCAAGCAATGCAGCCAGCACCGCCTGCCGCCCAGTCCTGAACACAGCGCAATTGCTGAATGAATTTCCCATTTGCAGACAGCTCCGATTGAATACGAACGAAACGGAGGCGTCTGCCTGGATGCTGGGTAATACGGTCTCCTGATGCTGTTACAATCGGCGACCGAAAATATTCGGCTCCCTGTCGAAATTTTTTCAAAAGTATCAGATCGGGGAAATGACGGTCAGCCCGGACGGCAGCCGGCGCACCCGCGCACCCGTGGGATGCACCACGGCCTGGAGCGCCGCGAAAGGATCCTGCAGATCGAAAAGGCCGCTGACCCGTTGTGCGCCGATCGCCGGGTTCGCCGTGACCACTTTCCCCGGCAGCCAGCGGCTTATACGAGCGACCAGCGTGGAAACCTGTTCCCTGTCGGCGACGATCGCCAGATCCCGCCAGGACGCGACCTGCCCGTCGCGGCGCACACCCCGGCTGAGGCTGCCGCTGGAGATGTCGCAGGCCGCCCACTCGCTTGCCTCCAGACGCAAGGCGGCGACGCCGCTCCGCCCCGGAACGGCAAGGCCGACAGCGCCATCGGCAACCGTCATGGTGACGACGCCAGCGTCGCTCGACATGTCGAACGACGCGCCGAACGCCGTGGCGGAAACGCCTTCACAAGCGACGGTGAGGACACGGTTCTGGTCACGCGTCACATCGAAAAAGCACATGCCCGTGAGCAGATCGATGCGATGCTCGTCCCGGCTCATCGTCAGCGCAAGGGCCGACCGGGGACCCAGCGTCGCGACGCTGCCGTCGGGCAGGTCTATGCGTCTGATCTCGCCCACGCCTGTCGTATGATCAGCATGCGCCCGCATCAGTGCGCCCGGCACGAATATCGAGCCCGCGACGGCAACGCCTCCCGCGGCCATCATAGCGCCCAGAACATTGCGCCGGGTCACGCGTTTTCGCGCTGTGCGCCGCTGCGCAAGAAGCTGGCCGGAAGCGCCATGGATCCGGGACACCCTGAGCCAGATTTCCTCATGGCGACCGCTCCGGGCCCGCCAGGCGCGCGCCATCTCAAACGGCACCGGATTGGCGGGATCGTTCTGCATGCGCATGACGATATCGATCGCTTCCGACACCAGCCGGTCAGGTTCTCCGGGATTCTCGTCCATCAAAGGCCTTCAAGTCAGGTCGGAACGGCCCGCCGCCAGCCGGGCGCCTGCCAGGGAATACAAACCGGAGCGAAGAATATTCGCTCCCGACGCCGGAAAAATTGAAGTCTGCTCCTGTGTCAGTCCACGCGCATCAGCAAATGCTTGTACGCACGATGAACCAATTCCCAGGCGCGTGTGCTCGACAGCCCCAATTTCCTCCCGACCTCGGCGACAGTCATGCCATCGATACGATGCAGGATGAAGGCCTCGCGTGTGTTTTGCGGCAATTCGTCAAGCGCTTCCGCTACCTGTTTCAGCATCTGCCTTGAGTAGACCGCAGTTTCCACCGAAGGTGACGGATCAGCGATCCTGAGCATGGTGTCGCCGTCGACATCAATTGTCGGATCTTTGACCTGCCGACGGTAATGATTGATGCTGAGATTGCGGGAAACCTCAAACAAATAGGCTCGCGGATTGTGGTTCTGCACGGTGTCGGCCGGTGGGTTGGCCAGCACCCGCAAGAAAGTATCCTGCGTCAGGTCCGCCGCAACATCCTCGGACAATCCCCGGCGACGCAAGGCCCTGGCGATTTCACATGCATGCCGGCGGAACAGCTCCTGAACATTCCAGGTCATGTTCACAACCTTCCACGTCAACGAATGGCAGCGGCCTAGCTGAAACAAAAAAACCACGCAACGGCAACAGTTTAGAGAGTTTCCAAGCTGTCTGTTCCCACCTCTGTCCCGACCCGCGTAAACTTGTGTCATTTTATCATGTTTTATGTTGTTTCGATGCTGCCCGGCAAATTTTTCAAGCCGGCCGGCGCCGTCCTTCACCGCTCAGCTGAGCCAGTACTTTTTCTCAACTGGACCAATCCGGGGACGCCTTTCGTTTCTGCACTCCGGACGAAAAACGGCCCGGGATTGTTCCCGGGCCGTTTGGCTTTGTGTTTTGTCAGTGGTTCATGGGTCGATGCCGGCATGGCCGGGGCCGGCCCAGCGGCTCCACGGTCATCTTAATGTCAGGCCGACAAGCCGCTTCACTGTCGGAAGACCGCCCCGGCACGTATTTCGTAGGCGAGCTCCGGGGATGAAACCAATCATGGCGCTGACGGGACGATCTCCGCCGTTTCGATGACGGCATGGAGGAGGACGTCGGCTCCGGCGGCGGCCCATTCCTTCGAGATGTCCTCGGCCTCGTTGTGCGACAGCCCGTCCACGCATGGGCACATGATCATCGTCGCCGGCGCCACCTTGGCGATCCAGCACGCATCGTGGCCCGCGCCCGAGACGATGTCCATGTGCGAGTAGCCGAGCTTGTCGGCGGAAGCCCGCACCCGTTCCACCAGTTCGGGCGCGAAGCTCACCGGATCGAAATGCCCCACCGCCTCCACCGCGCAGCCGACGCCCAGTTCTTTTGCGATCTCATGCGCCCCCGCCTCGATCCGCGCCCGCATGGCGTCGAGCTTGGCCTGGTCGGGCGAGCGGATGTCGACCGTGAACACCACCGTGCCCGGCAGCACGTTGCGCGAGTTGGGCGAGAACGTCACCTGCCCCACGCCGCCCACCGCGCCCGGCTGGTTCTCCATCGCCACCGCCTGCACCAGTTCAAGGATGCGGCCCATCGCCAGCCCGGCGTTGACCCGCATCGCCATCGGCGTCGAGCCCGTATGCGCCTCCTTGCCAATCAGCGTGAATTCAAGCCACCACAGCCCCTGGCCATGGGTGACGACGCCTATCTGCCGGTTTTCCGCCTCGAGGATCGGACCCTGCTCGATGTGGTATTCGAAATAGGCGTGCATCCTGCGCGCCCCCACCTCTTCCTCGCCCACCCAGCCAATGCGCTGCAACTCGTCGCCGAAGCGCAGCCCCTCCTGATCGGTGCGCGCATAGGCGTAGTCGAGGGAAAGCTCGCCCGCGAACACCCCCGACGCCAGCATGGCCGGCGCAAAGCGCGCCCCTTCCTCGTTGGTCCAGTTGGCGACGACGATCGGATGCTTCGTCCGGATGCCGAGGTCGTTGAGCGAGCGCACCACCTCCAGCCCCGCCAGCACGCCCAGAACCCCGTCGAACTTGCCGCCGGTCGGCTGGGTGTCGAGATGCGAGCCGATATAGACCGGCAGCGCATCCGGGTCAGCGCCCGCCCGCGTCATGAACATCGTGCCCATGCGGTCGACGCCTATCTCAAGCCCCGCATCCGCGCACCAGCGCCGGAACAGATGGCGGCCCTCATTGTCGGCGTCGCTCAGCGTCTGGCGGTTGTTGCCGCCCGCAACCCCCGGCCCAATCTGCGCCATCTCCATAAGCGACGACCACAAACGATCAGGATCAATGCGAAGGTTCTCGCCAGAGGTCGACATGGCATGTTCCTTTCAAATGCAATCTGCGGCGCAAGCGCCGGTTGGCGGCCAGCCGGGCGCGATGCAGGCGACCGATTCCGATCGCCTGCATCGCACGGCCAGCCAGTTTCGGCAGGATCAGGCGCCGGCGAAGGCCGGAATGACCTCGCGGCCATAGCGCGCGATGATTTCCTCTTCCTCGCCGCTGTCCAGATAGATGTTGAACTGCGTCACGCCGGCAGCCTCCAGCTCCCGGATCTTGGCGATATGCTGCTCCGGCTCGCCAAGCACGCAGAAGCTCTCGACAATGTCGGGCGTGATGAAGTCCAGATACGGATTGTCGCTCTGGCCGTGCTTGGAATAATCGTAGCCCCTGCGCTTCTCGATGTAGCTGGTCAGGCTCTTCGGCACGAGACCAGACTCCGAGCCGTACTTCTCGACGATATCCGCAACGTGGTTGCCGACCATCGCCGGGAACCATTTGGTGGCCTCTATGGCCTTGTCCATTGGCCCGAAATAGGCCGGAGCCGCGGCCATGGAGCGGAATTTCGACATATCGCGGCCGGCCGCCTTGCCGGCATCGAGGCACTGGTCGGTAAACCACTTGCACAGGCTGGGCTCGGCGATCTGCAACACCACGCCGTCTGCGGCTTCACCAGCCGCCTTGAGCGCCAGCGGGCCATAAGCGCCGATCCAGGCCGGCATTTCATGGCCGACGGCCCAGGGGAATTTCACCGGCTCGGGGCATTCCGGGTAGGTGACCTCCTCGCCGCGCACCATGGCTTTCATCTTCTCGACGAACTCGGTGACGCGCGACAGCGGCGCAGGCTTCTTACCCATCACCCGGCGCGAGGAGTCGCCGCGCCCTACCGCGATTTCGAGCCGGCCATTGCTTTGCTTGTTGAGCGAAGCGAACAGCGAGCCGGCCACCGACCAGTCGCGCACGTCGGGATTGGTCACCAGCGGGCCGAAATGCATGTCGCGCGTATGCTCCATGCACATGGCGATAGCCGGATAGCATTCACGCCACAGGATGTGCGAGTCATAGAACCAGCAATGGCTGAAGCCGGCATATTCAGCGGCGCGAACCAGATAGCGGGCGCGATCCGGCTCCACGAATCCCTTGAAGGTGATTCCAAATTCCATTCTTTCCTCCATTTTACAACGACGCGGACTTGACCGGGCGCCGCGCTGCAAACCCCTTGGTGGTCAGTATCCTGGCAGTCAGTGTCCGGGCGCCCAGATGCGGATGCCCGCATGCGAGAAGGGAACCTTTTTCGAGATGTTGAGGCGGATGAGCAAAGGCGTGATGGCCTCGACGCAACGCGCGCTTTTGGCGGGCCCCGCGTCATAGGTCTGAACGCCGATGCCTTCGATCAGCGCCTGCACTTCCTCCTTGGCGGCGAGATCGTCTCCACAGACGAACACGTCGCAATTGATGGGGCTTCCGAGATCGTTCAGCGAATGGGCGGAGACATTGTGCAATGCGCCGACGACCTTCACCCCCTCGCCGAGCAGCTTCTGCGCGGCCTCGGTGGCGGAGCCCTCAGGGGGCGGGCCATAGCCGCGCGGATTTCCCTGCTCCAGCGGCACAACGACATCGACGAGGATCTTGGCGTCGAGCGTGGCGCGCACTTCCTCCAGCGTGGCGTCATGGGCGGCGAAGGGCACCGCCAGCATCACGATGCGTTCCGCCGACTGCGCGGCCGCCACATTGTCCGAGCCGGTGATCCGGGCGAACGATCCGCCGGCCTGCGCCAGCCTGGCGTTGAGGTCCTCCGCAACAGCGCGGCCGCGTTCGGCGTCGCGCGAGCCGAGGGCGACGGCCACGCCGCTGCGCGCAAACCGCAGCGCCAGCCCCTGCCCCTGCGGGCCGGTCCCTCCGAGAATTGCAATGGTCATAGAAACAGCTCCTGTGAAAGCGGTCGAAGAAAGTCGCCAGCGCTGGCCGAGGGCGTGTCGCTCCATGGCAGGCCGCGTATGATCACCACGGGCAGCCCCGCGTCCTTCTGCATGAGCAGGCCGGAAGCGGCCGCGAGTTCATCGGCGAAGGCCGGCAAGGTCGCCTTGAGGCCCCGGCCATAGGCATCGGCGCGCACGGTCCAGTCGACCACGGCGGGAACGCCGGCGACGCCGATCGCGACGTTGACCAGACCATGCCGCCAGGGCCTGCCGAAAGTGTCGGTGACGACTACGCCGATCGGTCCGCCATAGCGCGTCTCCAGCCCCGCCTTGATGCGGGCGGCGCTTGCATCGGGGTCCTCTGGCAGGAGCAGCAACATATCGTCCTTGCCCTCGCCAAGATTGGACTGATCGATGCCGGCGTTGGCGCAGATCCAGCCCTGACGGTGGCGAGTGATCAAAAGCCCGTCCGGCTCCTGCCGCCGTGCGCGGAGTATGTCGGTGGATTCCGACAGGATCGCCTCGACCTTGCGCGCGTCCTTGCCGATTTCGGCTGCGATTTCCCGTGCCCGGTCCGAGGGCGCGAAGGCGTCGAGCGGGAACATTCGCGCCTCGCTCTTGGAGACGATCTTCTGGGCGACGATCACGATGTCGCGCGGCTTCAGCTCGCCGCCCATATCCGAAAGCGCCTGCGCGATCGCCGCCGACAGATCGTCGCCGGCCCCGATCTCCGGAATGCCGGCCACGGCGAACAGGCTCACCCCTTGCCTGCGAATGCAGCCTGCGGTGGAAGCCGACAACAGGTCGCGCGGCGTGTCGATGTCGCGGCGAAGGTTCGGCAGGGCAAGCCGCAGGCATTCCTTGCCGGCGCTTCTCGCCGCCGCCTCATGCGCCCCGGCGGAGCCTGGTCCGAACCGGAACGGAATGGCGTCCGGCGGCGACAGCAGGATGGCGTTGCTGCCGCCGTCGTATGATTCCGCGACGACGACGGGAACCTCGCAGCCAGCCTCGATCAGACTGGCGATTTCGGCCGCTTCGAGCGTCGGGATGTCGGCGTGGATGACGAGCAGCCTTTCGGCCCCGATGGAAGCCGCCCATTCGGCGGCGCGGTCAGCGGCGCCGTTGATCCCCGGCTTGCCATTCTGGCCGAGGGTGACGGCCTCATGGGCGCGCGCAATCTCGGCCACGCGCTCCGAAGGCGTGACCACCGCCAGCGGCTTGTCGCCATGAAAGCGACGAAAGAAGCCCAGGGTGTTCTCGAACAGAAGCAGCGCCAGCGTCTCGCGCGCATCGTTGCCAAGCGCGGACTTCAGGCGCGTCTTGGCCTCGGCCGGGTCCTTCATCAATATGGCGATGGCGACCGTCATTCCGCCACTCCGAGACCGGCGGCGAAGCCGAGCAGTTCGCGGGCAAGCCGTTCCGCGCCGACCGGGTCGCGCATCAATATGTCGGTGGCATGGACCTTCACGCCATCAGCCTCGATTGCGACGATGTCGTTGACGTCGCCGCTGTCGACCAGAAAACCGTCGATCAGGCCCTTGTAGCGGGCGGCGACGCCGGCAGCGCCCGCGGGTTGCCCGAGGTCGGCAAGCAGCTTGTCGAGCGGACCCTTCACGGCCTTGCCACCGATGAGCGGCGACACGCCGATGCGTGGCGCGCGACTTGCGGCGACCGTCTCGCGCAACGCCCTCACCGACAGGATCGGCTCCAGCGACAGGAGCGGATTGGAGGGAGCGAACACGATCAGGTCCGCATCCTTTATGGCTGTGAGCGCCGCCGCGCTCGCGGCGGCGGCTTCAGCGCCGACATAGCGGATCTCGCGAACGGCCGGCTGGCAGCGTTCGCCGACGAACCAGTTCTGGAAATCGAGCAGGCCCTTTTCGGTGATCAGCTTGGTGCGCAGCGGATCATCCGTGGCCGGCAGGATGCGTGCCTTGACGCCGAAACGGGCCGCGCATTCCTCCGTCACCTCGCTCAGCGAAGCGCCTTGCGACATGCGCCAGTTACGCCAGATGTGCAGGCCGAAATCGGCGTCGCCCAGCTTCATCCAGACCGGCGCGCCGAGATCGCGCAGGACATTGAGCCCGTTCACCGTGTCGTTGGCGACGCCCCACCCCTGTCCGCGGTCGATACGATCGGAAAGCGTGTAGGTGATGGTGTCGATGTCGGGGCAGACAAGCAGGCCGTAGAAGGTGTCGTCGTCGCCGATATTGGCGATGACCGTGAGCGCGCCTTCAGGCAGGACGCGCACGAGCCCTTCCGCCATACGCGCACCGCCGACGCCGCCTGCAAGCAAGACCACTTTTTTCTGTAAAGGTTCCATGCCCTAGCCCCGCGCCGCCGCCTGCCCGAGTTCGGCCTTGGTGAGGAATGCGATCGGGCTCGCGCCGCAGGCGCGCTCAACCAGCGGCGCGATCTCGGGCGGGTCGTGATCGGTAAAATCCTCGATGGTCTGGTACAATGTGTTGCGCTGCACCGGGATGCGGCCGGCGGCGCGGATGATGCTCACCATCTCCAGCGGCGTGATTTCCTGCCCGTATCTGGAGCCGGCCGCACGCGAGATGCTTTCATTCATCAGCGTGCCGCCGAGGTCGTTGACGCCGCAGGCGAGCATGGTCTGGGCCATCTCCGGGCCGAGCTTCACCCATGACGCCTGGATGTTGTCGATGTAGCCCTGAAGCATGATACGCGCCACGGCGTGCATCTTCAGATTCTCGGTCATCGACGGCCCCGGCCGCACGCCCGGCACGTTGCGGTAAAGGCGGGTGTTTTCGTGGATGAAGCCGAGCGGCACCAGCTCGGTGAAGCCGCCGGTGTCCTTCTGGATCGAGCGCAGGCGGTCGATATGGGCGGCCCAGTGCGCCGGCCCGTCAATATGGCCATACATGATGGTCGAGGTGGTCGGGATCTTCTGCCGGTGCGCGGCGCGGATGATCTTTTCCCACTCATCGGCGGAGAGCTTGTTGCGGGTGAGCTGGAGGCGGATTTCAGTGTCGAGGATTTCGGCTGCCGTGCCCGGCATGGACCCCAGCCCCTCGTCACGCAGCATCGCGAGAAAATCGTCGAGCGGCATGCGGCTCTTGCGTACGCCGTACCAGATCTCGAACGGCGAGAAGGCATGGACATGCATGTTCGGCACGCGCTTTTTCACGGCCCGGAGCAATTGCACATAGTAGTCGCCGGGAATATCGGGATGGAGCCCGCCCTGGATGCAGACTTCAGTGCCGCCCCGGTTCCATGCTTCCTCGGCGCGCGCCGCCACCTGATCGGGCGTCAGAAGCTCGGCGTTACGGGCCTCCTTGCGCACGCCGAAATTGCAGAACTGGCAGGCCATGTAGCAGACATTGGTGAAGTTGATGTTGCGCACGGTGACGAAGGTGACGCGCTCGCCAACCCGCTCGCGCCGCACCGTGTCCGCCACCTTCAGCACTGCGGAAAGGTCTGCACCCTCGGCGTTGAACAGCGTTTCGCCCGCTTCGCGGGAGACCTCGCCCCCTGCCAGCGCCCGCTCAAGAATGGCGCGCACCGGGGCCGATACCCGCGACAGAACCTCGTCCGGGCGACTTTCAACCTGTCTCATGACTTCCAGATCGATGTTCATGGCTCAGCTCGTGAATTGTTCGCGCGCCAGGCCGTCGGCGCGGGCAAGACGGGACAGCGGACCGGCAAGCGCTTCGCGGCACTCGGCCAGATAGCGGGGGTAGACGGTCAGCCTTTCGGCGAGGCGATAACCCTTGGCGGCCGTACGGCGCGAAAGTTCGCCCAGCGCCGGCCACGCCCGCTCCGGATTGATGTGATCCCTGGTGAGCGGCGAGATGCCGCCCCAGTCGTTGATGCCGGATTCGATATAATCCTCGAACTCCTCGTCGAGATTGGGCGGCGCCTGCAGGCTGATCGAGGGATCCAGAACAATGCGCGCCGCCGCCAGTGTCTTCAGCATTTCGTGGCGGGACGGCTCGATCCATTCGGCCATGGCCGTGCCGGCCTTGGCGCGGAAATTCTGGACGATGACCTCCTGCACATTGCCGTGGCGCAGATGGATGTCGTTGATGGCGACGAGGCTGTCGATACGCTCCGCCCATGTTTCGCCGATGCCGATCAGGATGCCGGTGGTGAAGGGCACGCCCAGACGCCCTGCCGCCTCGATGGTGCGCAGCCGCAGCAGCGGCGCCTTGTCCGGGCAGGCATGATGCGGCATGCCGGGCTTCGACAGGCGCTTGCTGACATTCTCCAGCATCATGCCCATGGAGGCCGAGACCTCGCCAAGCCGCTGGACTTCAGCCTCGGTGAGCGTACCTGCATTGACGTGCGGGATCAGCGAGGTGTGCTCCAGAACCAGCCGGCAGGCGTCGACCAGATAGTCGACCGTGGTGGCGTGGCCGAGCTCCTTCAGAATGGCGGCGGCTTCGGGATAGCGGCGCTCCGGGCGCTCGCCCAGCGAGAACAGCGCTTCCTTGCAGCCGAGGCGTTCGCCCCGGCGGGCGATGTCGAGCACCTCGTCAGGCGTCAGATAGTTCGCGGCCGGATCGCCCGGATGCTTGACGAAGACGCAGTAGCCGCAGGTGTTGCGGCACATGTTGGTGAGGGGGATGAAGACCTTGCGGGAGTAAGTGATCTCCCGGCCCCAGTGCTGGTCGCGGATTTCGCAAGCCCGCTGGCGCAGCAGCGCAAGCCCGGCGTCGCTCACCCGGTCCGCCGCGTAGACGTCGCCGATCGTGATCATGGCGCGGGCCGTCAAACGGTCACGAGAAGAAAGTGCAGGAGAATGCCGTGTCCGAAGCTGGCGCGGACGTCGATCCCGCCCCTCCTCCCCGGCAAGCCTGCACCTGTAGCGAGCGCCTGCATCATGGGTTCCTCCTCCCATTTTTTATCATATGATCAAAAATTGACTGCATGATAAAAAAATGTCAAGTGGGTGATTACGAAACGTCATCCGGAAAATGCCGGGATAGGGCAAGCGTTTGATGTTTCATGGTTTTTGGGTGTCGTTTTTGTGGCCTTCATCGGCGCAAGCTCCGTCACCGGATGCTGGAAATCCGCTTTACCGGATCTCAGAATCCGGAAAACGGGTCTCCGAAGCCAGACATGGGAGAGAATTCGACATGGCGCGTCGCAGCGCAATTCTCGATCTGGCAGGCCGCGCGTCGATTGCGCAGCCGGCTTCATTTCGCGTGGATCGCGCCGCCTGCCGCACGACGCCAGCATTGACCTGTCTCCCTATCGCAGGGGAGCCGATCATCAGCACCGCATGAACACCGGAGCATCCGGCCGCGACAAAAGGAGGTGTCGGGCGGGATACGACGTCAACGCGACCATTTTGGGAGGAGTTTAATGCAGCACAGGCATGCAAATAAATCATCTCGACTGTTCAATGTCGAGCTGTCGCCGGAGACCGCGACAGGAACATGGAAGACATGGAACCTGTTCGCCTGGTGGATGTCGGGCTGGCACAGCCTCGGCGGCTACACCATGGCGGTCGGCCTGTTCGCGCTCGGCCTCAGCGGCTGGCAGATGATCGTCGCCTTCACGGCGGGCATAATCATTCTCTATTTCACCAACAACATGAGCGGTGTGGCCGGCCAGCGCGTCAAGGTGCCGTTCCCGGTCTTCGCCCGCGCCAGCTTCGGCGTCTACGGCGCGAATATCCCGGCCATTCTGCGCGCCATCGTCGCCGTGGCGTGGTACGGCATCCAGACCTATCTCGCCTCGGCCGCGATGATGCTGCTTGTCATCAAGATCTTCCCCTCCAGCGAAGTGATGACGCAGGATTCCATCCTTGGCCTGTCGAGCCTCGGCTGGATCTGCTTCCTCATCCTGTCCGCCGCCCAGCTCGTTGTTCTGTCGCGCGGCATGGAAGCGGTGCGACGTCTCTCCGACTTCGCGGGCCCGGCCATCTGGATCGCGATGATCGCGCTAGCCGTGTGGGTGCTCGCTCGCGCCGGCTGGACAGTCGACTTCAGCTACCGCACCGTGGAGCACAACAGCGGCCTGTTCGGCATGATGTCGGCGATGTTCATCGTCGTCGCCTATCTCGCCGGCCCGACCCTCAACTTCGCCGACTTCACCCGCAACGCGCCTGACGAGGCTTCGGTGCGCCGCGGCAATGCGTGGGGGCTACTGCTGAACGCGACAGCCTTCGGCGCCATCTCTATCGTCATCGCGCTGGCGTCGGTGAAGGTCTATGGCGAGGCGATCCATGATCCGATCGCGCTGATGAAGGATATCGACAGCATCGCCATCCTGCTCGTCGCCATCATCGCCATCGGCACGGCCACGGCCGGCATCAACATCATCATGAACTTCGTCGCGCCGGTCTATGACATCATCAATGTGTGGCCGCGCCACTTCACCTTCCGCAAGGCGGGCGTGGTCGTGGCCATACTCTCGGTGATCGTCACGCCGTGGAACCTGTTCTCCAGCCCGGTGATCGTCAACCACTTCATCGGCAGCGTCGGCGCCTTGATGGGCCCGCTCTACGGCGTCGTGATGGCGGATTACTACATCATCAGGCGTCAGATGATCGATTCCGACGCTCTGTTCGACGATACGCCGGGCGGAAAATACTACTACAATGGCGGCTACAACACGAACGCCATCATTGCCCTTGTCATCTCCGGCGGCGTCGCCATCGGCATTTCGGTCATCCCGGCCATCAGCGAATGGACACCATTCTCCTGGCCGGTCGGCGTCGCGTTGTCAGCGATCATCTATTGCCAGCTCAGCGCCGGAAAGCGCCGCGCCCTCGGCGCAGTGAGCACGGACTGACAGGAACAGAGATGGGCGGGGAGCGCGTTTCCCGCCCGCCCATCCGCACGATTGTTCGCACGGCCGGCGAAGAGGTCCCTGCAACAACCACATTGCATCAAAATGAAAGGCTCTGGAATGTCGAAGGTAATCAAGGGAGGCGTCATCGTAGCCGCCGACCGCAGCTATGAGGCGGACGTGCTGATCGAGGGCGAGACCATCGCCGCAATCGGGCCGAACCTGAGTGGCGACCAGATCATCGACGCAGAAGGCGCATTGATCATCCCCGGCGGCATCGACCCGCACACTCATTTCGAAATGCCCTTCATGGGCACCACCACGGCCGAGACCTGGGAAAGCGGCACCCGCGCCGCCGTTTCCGGCGGAACGACGATGGTCGTGGATTTCGTCATCCCCGGCCAGGCCGGGCTTGTGGCCGCCCTCGACGAGTGGGAGGCGCGGGCGGCGCGGCAGGCGTGCAGCGACTATTCCTTCCACGTCTCGATCACCGGCTGGTCAAAGAAGATCTTCGACGAGATGGAAACCGTCGTCGGGCGCGGCGTGAACACCTTCAAGCACTTCATGGCCTACAAGGGCGCGCTCATGGTCAACGATGACGAGATGTTCGCCTCGTTCCAGCGTTGCGCGGCGCTCGGCGCCATTCCTTTCGTCCATGCCGAGAACGGCGACCTGGTGGCCGCCATGCAGCAGAAGCTGATGAGCTCCGGTCTGAGCGGCCCCGAGGCGCATGCCTATTCGCGGCCGCCGGATGTCGAGGGTGAGGCGGTCAACCGCGCCATCACCATTGCCGACGCAGCCGGCGTTCCGGTTTACATTGTGCACGTCTCCTGCGAGCAGGCGCATGAAGCCATCCGCCGCGCCCAGCACAAGGGCATCCGCGTCTATGGCGAGCCGCTGATCCAGCATCTCACGCTGGACGCCAGCGAATACGCCAACCCGGACTGGGCTCATGCGGCGCAACGCGTGATGTCACCGCCCTTCCGCGACGCCGGGCATCAGGCGTCGCTGTGGGCGGGCCTTCAGTCGGGTTCGCTGCATACGGTGGCCACCGACCACGCCGCCTTCACCATGGAGCAGAAGCGCCTTGGCCTGAACGATTTCACCAAAATCCCCAACGGCACCGGCGGCGTCGAGGACCGCCTCTCGGTTCTGTGGACCAAAGGAGTCGAGACAGGGCGGCTGACGCCGAACGAATTCGTGGCCGTGACCTCCACCAATATCGCCAGGATCCTGAATATTTACCCGCGCAAGGGCGCCATCGTGCCGGGCGCCGACGCCGACCTTGTGGTGTGGGACCCGAAGGCGACCAGAACGATCTCGGCCGCGACCCAGAAGTCGATCATCGACTACAACGTCTTCGAGGGCATGCAGGTGTCCGGCATGCCGCGCTACACGCTTTCGCGCGGGGATATCGTTTGGGGCGACGGCGTCGCCACGCCGCAGCCCGGCCGCGGCAAGTTCATCAGGCGTCAGCCCTTCCAGGCCGTCAACAAGGCGCTGTCGACTTGGAAGGAACTGACCGCGCCGCGCGCCGTCAACCGCTCATCCGAGCACATGCCGATCGGCGTGTGAACGGCATCCGCGCTTGAACGACCGGGCCGGCCGCGTGAAGGTTTGCGCGGCCGGTTACTTTCCGCCCTGGCGCGGGGCCAGCCCGTCGAGATAGAGCTGCTCGAGGAAACGCGCGGCATCCTCGAAACGACCCTCCCCGTCACGCTCCGGCCCAAGCACCGCCCGCACCTGCACGTCGAAATCCGCATAATGCTGGGTGGTCGCCCACAGCGAGAAAATCAGATGATAGGGATCGGTACGCACGATGTGTCCGGCCTTCATCCAGCCTTCGATCACCTTCACCTTTTCATCGACAAGCGGCTTCAGCACATCCCGCAGCATGCCGAGCGTATGGGGCGCACCCTGCAGGATCTCGTTGGTGAACAGGCGTCCTTCGCGGGGAAAGTCCCGCGACATTTCGATCTTGCGCCTTATATAGGCGCGCAGCTCCGACATCGGATCGCCAGCGGGATCGAGATCGCGCAGCGGCTGCAGCCAGTCGTCCAGCAGTCGCTGGATCAGCTCATGGTGGATGGCTTCCTTGCTGCGGAAGTAATAGAGCAGATTGGGCTTCGACATGTCCGCCGCCTCGGCGATCTGGTCGATGGTCGCCCCGCGAAAGCCATGCGTCGAAAAGACGTCAAGCGCCGCTTCAAGTATCCTGCCGCGCCTCTTGGCCTGTATGCGCGTCCGCGGGTGAGATGTCCTCGCCGCGCTCAAATCCCGCCTGCTCCCGGATTCACATCGCTCACGCGCAAGTCACATCCTTCATATGCCGCGCGTGCCGTTTTCGGCATCTGGCGGGCTGTTCCCCTTGCATTTGTTAAGCCAGCCCGGCGGGGCCTTGTCAACTTGGCGTTTCGGGCGACCGGCCATGCACGAACGCCCCGCTCCAATGAGGGACGGCGAAGCGCCTTACGCGGCCCTGCGTCTCTGGAACGGACCGTGCGGGATTTCAGGAGGCGCGAAGCTCTCGGCGTTGGCGCGGTCCCAGCGGCTGTGCCAGTCCGCAAGCTCGGGTATCTCCTTGCCGGCGAGCAGAAAGCCCTCCGGCAGGTAAGGATAGGCCTCGTTGCCGTCGAGGAACTCGTTGTCCTTCTGCCGGAACATGAAATGATAAGGCATGAAGTCGCTGGGGTGGCCAAGGCCGGCGGCGCCCGCGATTTCACCAAGCGCTTTCATGGTGTTGCGGTGGAAACGGGCGACACGCTCGCTCTTGTCGCCGACATCTATGGCGCGCTGCCTGACCGGATCCTGCGTCGCGATGCCCACCGGACAGCAATTCGTGTGGCAGGACTGCGCCTGTATGCAGCCGATGGCGAACATGAAACCGCGCGCGGCGTTGCACCAGTCCGCGCCCAGCGCCAGCGTACGCGCGATATCGAAAGCCGACACGATCTTGCCGGCCGCGCCGATGCGCACCTGATCGCGGATGCCTGCGCCGCGCAGCGTGTTGTGGACGAAGGTCAGCCCCTCCAGCATGGGCATGCCCACGCGGTTGGCGAACTCCACCGGCGCGGCCCCGGTTCCGCCCTCGGCGCCGTCGACAACGATGAAATCGGGGACAATGCCCGTCTTCAGCATGGCCTTGACCATGCTCATGAACTCGCGCCGGTGGCCGATGCACAGCTTGAAGCCGACCGGCTTGCCCCCGGAAAGCTCGCGCAACTGGCCGACAAACCGCATCAGCCCCACAGGTGTCGAAAACGTGCCGTGGGCCGCCGGCGAAATACAGTCCACGCCCATCGGAATGCCACGGGCTTCGGCGATCTCCGGCGATATCTTCGATGCGGGCAGCATGCCGCCATGACCGGGCTTTGCGCCCTGGCTAAGTTTTATCTCGATCATCCGGATCTGCGGATCGGAGGACAATTCCGCAAATTTCTCCGCAGAAAAGCTGCCATCGTCATTGCGGCAGCCGAAATAACCGGAAGCGACCTGGTAGATGAGATCGCCGCCGCCTTGCCGGTGATGGCGACTGATGCTGCCCTCGCCGGTGTCATGGGCGAAGCCGCCCTTGCGTGCGCCGGTGTTGAGCGCGAGGATCGCGTTCGCCGACAGCGAGCCGAAGCTCATCGCCGAAATATTGAACAGGCTGGCGTTATATGGCTGTTTGCAGGCCGGCCCTCCAATGCGGACGCGAAAGTCCGTATCGGCGATGCTCACCGGCGATGCCGAATGGGTAAGCCAGGCGTAACCGGAGCCATAGACATTCTCGATCGTGCCAAACGGGCGCTTGTCCTCCACGCCTTTGGCGCGCTGGTAGACAAGGCCGCGATCCTCCCGGCTGAACGGAACCTGATCATTGTCGCTCTCGATCAGATACTGGCGTATTTCGGGCCTGACGCTCTCCAGCACAAAACGCAGATGCCCGACGATCGGATAGTTGCGCAGGATCGAATGCTTGTGCTGGCGCAGATCATGCAGCCCCAGCAGGAACAGGGCGCCCGAAACCACGACCAGCAAAAACAGCCAGGGGCTGTAGATGAGCCCTCCCGCCAGAGCGGCCACGCTGATCAGCCCTGTGGCGACGAACACAAGGTAGCGCTGGTGTGAAATTATGGTCTTGATCATTTTGGAATCTGATCCGAAAGGCGCGTGGATGCGGCCGGGACTATAGGGATCGTTGACTACCGAAAAATGTCGCCGTCAACCGTGCGTCATCCAGCCGGAAGAGAGCCGGGAAAAGGCGCGACCCTCCTGTGAGGTCGCGGCGACGTAAGACAGCAATGGCGTTCTGTTGCATCACGGCGTCTTGACTTCCAGCCATAGCGCAGCCACGCAATCGGCAAGCCGACCACCTGGACAGTCCGCTCTCAATAGCCTTACGCAGGAAAGTATCAAGACTTCTTTTAGGGGCTGCCCTTTTGAACGCGGCCCTGGGCAGCCCGGATAAAGACTTCCGGGATCAGAAGCGCAGCGTCATGCCGCCGATCACCGTGCGTCCGCGGCCAAGCTTGCGGGTATCCATGTAGTGGGCAGGCTTGTAGGCTGTATTGGTGATATTCTCGATATTGACGAAGAAGGTGGCGTTCTCGCTGTATTTGTAGGTGGCGAAGGCATCGCCCAGCATATAGCCATCCACGTCGATCAGATCCGGCCCGAATGGCGGCTTCACTGCCTTGGTCTTGCCGACCTTGCGCACCACGCCGCCGATGGTCAGCTTTTCTTCGAGAACGCGGAAACCGGCGCTGACGCTCAAAGCATAATCCGGCAGGCCGTTAACTGCGCCGACGCCATAGTCGCCCGACCACATGCCATAGGGCAGATCGGTCGAAGTCTTCGAATATTCGAGGCCGGTGAAGAAGAAGCCGGTATCGTAGCCCGCTTCCAGCTCGAACCCCCGGATGCGGGTGCTGCCCGGAATGTTCACGAATTTCAGCATCGGCATATTCGCCATCGAATAGGGGCCGGAGGTGATGTAGTTCTCCACGTCATTGTCGAAGTAACTTGCTTTCAGGCGCAGCGCGTCGCCCTCCAGCAGCAGGCCCTTTTCCAGAACGTTGACGCCAAATTCCCACCCCTTGCTGGTCTCGGGCAGCAGATCGGGATTGGGGCTGGTGGGGCTGGGCGTGGCGCTGTGCGCGCCGGGGAAGAAGGTTTCCGTCACCGTGGGCGGGCGGAAGGTCTTGGCGTAGGTGGTGTAAAGCTGGACGCCCTCGATCGGCGTCATGGCCAGAGTCATGCGGGGGTTGAAGCTGCTGTCTGAGCGATCGACGCTCTCATAGACAAGCTGTCCGCTCACATCTTTAACGACGTCGCCCTTGAGGCGGAAGCTGTCATAGTGGAAGCCGGCGGTGAGGTCGAACATGCCATAGGAGAAGGTGGCGTCGGTGAACAGGGAACCGAGCCCGATCGTGCCGTCCCCCGGTCCGCCCGTACCCCAGGCCTGTCCGGTGGTGACGTCGTCGTAATAATAGGCGCCGCCATAGGTGAGTTTCACTCCTATGTCGTCACCCAGCGCAAACTGGCTGCGGTTGGTGACATCGACGCCCATGCCCTTGTCGCGATTGAACTGGCCCTTGTAGTTGCCCTCGATGAAACGCACGCGCGCATCATTGTAGAAGGCGTTGACGGTCAGGTCGATCAGATCGCTTCCGGGACTGTAGTCATAGCGCGCCGTATAGGTCTGGTTGCGATAGTCCTGCGGCTCGCTGCGGATCGTCGAGATATTGTCGTACCATACGCCGCCGAGCAGCAGCTTGTGGTCTTCGCCGTCCCCGAGCTCCAGTTTGGCGAGACCGGATTTCAGGTCCTCCGCCATATTGGGGTTCAGCAGGCGCTTGCCGTTGTCGTCGACGCCGCTCATCGGCGCGCCGGAATCGCGGCGGCTGAAAGCGCCCATGACGCCGATGTTCTGCACCCGCATGCCGGCGGCCGCCATGGCCGACCAGTCATAGGCGTTATTGCCATATTTCACGGTGCTCATGGCTCCATAGCTGTTGCCGGGCAGGATCACGTCGTCGGTGCCGATCGTGCGGAAATTGGCCGCCCCGCCCAACGCGCCGACACCGGCCACCCCGCCCAGAGAACCACGCCCCATATCGAGCCCGGCAAGCAGATCGCTGTCGACGAAGGTGGAGCCGCCGGAAACGCCGTGCCCCATGACGCGGATGTTCTGCCTTGCGCCGTCGATCATCATGTTGACGCGGCCGTAACCTTCCATGCCGCGAATGTTGACGGCCACGCCCGCGCCCGACATGGCCTTGCGGGTGAAGGTGCCGGCCGATGAACGCAGCGCATTGTCGATATTGCCGGCGTGCCTGTCGCGCAGCGTCTGCGCGTCCATGGTCGTGACGGCGGCGCTGGTCTGGTAGACGGAGTCGAGGTCGGACACGAGACCGGACACGCTTCCGTCACGGCCGTTCCCCTCAACGAGGATGGTGTCGAGCGTCACACCTTCGACATCCGCGGCGTCCGCCACTCCGCCCTGGGCCGCCAGCGTGTAAAGACGTTCGCCATTCCGGCGATAGGCGTAGCCGGTGTCCTTCAGCATCAGCGAGAGCGCCTGCTGGGGCGTGTATCGTCCCTGCACCGCCGACACCTTCACCGAAGCAGGCAGCGCGCCATTCGCCACCAGATTGATGCCGCTTTGCGCTGCGAACTTCACGATCGCCGAAGACAGAGGCTGCGCGGCGATGGAAAAGCCCATGGCCGCTTCGGTTGCGGCGGGCTGGATCGTCGCTTGCTGTGACTGCGCCGGCATGGCGCACAGGGCCAGCGCTGCTACAGAACCGGCCAGAACATGAGGGCGCAACAGGCGGCGTGCAGTCATTCCGTGTCTCCAGATCGAAAAATGCTTTCGCAGACAAGACGGAATGGCAGGACCATTGTCTGATAAAAAAACTCAAGTTTTTAAAAAGTTGCCCGGAAAGCGTCCCGCGCGCCCTTGCGGCGTGGTCATGCGCGATAGATCAGCGTTCCGAAAAGCGGCACATGACGCGTCCTGATCGGCAAGGCGTCGTGCAATCGCGGCAATACGTCAGCCACATCCGCAATGTTGATGATCAGGGTCACGGGATGGGCAGCCAGAGAGCCATCGACCAGAGTGAGACGCTCGGCGCTCCATCGGTTCAGCACCTCGAGAACCTCCCCCAGCGGACGGGCCATGAACACCAGCTTGCCCTCGCGCCATGCCAGGTCGATCTGTGGGTCGGCATCTTGAGGGGCGCCGAGGTCACGGTCCCGATAGACGAGTTTCTCGCCCTGCCGCAGGGTGACGGATCTGTCGGCATACCCGACACGCACTGTGTGTTCCGTCACCAGAACCTGTGTCCGCTCGCCGGTTATGGCGATGTCAAACTGCGTGCCAAGCGCCTCCACAGTCCCCGCCGCCGCAGTCACCGTAAACGGTGTGCGTCCACGGGCGACCGTGAAATAGGCTTCGCCGCGATGCAAATCGATCTTGCGGGCAGCGGCGCTGATCTTCACCGACAGTTCCGTAGCGCCGCTCATCTGTATCCGGGATCCGTCCTCCAGCGCCACAAGACGCTGTTCCCCGGGAGCGGTGGCGATGCGGCCGGCCCTGAAGTTCATCCATGTCAGTCCGGCTCCGGCGCCGACCGCCGCCAGCAGGGCAAGCTGTCCAAACCGCCGGCGATTCATCCGTCGCGCGGCGTCACGAGCCCGCTTCTCGCCCGAAAGGCGGACAGTTCCTGTCCACATCGCCTCGACATCACGATAGGCGGCCTGATGCGCCGGCGAAGCCGCCAGCCAGCGGCGAGCCGCCGCCTGCGCATCGGCGTGCGCCTGGCCGTCGCTCAAAACCGTGAACCAGCCAATCGCCTCGCGCATGACCGGATCGGTAGCTTCCTCGGCTTCAGCGCACCAGTCGCCGGAACGACTGTCCGCCTGCCTGCCCTGCGGTGGGTCGTGCGTCATGACCTGTTCTCCGCCATCCCTTTTGTGCCTGTTCAAGGCGATATCGCAAATGCATCAAGACCCTGCCAAGCTGGCTGTAGACGGTCTGCTTCGGGATACGCAGTTCCTGCCCGATTTCCGCAAAGGTCTTGCCATCCAGTCTCATCATGTAAACCTGACGCGGCCCATCGGGAACCTCCTCCAAGGCCTGCGCCAGTATGCGCATCGCCTCGGCGGTGATGATGATTTCATCCGCCAGCGGCGAGGGATCGGCAATTGTTTCGCGCAACGCCATATCGTCGCCGGTCAGGGGCAGAACCTTGTGGCGTCTTGCATGATCGATCTGCAGATTGGCCGCGATGCGAAAAAGATAGGCCCTGTTGTTGTCAGGGGGTGGGGAGCCTGCGCGCCTCTTCGCCGCCGTCATCAGGCGAAGAAAGGCTTCCTGTGTGAGGTCAGCCGCCAGATCCTGCGCAGCGCCACGCCGCTGGAGGAAGCGTTGCAGGTCTGCGCTATAGCTCCGAAACAGTGATGCGATGTCCCGCATGGAAGGCCAGAAATTGCGATTGAACGACAGGTGCGTCGCATCTTGGGTGTGCGTCACAGTCCTTACAAAACATGAGTATGATAATCAAATTATATTGAAGGCCCTGGCGCTCAACGGCATATTATCCGGTGATCAGGGGGCCAGAGCCTCTGCGCAGCCCCGGAATGCACGGCGCTGCCGTGCATTTTTGCCGTGCAAAGTAAAACTCGCTTGAGGTGGCAAACAGGAGCGGCTTCTTCCCTGCGGAGAAATTACAGAGAAAGCGTGACGCCGTTTTGCACCCCGAACGGCGTCAAAAAAAGCTGGAACGTTTCCGCTATTCAGGGAAAAGCGGAAATACTCGAAGGCCCGCGGTCACGCCCTTTCGGCTATTCTGAGTACCGCGAGGGCCAGCGTCTGCGCGCGGGTAATCAAGGTGTCGATTTCTATGTATTCTTCAACGGTATGCGCCCCGCCTCCAACCGGTCCTGTGCCGCAGATGGTCGGCACCCCGAGGCTGCATGGAATTCCGGCGTCGGAGCAGCCGCCGGAAAATTCTTCGCCGAAGTGAACCCCCAAAGTGGAGGCCGCCGCGTCATAGACTTCGTATATCGCCTTTGAAGCCGCCGTCTGGATGAGCGGCAGGAATTCGCCTGTAATCGTTAGTCGCGCACTGGACCCGGGCACATGTTCGGTTGCGATGATGCGCTCTATGCGGGCCATGTAGTCGTCACGATGCCGGTCATCGACATAGCGCAACTCGAACTCGGCTCTGGCGGACGGCGCTACGGTGTTCAATGTCAGCCCTCCTTCCACGACGCCGACATTGACCGTCACGCCGGTTTCCAGATCGGTCAGCGCATGCAACTCGATCGTCTTGCGCGCCAGAGCCTCGATCGCGCTTATGCCGTGGGTGAAATGTGAGCCGGAATGCGCCCCGCGTCCCTCGACATCCATACGCATGAAGATGCCGCCCTTGCGTCCCACGGTGACGTTGCCGCTCGGCCTGCCAGGTTCCGCATTGAACACCACCCTGGCATGCCGTGTTGTCTTCGCGATCTCGTGTCTTGAAACCGGAGAGGCGATTTCCTCGTCCGAAGTGAAGAGCGCGCAGACAGGCAGGCCTTCGGGAACATGAGCTTTCAACGCGGCGAGGACAAAGGCGTTGATGACGAGACCGCCTTTCATATCAGCGACGCCCGGTCCGTAGGCACGCCCGTCCGCGATATGGAATGGCCGTCTGGCGGCCTCTCCTTTGGGAAACACCGTGTCGCAGTGTCCCATCAGCAATACCGGTGCGACGTTGGAGCCGGACGGGCGCAGGTCTGCATGGAGGAAATTGCCAGCCACTTCCTGTTCGACCAGCCGGGTCTCCATCCCGCAAGAGTCGAGGAAGTGCTGTATCTGACCGGTGACGGCGTCGACGCCCTGCTTGTCGTGGGTATGGCTATCGGTGTTGACGAGGTCCCGCAGGAGTTCGATCATCGCCATCCGCCGGGTGTCGAACCACCCGGCGAGCATCTTTTCTGACGTCATATGCTTGTCTCCGCTCAATACCGTCAGGAGGCGACGAGGCGTACCGTTACATCCGCCGCCGCCCGGCGCTGCTCACCGAGAGCCTGTACCTGCGGACTGGAATACCAGGCGAAGGCGGATTCGCGATCCGGGAACTCGATGACCGAAACCCGATCCATCGGCGTCCGCCCTTCCAGAACTTCCGCAAACCCGCGCACGATCGGAACTCCCCCGAAGGGAGTCATGGTCGGCGGCAGCTTGTGCCGATAATCCTCATAGAGGCCGGCATCCTTGACCTGAACTTCGATGATGACATGTGCGGGCATTTTCTTCTCCTGGGACCGCTCAAGGGCAGGCATTGCAAAGGCCCGGACATTCCGGTCCCTGGCTCTACTTCGATTTCATCTGCGCGATCGCCTTTTCGATCACCTGACCGATGCAGTTGATGTGGGCGCGCATGGCGGCGTCGGCGGCGTCCGGATCGCGGTCCTGCAGCGCTTTCAGAACGGCGCGATGCTGCCCGGCATGGTTTGTCGTGTCCGCCTTGCTGTAGTAGACCAGCATTTCCTCGGTGATCGCATATTCATAGAAGTCGGAGATCATCTTGATGAGGCGTTCGTTATGAGACGCACGCGCGACTGCTTCATGGAATGCATCATTCAGCGAGGCCCGGTTTTCTATCGATGACGACCTGTCCACCAGGATGCTGGAATTGCAGTATTCCGTGATGACCTGCAAATCCTCCTCAGTCGCATTTTCCGCCGCGAGCCGCGCGGCATAGCTTTCAAGAACTCCGCGAATGCCCATGATCTCGCTCATGCTGACCGAGATGTCGGCCACGATCTTGGCGCTGCCCTGCTCCCTGATGAAGCCCTGGGCGATAAGCCGGGAAATCGCTTCCCGCACCGGTGTGCGGCTGACCCCGAAAGCCTCGGCGATGTTAACTTCGACGACGCGATATCCCGTCGGCAATTCGCCGCGCAGGATACTGCGCTTCAATTGCTGATATACATGTAACACGACGGTGTTACGCGCTTCTATCTTATCGAACTTCAACATTGCGTAAGCCTATCTGACGAACAGTTTTCTTTCTGTTTTCGTCAGCCTTTCCGAGCCTGAGCGAGTAATAAGGACGGTATCGCTGAATGCGATGCCGGCAGCATAGGTATACATGTGAAATACCATGCCTTCCTCAAGGAGCCAATCTGAGCCGGGAAGGAATGCTCGGGTGAAATCGCTGGTCTTGGGCAAACCGATGAAGCCCAAAGTATATCCTGTAAAATTCTCGTATGTCTTACGCAGACCCGCCTCTACAATGCTGTCGCGGACAATGGCATCGACATCCGAAGCCCTGCGCCCCGGACGCATCGCCGCGAACTGAGCCTCCTGAGCCGCAAGCATGATCTCCGCCGCCCGGGCAAGGTCGGGTGGCGGCCCTCCTATGACGCTGGAGCGCATGAGACGCGCGCCGTAACCGCGGTAGAGAGGAATGGATTCGACATGCAGAACGTCCCCGCGCCGCAGGAGGTGAGCGCCAAGCCTGCCATGCAGGGAGTCGCTGCGGGCCCCGGCCGAGATCAGGGCGCTTCGCATGGAATCCGCACCTTCACGGATGACGCTCGCGTAAAGCGCGGCGGCGCAATCGCGCTCGCTCACGCCTTCGCCGGCGGCTTCCACCGCCGCCATCATGCCGGCATCCGCGATCCGGGACACTTCCCGCATCATCGAGATCTCCCGCTCCGACTTGATCAGCCGCATTTCCCAAAGGACCTGCGAAAAGTCGATGAAGCTGACGTCGGGCAGCGCCGCCTGCAATTGCATGAAACGTCTGACCGGAAGAAAATGGGAATCGAGTTCGATCGCAAATTGCGCCTTGCTCCACCCGCGCCTTTTCACTTCGGCGGACAGCACGGCAACCGGATCTTCATGATCCGCGAAAAGAACGACGTCGCGGACCCAGGATTGCTCCCGGAACATGCTCGCGTCCAGCGCCCGCACGACGCCCACAGGTTCACCGTCCAGCGGCAGCAGCACGGCCTGATAGATGGCGGCAGGCGGCGCGTAGCCAAAGAGATAGACCATATGCTCGACGCAATCGATCAAAAGGACGTCGGCGTTCGACTCCGCCATCTTCATTCGCGTCTTCCCGATACGGTCTCGGTACTCGTCAGCCGGGAACATCGCATCCGAAGGCGCTATTTCATTCACAGCAATCACCACATTCCCCCTTCAGTTCATGCTGACGAGATCGCGGGTGGCGGAATTCAGGGACCGGGCGCCATCGCTGGTCATGAGGATGATGTCCTCGATCCGAACTCCCCATTTGCCGTCGATGTAGATGCCCGGCTCGTTCGAATAGACCATGCCAGGCTGAAGGCGGAGCCTGTTTGCGGCGATGATGTAAGGCTCCTCATGCGCATCGAGGCCTAGCCCATGGCCCAGCCGGTGCATGAACCGCTCGCCATAGCCGGCCTTTGCGATGACATCGCGCGCAGCCTGATCGACATCCCCGGCTGCAACGCCTGGCCTTGCCCGTTCGTTTGCCGCTTCGTGAGCCTTGCGGGTTATCTCATGGATTTCAATGAACTCCGGTAGCGGCGTTCCGGCGACGGGTGTGCGGCAGGTATCCATGAAGTAACCGCCGATCGTTCCGGCAAAGTCGATAACCACCGGGTCGCCGGGCTGAATGATGCGGTCCGAATGATGATGCAAAGGCGAGGCTCCGTTGGGACCGCTGCCCACGTCGCACCATTCCATGGTGTCGAATCCATGGGCGAAGAGCAGCTTGCGGATCTGTTCGACGACCTCTCGTTCGCTGACGCCGACCAGTCGCCCATTCTTCCAGAAGGCCTCCCAGATGGCGTCGAAACGCCCGCCGGCATCGGCCAGCCGGGCAATTTCGTCGGCGTCCTTGAGAAGCCTCACCTGCGCAGTCAGCGGCGTCCCGTCCGAAAAGCGAACCTGCCGGCCGACACGTTCCTGCAGGCGCAGCAAAAAGGCGCCACGCATCAGCCCGTCTACGGCAACCGAGCGCGCGTCCAATCTGTGAAGCAGGTCACTGGCGACACGGATCGGATCGGTTGTTTCCGCCCAGGTGATGATCTCCGCGTTCTCCGCCAGCGAAGCCACCAGCGGATATTGAAGCTCCGGAACGACAAGATACGGATTTCCGGTCTGCCCGAGGATCAGCGCGTTGAAACGCTCTGTGTTCGGCAGTTTCCTGCCGATCAGATAGAGCATGTCCGACGTCGCGCTCACGACCAGGGCATCGACGTCATTTTCTTTCATCTTGCTGCGCAATGCGGCAATACGGGACGGATAGAGTCTTGCTACTGAACTCATTTTCAGGCCGCCGTCCATGCACCGTAATTTCGCCTGAAGAACACCAGTGGCATGCCGTCTTTCGACGTTGCGCTGACAACTTCGCCGATAAAGATGAGGTGGTCGCCGGAATCGACGACTTTGCAGACCTCGCATTCAGCCAGCGCGAGACTATCCGCAATCAGCGGCAAGCCCAGTGCGCCGCAATGGGTGCGCACCGTACTGAACTTCTCGTCCGCATTCGATGCAAAGATGCTGGCGACATCCTTCTGATCATCGCTGAGAAAATTCACTGCGAATTTGCCGGAGAACCGGATGGCGGACGCAGTATAGCGGCTCCTGGCCAGGCAGATGAGCAGCTGGGGAGGCTCCAGCGAGACGGATGTTATGGCGTTGACCGTCATGCCGACCGGCGTGCCAGTCTCCGAGAGCGTAGTGATGACGGTGACCCCGGTCGGGAACGATCCCATGACCGAACGAAAAAGCTGCGGAGGCACCGGCCGGGGAGCAAGGGTCGCGATATGATCATGCATGAGAATTCTCCTGCTGCGGACCACCGGATCCGGTCCATCGAAAAGCGCGTTTCATAAAACCTGCGAGAACCATCACGACGATCGTCATTCCGATCAGGAAGACGGAAACCGCCGAGATTGTCGGCTCGATCTCCATCACGACGCTGTTCCATATGCGCACCGCGAGGGTCTGGGTGGTCGGCCCGCCGAGAAAAAGCGGGATGATCAGTTCATCGAAGGAAGTCAGGAACGAGAACAATCCCGCGGACAGGATGCCCGGCATCAAAAGCGGCAGCGTAATCTTGTAGAATGCGACGAACGGGCTGGCGCCCAGACTGATGGCGGCCTTCTCCAGCCGGGGATCAAGGCCTTGCAACGTCGAGGACAATACGACAAAGGCGATCGGGAGAACCACGATCGTGTGGCCGATGGTGATGGCCAGAACAGTGCCGTTGAGCCCCACCTTCGTGAATACGAAGTAGAGAGCGATCGCGGTGATGATGACCGGTATGATCATCGGCGCCAAAAGGACAGCGTAGACAATCGACTTCTTCGAGAATTCGCCACGCACCATCGGGATCGCCGCCATGGTGGCGAGAACCATGGTCAGCACGGCCGAAAACACGGCGACCTGCAGGCTCACCCAGATCGACTGCACCCATTCGTTGCTGCCCAGAAAACGTTCGTACCATTGCAATGAAAAGCCGGGCGGCGGGAACGTGAGATACTGGGCGGAGCTGAACGACACGAGAATGATGATCGGAATCGGCGCCATGAGGAAGGCTATGGCGCCCCACGCCACGATGCGCACGGCCAGATTCGGCTTGACGGGAGCGTTGACATCCATCGGCTCAGGTCCTGCTCGTGAGAAGTTGCTTGAGGCCGACGAGGCGCGCGTAGATTCCGAAACAGATCAGGGTGATGACCAGCAAAATGACCGCTATAGCCGAGGCGAATTCAAAGTTCAGAAGAACGTCGACCTGATAGGCGATGATCGACGCCAGGAGCTGGTCGCGATCTCCGCCCATGAGCCGCGGCGTGATGTAGAAGCCGCTCGACAGGATGAAGACCAGCAATGAAGCCCCCGCGACGCCGGGCAGGCTGAGCGGAAAATAAACGCGCCAGAAAGCCGACCACGCGCCCGCGCCGAGGCTGTGCGCCACCGAAACGAGACGCCCATCGATCCCGCGCATGACGCTGAACAACGTCAGCACAACGTAAGGCACCATGGTGTAGACAAGACCGATCAGCATGCCCGACCGGTTGTAAAGCAGATCGAAGTGCGGCAGGCCCGCCAGTTCGGCCACATGGTTGAGAAGACCGGTCGGTCGCAGGATCACCATCCAGCCATATGTGCGCACGAGCACGCTGGTCATGAATGGCAGCATCACCATGAGCAACATCACGTTGCGGACCATCGGCGAGCTGTTGGCCATCACATAAGCAAGCGGATACCCCACCAGAACGCACAACACCGTGGTCATCAGCGAAATCTCGATCGTCTGCCACAGGATGCGCATGTAGATCGGCAGCGAGAAGAAGGCCTCGTAGTGCTCCAGCGTCATTGAGGCATCCGCCCCTTCGAAGGAGCGCAGGACAATCGCGGTGAGCGGGTAAGCGAAGAAGAGGGCAAGGAACCCGAGCGCCGGCACCAGAAGCCAGAGCGAACTCATTCGAAATCTTCGGAACGCGTGGGCTTTGCTCTCTGTCCGCCCGATATCGGCGCAGGCGAGGTTGCGGGCGCTCTGGCTCATGCTGTCGCCCTCACCTTTTCCTGCGCGCAAGGGCTCGCGCATCGGCGGCGTTCCAGTGTACGCGCACCGCTTCGCCTTGCGAGAAGCGAGAACCATGCGCCCCGCGCCTGCTGATCTTGGCTTCGAGTTCGATTTGCAGGGTTGGCCGGTTCTCGCCGATAACGATGGTGTATCTGAGCGCATCGCCCAGCGAAACCACATTGGTTATGCGACCGTTCCAGGCATTCGGCTCTTCAGGAAGCCGTCCCTTGCACGGTTCCAGCGAAACGCATTCCGGCCGCAATGAAACCGAGACCTGGTCGCCAACGGCACAGGGGCCATTTTGCGCGAGGATCGCGCGACCGGTCGGATGCTCGACACGCGTCACCCCGTCGCCGCCCTTGCCGGTAACCACACCTTCGATGAGATTGGTGTCTCCCATGAAGCCGGCCACGAACTCGGTCATCGGCTGATCATAGAGTTCGTCAGCCGTTCCGCATTGCTCGATCTGCCCGCCGTTCATGATGACGACCTGATCCGCCATGGTCAGGGCTTCTTCCTGATCATGGGTGACATAGACGACAGTCACATCCATGCGTCGCTGCAACGCTTTCAGCTCCACCTGGAGGCTGGCCCGCAGTCTCTTGTCGAGCGCGCCCAAAGGCTCGTCCATCAACAGCACGCGCGGTTCGAAGACGAGAGCGCGTGCAAGCGCCACGCGCTGCTGCTGGCCGCCCGACAGTTCCCGGGGGTAGCGCCTGGACAAACTGCCGAGTTCGACGGTATCGAGCATCCGGCTGCATTTCAGATTGATCTCCGCCGCATTCATCCCCCGCATTTTCAGGGGGAACGCAACGTTGTCATGAACCGTCATATGCGGGAAAAGAGCGTAGTTCTGGAACACCACGCCGAGGTCGCGCTTCTGTGGCGGCAGCCGTGTCACATCGTTCCCATCGATCCGTATGCTGCCGCGCAGGGGATCGGAAAACCCCGCGAGCATCATCAGGACCGTCGTCTTGCCTGAACCGCTGGGTCCAAGGATGGTGCAGAATTTCCCTGCTTCTATCGAGAGGGATACCCCGCCGACGGCAACGAAACTGCCGTAGGTTTTCCACAGATTGTCAAGAACTATAGAGTTCCCCACTGCTGCGTTCATCGTGTTCCTTTCATCGGGCTCCAGCACCGCCAGGGCGCTGGAGCCGATGCCTGATGCTTCGTTGGGGTGTACAAGCAAGAATCGCGGCCCTGCGAGGGATGATTACTCCAGGAGAAATTCTTCCCAGCGCTTCGCGACTTCGGCACGGTTCTGGATCCACCATGGGGCGCTCTGCTCAAATCCCTTGCTCCGGAGCCCGGGATTGGTGGGCAGGGCTGCCGCCACCTCGGGGCTGATGTGGTCGAAAGCACGCTCGTTTTCGGGGCTGAGACCGATCTGCGGCAGGGATAGCGCCTGAGCTTTCGGGCTCGAAGAAAAATCGATAAGGCGCAGGGCATTGTCGTAGTTCGGCGAGCCTTTCATGATGCCCGTGTATTCCGTCACGCGCATCGCCTCGTTCCATTCCACTGCAACCGGCGCGCCGTCCTTCTGCAATGCCCCGACACGGTTGGTCCACAGCGCGCCCATTACCGCCGTCCTGTCGGCCAGCAGCGATGCGCCAAGCGCGCCGCTGTCGAAAAACTTGACGACGTGCGGCCTTATCTCGCGCAGCGCCTCGAACGCCCGCCCGATGTCCAGCGGATAGAGATCCTCCATGCTGACGCCCGAAGCCAACAGCGCGAATTCAAGATTGGGGGAAATCGCCTTGGCATCCTGAAGCATACGACGCCCGGGGAATCTTTCGACATCCCAGACATCCCTCCAGCTTGCGGGATGATCATCGGAAAACGTTTCGGTGTTGTAGCAGATCGCCTCCGCAAAAGCGCAGTAGCTGAGATAGGTCGGCTCAACAGTGCCGACATCCTTGACGTCAGTGTACTCGAACCTCGAGTAATCGATCTCCTCCAGTGCGCCCTTCTCCTGAAGCGACAGCATCGCAATCGCATTGGCCTCGATAACGTCGAGCTCCTGCGATCCTGCCTGCGCCATCGTCAACAGCTTGCCTGTATTGGCGGGAACACCGACGACTTCTATCCCTGTGATGCGGGTGAACTCGTTCCAGGTGCCCTTCTGCAAGGCTTCCTGATAGGAGCCGCCCGAAGTCCGGACCAGAACCCGCCCACCGGTCTGGGCTCTGAGGATGCCGGGCATGGAGAGTGCGGCGGCGCCGACCGCCGCACCGGTGAGCAATGCACGGCGCGATAAGCCCGCATCGCCGGTATTACGTTTCCTGTCAGCTTTCATTTCATGTTCCCCTTTTCTTATTTTTTGGAAGCTTGAAGTTCAGGCTCGTTCCGGCATGAAACCGAAATCGGCCCAGGTTTTGGGCTTTTCCAGCCTTTCCCCGTATTTGGTTTTCGGAAACTGTCGGCCGCCGGCCAGAACGCCCTGCGCCAGCTGGCCCATCAACTGAGTGTCGCGGGTGTGCAGCGTGCTGGCCTTTGTCTCGCGCCAGAAGCGCTCGATCGGCAGGTAGGTGAAAAGAGAACGGGCCCCGACAATCTCGAAGGCTTTTTCCGACGCATGAGCCGCGACTTTCTTTGCAGTGTGCAGAGCGCGATAGGACGCAAGCATCGCCTCATCATACCGCCCCTCGTCCCACAGCCAGACCGCGTAACGATAGGACGAACGCGCTGCCTGAATGCCGCAATCCATCTCGGCAAGTGCATACATAAGCACGTCATCCTTCGCCAGATAGTCGCGGCCGCCAATGAATTCGATCACATAGTCGACAATGCCCTGTGTCGTGCCGACAAGATGCGCCGCATGCGAACATTCGTAGGTGTAGGGATCTTTCTGCACGAAATCACCGGGCTCTCCCATCACATTCGCCCAGGGAATGAACACATCATCGAGCTTGGCGGTCCAGCTTACCGTGCCGCGCAGGCCGATGGCTTCGCTCCAGCTGTCCTCGAATGTCAGGCCGGGCGACGTTTTGGGAACGATCGAGATCGTCAGGCCCTCCCCGTTCGTCCTCGCACCGGGAGCAAGAGCCCAAAAAGCGAGCAGATCCGCGGCCGGCGCCATCGAGCAGAAATGCTTTTCGCCAGAAGCCCGGAAGCCGCCTTCCACCGGCTCGAACAATGAATCGAAGGTCAGTTTCGTGACAACGTTTTCCGCCTTGATCTGGCGCGGGTTCACCTCGCTTCCGAGCGAACCCATAAGCGCGTCTTCCTTCACGATCTGGCCGAGAAAGCGCTCCTTCTGCTCCTCACTACCCATGCGGCACACCAGCCCGACCTGATGAAAATGGATAAGCAGGTCCCACGAAGTGGTCGGGCAGATGCGGGCAAGTTCCTCAGCCACGGCGAACTGCGCCATACCCAGGCTGCCCTTCGGCTGCGGATTGAGACCGCCATACTCCTTCGGGACCATAAGGTGATGGAATTTCTGCTTCTTCATTTCCGCGAAATTGTCAGTCGGGAAAGCAGCCTCGGCGTCGTAGCGATCGGCATTAGCGGCCAGCAGCGGCTTGAGCGCGCGCGCCTTTTCCACCCATTCGCGTTGTTCGGAATTAAGAGCGAAATCCATTGTAGTCCCTCGTTTATCTGTATTCTGTGTACTGTATACATTGATGGAAAGCGCTGTCAAGCGACCTGTTTCCAAGAGAACGCAATCAGGCTGGCAACGTCGGCGACGGTTCCGCCAATGAGATTGGCAAGATTTCAGCTTCTCTCCAGCCGGTTTCCGACGCTGGCGCGTTTTCGAAGAAGCAGTTCCAGATCGGCTGCCGATTGAATCAGGAGAAAAGCCTTGTCACGGCTTGACGGTACATTGCGCGCAAAACTGAAAGACAGTTCGAGGCGCACCGCCGCGCCGGGCAGACAAGCGGTTTCCGGTCAGAAGCGGAAATGAGGCCCACGCCAGCTGCGATCCTGTCATTTTCGGACGTGCAACAGGTGAGACGCAGAGGCAGATCATGGGCGACCTGCTCGCCTCGAACCATGGCGCGAGAGATCATGCCCGGCTCAATGACTGCGGATGGGCCGGAGAACATCGGAGGTGGGCGGCGGACACGCATCTTCCGGACGCCTGTCCGCCGGCACCTCGTCTGCGGCAGGCGCACCGTAGCCGATCAGGGTCATCAACCATCGCCGGATGAAATCGCCGAGAAGACGCCAGCCTTCGGCGCGACACGCGTATGGGGTGGCTGGAAGCATTGTCATATGGCTACTCCTCCCGTATCGCCGCAACGATTGAAAGAAGCATCGGATCGGGCAGCAGCCCCGACAATGATGACCGCCGTCACGTCAGCCACCGATGATCGGGCCCGGAGACATGAGACGGCGGTCCGGGATGATCGGCCTGCCATGCTTCAGTGACTTCAGTCATGCTTGTGAAGAGGGACGCCGGCCTCCTAACCTCGCATCATGAACCAGAGCACGCTCAAAGTGCCATGAACGCCCCGGGGGGAGAATTTTGCTCGACTGGCCAACGCTAGCTTTCCAGATAGTCAACGGCGTGGTGTGGGCCATGTTCCTTGGCCTTATCGCTCTGGGCCTCAATGCGATCTTCGGTCTCCTGGGCCTGCTTAACATGGCGCATGGAGCCGTCTATGCGGTGGGCGCCGTGATCGCCTGGTACACTGTGAACCGGTTTGGCAGCTTCTGGCTGGCCATGCTCGCGGCGCCGCTGGTCGCCGGCATCGCGAGCATACCGGTCTACAGGTTCGTGCTGCGCCCCACCATCGGTCAGGACATGATGGTCGGGCTGGTCGCCACCTCGGGCCTGCTGTTCGTCATCAACGACACTTTGCTCGCCCTTTATGGCGGTTCACCCGGACTGGTGCCGCCGCCCATCGCCGGAGCGATCGGAATTCTCGGCATCTACTATCCAACCTACAGGCTGGTGGCCGCGATGCTGGCCATCGTCATCCTGGTCGCCTTCTGGCTGTTCCTGCGCTCCACCGCCATCGGTCTGTGGATCCGCTGCGTTGCGCAGTCACCGACACTGGCCAAGGCCTCCGGCGTTCCGGTCGGGCGCGTCCATCTGATCATCGTGGTGCTGTCGGCGGCCTTCGCCGCACTGGCCGGAGTGCTGGTCGCGCCGATGACGACGATCAGCCACCAGATGGGCCTCTCGGTCCTTGGACCCGCCTTTATCGTGGTCGTCGTCGGCGGACTCGGCAGTCTCGGCGGGGCTGTCGCCGCCGCCGTCATCATGGGTGTGGCGCGGGGCGTGTTCTCCGTATTCCTGCCGCCCACCTATGCCGAAGTGTGTGCGATAGCGCTGTTCCTTCCATTTCTTTACTTCCGGCCGAACGGCATCTTCAGGGGGCAGGCATGAGAGATCGCGTCGGCATCGTCACGGCGCTCGGCCTTCTCGCCATTCTGTGCGCCGTTGCTCCACTGGTCGGAGAATTCTGGAGTGGAGTACTGGCCCGCTGCGTGAGCTGGATGTTCCTGGCCATCAGCTTTTCGCTCGCCTATTCCTACGCCAATATTCCCAGCGTCGCGCAAGCCACTGTATTCGGCGCCGGAGCCTATGCCGCTGTCTGGGCGGCCTCGCTGATAGGCGGCGAAATCGTGCTCGTCATGATGGCCGGAGTCGCTGCCGGAGCGCTGGTCGCCCTCGTATTCGGCGTCCTGCTCCTGAAGATGTCGCATTCCGGCGCGGCCATCGGCACGATCATCTTCGCCGTCACATGCTCCATGCTCGGCAACGCGGCGGTGGCCTATACGGGCGGTACCGATGGGCTTCCCATGCCCGCGCAGGCCTTCCGCCTTTTGGGCGTACCTTTCGCCATTGGCCCCAATATCAACATGTTGCTTCTGGGATCTGCCGTACTTGCCGTATTGCTGATCGGCTTCTGGCTGTTTTCCGGCACCCGGACATGGCGTGTGGTCCGCGCGGTGCAGCAGAACGCCATGCGCGCACAGGTTCTGGGTTACAATGCCGCCGGCTACCGGCTCGTGGTTTTTGCTGTTGGTGGATGCGTCGCGGGACTTGGCGGCGCCCTCTACGCACTCATCTCGCGCCACATCGCCATCGAGGTTGTCAGCCTCTCCATGTCACTCAAATCGATCCTGTGGGCCGCCGTCGGCGGGGTCACCTCCATCTATGGCGGGCCCATCGGCGTTCTTGCGGTGCAACTCGCTTCGGAAATCCTGCTCCGCTGGACCGTGAGGGTGGACCTCATCATCGGCCTGATGCTGATCGCCGTCGCGCTGTGGATGCCGCGTGGCGTCATGGGCCTGCGCAAATCACGTCGCTCTCAGCCAAACCAATAAACATAAGGGGAAACGCAAATGGAACGCATTTCGCGACGCAACATTCTTCTCGGCTCGGCCGCTGCGGCAACGGCAAGCTTGGTGCCCACAGTGGTGACGCAGGCGCTGGCGCAGGGAACCTCCGGCGATCCGATCGTCATTGGCCATCAGTGCGAGCTGACCGGATGGGATTCCGCCACCGGCTTCTGGCGCGACAAGGCCGCGACGGGCCTGGTCGACTGGCTCAACGCAAATGGCGGCATTGCCGGACGGCCCGTCAGGCTGGTGACGGTCGACACCAAGTCCGACGTCGATACCGGGGTCAACCAGCTTCGCCACCTCCTCATTCAGGAGAAGGTGGATTTCGTCATCGGCTCCGAGATTTCCTCAATCGCACTCGCCAGCAACACGATCGCCAACGAGAATCGCACGCTTTACATGACGATGAGTTCATCGGAAGCGACGACCGGCAAGGGGGCCGCCGTTCCCTACCAGTTCCGCATGACGACCAATTCCGCCGCCACGGCAGCCGGCGCGGCACAGAAATATGTGGAATCGATCGGCAAACGCTGGGCGACGTTCTTTGCCGATATCAAATGGGGTCAGTCGGAACGCGACTGGTGGCAGAAGGGTGTGAATGCCGCGGGCGGCGAAGTGGGCAAGGCCGTCGCGTTGCCTGTCGACGCGCCGGACCTCCTGCCTTTCATCGCGCAGATCGACCGCTCGGTGGATGGCGTTTTCATCCCGGTGCTCAATGCGCTCCAGGCGATCCAGCTTATGCGCAGCTCCGGATATGCCCAGCAGGTCGTGCTTGCAGGCCTGAGCTTCTCGCTTTTCGACTATCGTGAACTTGGCGCGATGGGCGATGGAGTGTTCGGTATCGAGACCGCGCCCGTCGCCCTGAAGGACACGTCCTCCGCCGAAATGGCGGAAGTCTACAAGGCGCTCGGCATCGATGAGAACGGCATCCATACCGCCAGCGGCAAGGCGGCCGGGACCTCGATGATCATGGGCATCGCGCAATCGCTCGGCTTCCTGAAGGCGAATGTCGAGGCGAGCGGATGGAGAGTCAGGGACGACACCGCCGCCTTGATCAAGCATGCGGAATCGGTCGGGACCTACGCCAGGGGACCGCTCTTCCCGCTCGGCGAGGTCATGGTCCGTCCGCAGGATCACCAGGCTTTCATGGATATCTATCTTCTGCAGATCGAAAGCGGCTCCGTCGGAAAATATGCGGTGGCGCCCAAGGAAAGCACGATCTATCCCGCCGAAGTCGACCTGACGAAGGGGTGAGGTTGTGCGTCCGGAAAATGACCCGGCATTCGCCGTGGAAGGTGTCAGCATGTCGTTCGGGGCCTTCCGCGCCCTGAGCGATGTCTCACTCGATGTGGACCATGGAGAAATACGCGCCATCATCGGCCCAAACGGGGCAGGCAAGACCACCTTCGTGAACATTGTCAGCGGCATTTTCAAGCCGACGGGAGGACGCGTAACGCTTGAAGGGAGGGACATCACATCCCTGTCGCCGCAGCGCCGTGCCCGTCTGGGTCTCGCCCGAACCTTCCAGATCACCAGCCTGTTCAAGGGCATGACCGTATCCGAACATCTGCAACTGGCCGTCCGCGACGAAGACGCCAATGGCGATACGAGACGCGAGTTGCTGGAACAGATGGGCCTCGCCGCATTTGCGGACCGCGAAGTCGACACGCTTTCCCACGGCGATCAGCGCATTCTGGAAATGGCCATGGCGATGGTGCTGAAGCCGAAGTTCCTGCTTCTGGACGAACCGACGGCGGGCATGAGCATCGCCGAGACGGACCGGATGATCCGGCTCATCATCGAGCGTCTGCGTGGCCGCGTCGGCGTCATCATCATCGAACACGACATGAATGTGGTCACCCAGACCAGCGACAAGGTCACCGTGCTGGCCGCCGGCGCAGTCGCAGCCTCCGGTCTGCCACAAGACGTGCTTGGCGATCCCCATGTAAAGGAAATCTATCTTGGAAGCGCTGCGAACCACTGACCTCAAGGCCTTCTACGGCAAGGCCCAGGTACTGCATGGCGTAGATCTTGCCGCCGAGGCCGGCGTCGTGACGGCCATTCTCGGGCGCAACGGCGCGGGCAAGACGACGCTGCTGCAATCCCTCATGAGGCTGGGCCCGAGGGTCGAGGGCGAAACGACCATACTCGGCCAGTCCACCGCCGGTATGGGGACAGACGCGATCGCACGTCTCGGTGTCGCCTACATGCCCCAGGATGTGCGCGTCTTTCCCAAACTGTCGGTACGCGAGAATATTCAGGTCGCAGCCCACAGCGTGAAATCACCAAGGCCGCTGCGCGAAATCCTCCAGGTGCTTCCAGAGATCGAACCGAAGCTGGACTCGCCCGCCGGGACGCTGAGCGGCGGCCAGCAGCAGTTAGTCGGCGTCGCGCGCAGCCTGTCGATGCGCTGCAGGCTGCTGCTGATGGACGAACCAACCGAAGGACTGATGCCGCGACTGGTCACGCAGGTCGGCACGATCGTGCGGCGACTGGCGGCGGAAGGCGTATCGGTCATCATCGTTGAGCAGAATGTCGGGCTCGTGCTCGAAATCGCCGATGTCATCCACATCGTCGAGAAGGGGCAGATCAAGTGGCGGGGATCGCCGGATCAGCTCGTCTCGGCACAGGTGCTCGACCGGTACATGGGCGTCAATGTTCTGTAGGGCGAATCGCACACCGCGAACGCACCACCACGAAGAACTGGAAAGGACGGACGATGAAAGTAGCATTCCTCGGAGCTGGCCTCATGGGAGAGCCGATGGCGGGCCATCTGCTCCGGGCTGGCCATGAAGTGGTCGTCAGCGCGCACCGTAACCGCGAACCCATACGCCGGCTGGTGGAACTGGGCGCCGTGGAGGTGGAATCGCCCGCCGCGGCCGCCAGCGAATGCGACGCTGCTCTCATGATCCTGCCAACCTCGCGCGAGGTCGAAGCTGTCCTGTTCGGGGAGAAGGGCCTCGTGCATGGCATGCTTCCCGGCTTCATCGCCGTCGATATGGGCACCTGCTATCCGGCCGATACGAAGAAGCTGGCGCAGCGTTTCGCCGAAACCGGAGGCCGCCTGATCGACGCCCCCGTGACGGGCGGCACCGAAGGCGCCCAAAACGGCACGCTGGCCACCATGGCGGGCGGCGACATCGAGGTTTTCGAAACCGTGAAGCCGCTGCTTTCCGCCTTTTCCAGCCATCTCTACCATTTCGGAGAACTCGGTTCGGGCCATGCAGCCAAGCTCGTTCAAAACATGATCGGCTTCATCGAGGTGGCGGCGGTAGCGGAGGGGCTGGCGCTGTCCAGGGCTCTGGGACTGGATTCGCAGAAATTCTTCGACATGCTTGGCAACTCGCATTCCAACAGCCCGATCATACAGTGGATGGTTCCCAAGGTGTTCGCCGGGCGCTTCGAAGCCGAAGCCCGGCTGGACATCGCCTACAAGGACATGAGTCAGGCAGTGAAGATGGCCCGCGAGATGACTGCCCTGCCCCTCGGCATCGCCAATGCGGCGACAGAGCTCTTCCAGATGGGCCGGGCGCTCGGCTTCGGCGATCAGGACAGCACCGCCGTCATCAGGGGACTGGAACGAATACTCGGGACCGAAATCAGGACCGGCATGACGGACAAATCGAGCGAGTAAGGCACATGACAGAACGGGCAGCCAACGATCCAGCCGCAACGCTTTCCCTGCTTGAAGACTCCCTGCTCACCTCGATAGCGGATCAGTGCCCGGTTCTCCTCACCGAAGCGCTGCCGCAGGAGGCGATGCAGACCTTCCGCAGCGTTTTCCCGCACGTGACAGTGCTGCCGCCTGCCCGGCAAACAGTCGAGGGCGTGCTGGAGGCTGCGGCCAATGTCAGGGTCATCGTCGCGACCGTCAGATATGTGCTGGATCGCGCGTTTTTCCGTTCGCTGCCGGCTAGCGTGGAGGTCCTCGCTCTCTATTCGGCAGGACACGGCCATGTGGATCTGGAAGCCGCGCGCGAGCGGGGACTGAAGATCATCAACACGCCCAATGTGCTTGCGGACTCGGTCGCGGATCTCGCCATGGCGCTGGTGCTGGGCGCGGCAAGACGCATCGTCGAAGGCCTTGATCTCATGCGCTCCGGTCAATGGACCGGCTTCTCGCCAACGCTGCTGCTGGGGCGCGAACTGCGCGGACAGGTTCTCGGCATTTACGGCATGGGCCAGATCGGTCGCGAAATCTCGATCCGCGCCCAAGGCTTCGGAATGAACGTGGCCTACCGCAACAGGTCGATGCTGCCGCGCGAACTTGAGGTTGGCGCCCGCTACATTCCCGACGAAGAGGAGTTTCTCGGTTGCTGCGATGTGCTGCTGCTGGCGGCGCCGCACACACCCGAAACCCACAAATTCCTGAATGCGGAACGCATCGCGCAAATGAAGGCTGGGGCCGTCGTCGTCAACGTGTCACGTGGCGAACTCATCGATGACGATGCGCTGATCGAGGCTCTGGCCTGCGGACATATCGCGGCCGCCGGGCTTGACGTCTTCGCCAACGAGCCCGACATCGACAGACGTTATCTTGCCATGGGAAATGTCTTCCCGCTTCCGCATATCGGCAGCGCGACCGTCGAAGCGCGCACGGCCATGGCCGATGTTCTGGTGGAGGGTATCGAGCGTATCCTGCTTGGAGAACAGGCTCAAAACGCTCTCTGAAGAACGCCGAAGCCCCGGCATCAGCCCGGCGGCGCTTCCTCTTCCATGACCTTGCTCTTCTCCACAGACAGCAATGTGGAAATGAAGAGATGGAAGAGTTCACGTTCCGTGGTGATGTCCAGCTTGTAATAGAGTCGCCACCGGTGGTTCTTGACGGTTCCGACCGACACGCCAAGCTGCTTTGCGATGGCCGCATTGGGCAGGCCCAGAAAGGAAAGCCGCACGATCTCGGCCTCTCGCGGCGTCAGGCTGTGGTCGCTGCAAAAAGCCTCCAGGGCGGCGTCGCCCGAAGTCGTCAGCGGGCCAGGCGAGCGTTGCTCGAGAACCACGAGCGTGCCTTGTGGAGCCAGCGTAAAATCGTCCGGCAGCGTTTCCCAATGCACCACCTGTTGCCCATCAAGCAGCAGAGACCCGTTCCCGCCTTCGGCGATCCTGCCGGAAATCTGCGGCAATGCCGCGGCAGCCGCGGAGTTTCCGGTCCATGCTTGCGTGCGATAGACCACCTTGGCACGTCGATCCATAACCAGAAACTGGTTGCGGAAGCTGCTGGTGATCGTTTCCGGACCGCCGTCTCCGGCGTTGGAAAACAGCCGGTCCATGTGCAGCTTGTGCAGCGCATCCACCATCGGCAACAGCGCCTGCGCTCGCTCGTAGTCCTGCTGCTCGAAGCGTATCCTGTGCCGGTCGCAGCAAAACGCGATGGTCACGCCGCCATAGGCCGGCACCATGATGGCCAGTTCGTCAAAGATCGCCATCTTGAACAGTTCGGCGAAATAGGTCTCCTCGATCTCACCCATCAGCGCCCGAAGGTTGACCACCGTTGGACCCGGGCTCTCGCGCGCCAGGCGGTGCAGTGGGTCGATACGGTAGAGGCCTGCCAGGTAGAAGCTGACGCCTTCCTCCGTCAGCGCCGCATTGATGAGGAAAGCCGGCTTGTCGTAAGCGGAATAGCGCATGACGAGGCGGCGCTTGCAACGCAAAACGCGCGCCAGCAGCAGCGACAGCGCATCATAGAAGCCAGGCTTGCCGACCAAGGCGACCACCTTGGCAAGCTCCGCCAGCAACTCGGGCGTATCGAGCGCCAGAGCGCTGGAAGACGGCGAAAACTCCATTTGGCTGGACATGGCTCGCGGATGTCACGCTGTTGGGAAACGGAGAGGATGAGAACGCCAGTCTATCTGCTTGCCTCCTTAAGGGTAAGGACATGCGAAACCAAACGTGTGGACAGGTCAGGTTGACAGCGCCCGCTCAGTTTGTGGCTCCTGCGGACAGGAAATCCAGCCGGACATCGTTCGCTTGCGTGCTCAACTGGTCACCGCCCAATCCGGCAGCGACATAATCATGCGAACAGCATAGCAGCGCCCGACCTTGCACGCCTGCGCGGGCAAGGTCGCGGCCATCCGCGCCGACGATGCAACTCATGCCCGTGTAGGTCAGTTCACCATCGTCACCGACGAGATTGGCATAGGCGACCGGAACGCCGTTCTCCAGCGCACGGGCGCGCAGCAGGGTGGTGGGCACCTCCCAGTAAGGGCTCATATTCGCAGTCGGAGCGCAGATCAGTTCCGCCCCAGCCCCAACCAGTGCGCGCGCCATTTCCGGAAACTCGATATCGTAACAAACCGCGAGCCCGACGCGAAGACCAGCCAGGAGCACAACGCAGATTTCACTTCCGGGTGTGAAAGCGGAACGCTCGGCAGGACCAAACAGATGGATCTTACGATAGAGGCCCGCGATCGCGCCGGTTTCGTCCACGGCAACAGCGGCATTGAATACGTTGCCTCCGTTTTTTTCCGGCATGCCGGCAATGACGCCGATGCCATGCCGGCGGGCGATATCGGCGATCGCCTCCACCGAGGGACCGTCAACCGGCTCCGCAAGTTCATGCAGTGCCTGACGACCGATGTTGTAGCCGGTCAGGAACAATTCGGGAAAAACGATCAGCCGGGATCCGACGGCGGCGGCGGCCTGGGTCGCCCGCTCCATCGCAATGATGTTGGCGGACTTGAGCCCGGCTGCCGGCAGATCCTGAAACACCGCAATCATCGAATTGCTCCAAAACGAACCCGTGGAAGCGACGCTACTTGTTCGTCGCGCCGGCAAGCGCCTCCAGTATCAGCTTGACCGCGAGGCGGCTGGTGATGCCGTCATGGTCGTAGGGCGGCGACACCTCGACCACATCCAATCCTCCCAGCCCGCCCCGCGCCAGTTCCGAGACCAACGCGATAGCTTCCCGCGAAGTTAGGCCGCCGGCAGCCGGCACACCGGTTCCGGGCGCATAGGCGCCATCGATGGCGTCAATGTCGAAGGTCAGATAGACGCTGTCCGTGCCGGCCCCGGCAATCGCGCGCGCCTCTCGCGCGACCGCGACAGCTCCCTTCTCGATCACCGCTTCGACCGGCAGGATGGTCATTCCCCTCTGGCGGGCGTAGGTGAACTCGGCTTTCGGGTTCAGCCAGCCATTGGTGCCGATGATGACGATCTTGCTCGGGTCGAAGCCGGCATCCACCGCACGCGCGATCGGGCAGGCATGGTTCATCTCCTCGCCACCGACCTCCTCGGCGGTATCGAAATGGCTGTCGACGAGGATCAGACCGGGATTTTCGTAGCGTTCCCGGAAAGCGCGGGCACAGGCGATGGTGATCGAATGATCGCCGCCGATGGTGACGGGGATCGCCCCGGCCCCCAACACTTCAGACATCATCCGCTGGGCGCGTTCCATAGTGCGCACGGGCGAGCCCGGAACGACGGCCACGTCGCCGCAATCGGCGAAAGTGTAGTGATCGCACAAATCCAGGTCGAGATTGGCGCTGTAGGAAGTGAACTGGTCGCTGGCTTCACGGATCACGCGGGGACCGTAGTTGGTGCCCGTACGGCTGATGCACATGGAATCCCATGGGAAGCCGATGATAGCCACGGTGACGCCTTTCTTCTTCAAAACATCAGAATCAGGTTTCACATGAGGAAACCGCATGAACGCGCCGCCGCTGCCGGCGTGAAGAAGACCTCCGAAAGAATAATCGGCAACCGCGTCAGACATAGATCCCTCCTTAGGAAGTCATGATAATCCCGTTACCGACAACCATCCGGTTCCTTGCCGGGAAAACCAATGGTGGCTTGCGTCACCATTGGCCATGGCATGTATAGCTGCACGTCGATTTCTGTTCGGCAGTATCATCCAGCCTGCCGTTCGCGGAGCCAGCCTTGCCGGTAGATTCAGGCGGCGGATGTTTCGTCCAGGGTGGAGCGGCGCTCCACGAAGCGCTCGTAGCGGTCGAAAAGCGGGTTCTTGTCGCCGTGCACCAGTTCGTTCTGGTCGTCGAAATCGAAGAGCGAGCGTGACCCTCTCACGATAGGCGCGACCTGCGGAATACGCGTGCGCTCATAGGCTTTGAGCGCATCCGCGATGTCGTCATGAGCATCGAGGCTCGTGCACAGCGCATCGACGTCTTCCAGGGCCTGGTTCGCACCTTGCGCCATGCCGGGCAGCATGGGGTGCGCGGCATCGCCGGCCAATGTGATCCGCCCCTTCGACCAGTTGTCCAGCGGGTGGACGAAATCATGCAGATCGCTGCGAATGATGGTGGACTTGTCGGTCGCCGCGATCAGGCCGGGAACGGGACTGCCCCGCCACCCGCTGAAGTGCTCGATGATCGCTTCGGGATCGCGGGTTATCCCCTCAGCAGCTGCGAACCAGTAGGCGCGACCACCGCCGATCGGCAGATATCCGAGATGCCCGTCCGGCCCCCACACTTCGGCTTCCGACAGAGGGTCGACATCAACGTCGGCGAGATTGAAAAGCCCTCGCCAGCGCACCAGCGCATCGGTGCTGAACTCACGCTCGCCGAAGACGCTGGAGCGCACGATGGAGCCTATTCCGTCGGCGCCCATCACAAAATCGCCGCGTACCTGTTCGCCATTGGCGAAGGTGCACACAACATCGTCACCCTGCTCTACCGACACAAGCTGATGGCCGACGCGAAGCTTTTCGGAGCCGAGGGCTTCCACAAGAATCCGGCTGAGGTCGCGGCGGTAGACGCCACAGAGCGGGGCGCCGTACTTTTCACGCCAGTCCCTCACATCCTCGACGGCGATGACATCTCCGGTTGAGGAGAACGTACGGTAGTAGTCCAGACTGGCGGCGATGGTCGACAGCGGCGATCGAAGGCCGATCTTCTCCAGAACACGCATTCCGTTCGGCCAGAGGTTCAGGCCGGCTCCCGCAGTGCGCAACTCGGGGTCCTTCTCGAAAACCGTCACATCCCAACCCAGCCGGGTGAGATAGATGCCGGCGGTCAACCCGCTGATGCCGGCACCGCATACGAGCGCACGCTTCGTCATAAGCCGCAATCCTCCCGTTCGTCACCATCCTGCAGACGATTGTTATTGGGCTGGCCCGCGACGGATCATGAGCCGCAGGTATTGCAGGACGGTCGCAGCTATCGTTTGCAGCCTGAAGCAGGATAGCCAAGGGTTACTCCAGTCACTGTCGGCTTTTAGCTCAACGAGTTGGTTCAGTCATGGAGCATGGAAGCGCGCCTTTTCGACCTCGCTTCACACGTCCCTCCTGTCCTCAAGCGGGAAATATCTGCACTTTCGCCACTCTTCAGCGCCCCGCCGCAGGTTCTTGCGCGACACTCTCCTCGGTGATGGGCGCTTCTACGGTCCCCGGCGCGAGCCTGAAGATGGCCGGAACGATACCGCCGACGAACTGAACGGCGCTCAGGATGATGGAAAGCAGGAAAGCGAGGGCCAGGACAAGCGGGCTCGTCAACGCGCGATCCATCCAGGTGGGGGCGATGTTTGCGGGGTTCGCGCCGCCGAAATAGCCGATCTGCAGCGATACCGGACCGGTCGCTGAAACCAGGCCGATATTGAAGCCCGGCTTGCCTGGCTCCACCTGCGTCACATGGCCGAAGACCTCGGCGGATTGTCTTTCCCCCTCTCCTGCGGTCATAATTTCGGCGCTCTCGCCGCGCCTGACCTTGCCGGCCTTCAACACCTCGGTGTCATCGGACCAGAAGGGTTTTTCCCGCACCTCGTAGGTTCCGGAAAGGACCGTCCTCGTCTCGCCGGAAGAAACCTGATTGCCGACACGGGCGGCGCCGTTGAAGGAAAGCACGCCCAGTGTCGCCCATTCATCCTTGCCGATGACGACACGCGTTCTGTCGTCCCATCCCTCCTGGCCGAAAAGCTCGAGCACCAGGGTGTGCGGCTGCGGTGAAGAGAGCTTTACCTCAGCGCCCGGGCTCCAGTTGATGCGCTGTGCGTCGCCGCGACGCTCCGCATAGCGCCGTGCGTCGCAAACGCCGGTTCCGCGCGGGATAGTGCGTTCGATGCGTTTGCGCGGTGTGCATATGGTCGCCTGTCCGAGATACCAGTCGTTGTTCTGTCCGGCGAACCGGATGTCCATGCCGGTAGCCGTCGCCTCCAGTATGAAGGTGCGGTCGGCGCCGACACCGGCCGAGATCACGATCATCCCCACTATAGCGATGACGGCGAGCGCACCTGTCGCGGCGCTGACGGCGGCGAAGCCTTTACGGGAAACCCTCCACTGCCCGAGAAGCTTCAATTGTCGCCCCCGGGCTCACCGCCGGGAAAGAGCACCATATGTTCCTCACGCCCCATTTCGCCGTTCTTGAAGGACAGGGCTATGGCTTCCACCCGCTCCAGGCGGCCGAGTTCTTCCGGCAATTGGCAAGCGGTGTCGAACGCATTTCTTGCCGCCGAGGAAACCGGGCTGCAGGCGACTTCGCCAAATTCGTAATGGGCGGGAAAGCTCAGGAACGTCTCTTCGGCCCGCGACGTGTTCAGCAACAGGCGCAGCGCGCCATATTTCTCATCGCCCCAGAATACGGGAGCGGCATCGTCCGTGGCGCTGGCGCAATCCCCCCGCAGAAGAACGGCGGAAACCAGTTCTCCCGGTATCGCGCCCACTTTTTCGGCGTTCTTGCTGGGATATTGGAGGGGACTGTCGCCGCCAGTCCAGTCATCCGCGACACGATATGTGTTGAGCGATTCATAAAGCCCATCCGCTGAGACCACCTTCAGGCAGACCGCGCCGCCTTTCCACCCGGATGGAATGCGGGCGGCGACGTCGATTTCGCCGCGTTTCCAGGGGGTGGCGCTATAGGCGGTCAGGCCGACGAGCCTTGCGCCCGAAATCTCCGCAGCCTCGCGGACAACCTCGTAGAAAGGGTCCGAAACGAGGGCGACTTTACTTGCGGAATCGGCTAGGGCGATACTCGGCATAAAAAGGGCAAGAGCCATGAGTTTGCGAGACATGTGATGCGCCCCCGAACTTTGTTCTGCATCATGCTAGCCTACATTCTGGCAGGTTTCACCCCTGCTTTGGCGCAAACGGTAACCGTTCAGAGCGGAGATGAATTCGGCCATGGCTTCATGGTGCGGCAGGGCGGGACCTGCTATGTTCTGCTGCCCAAACACGTCGCGGCGGGACAAAGGCGGGTCACCGTATTTTCGGCGGCCCCGGTCGTCCACTCCGCGGCGCTGATCGAGACGCCTTTCTGGGACGGGATGGACCTTGCCATCGGCGTTGTGCGCGGCGCGATCGAAAAACGCTGCACCATCGAACTGCACAATCTCGACATTTCAGCCCAGCCGGAAAGCGGCGCGCGCACGCAATTGCTGCGCCTGCGCCAGTCCGGAGAGCCGGAGCGTGTCGAGATGCTGGTGACCGACAGCCAGTATCTCACGCTGGAGGCCGAGATCACCGACGGCAAAAGCGAATTGTTCAAGGGCGTCAGCGGCGCATTCCTGTTTACGGGAGACAAGCCGCTGGGCATGGTGATCCAGGCCCTTTCAACCACGAAGGGGCGGTTCATCCGGATCGAGGAAATATATCAGAACGTCGCGCGCCGTATCAGCCGCCGTGCCGGTTTCTCCACTATCGATGACGGCGCGGCGGTCACGATGACCGGCGACGACGATGACGGCCTCCCTTTCCGTCTCGTCAGCACGACCCTTCCGCCGATCGCTCCCGATCTTTCGGAGAGCAATCTGAGCGGACCGGGCAGCTATGTCTTCCAGTTGATCCGCTCCAATCAGATGGCGTTCCAGACGGCGGAGGACGGAACGATCTCACTTTCGCAGGTAAGACTGCGCGCGGACCTTGAGAGTGGCTATGCCGTTCCGCGAGACATCCGTATCGACGTCTCCTCCTCCCCGGACGGCCAGCGTACCCGCCCCTTCTACAGCGGCGAAATGCCTTCCGACGGCGTTCTCGTCGCCAAGGCCCAGCCCACCCGCGCGCGCTGGGTCTTCGTCACGATCTCCTCGGGCTGGGACAGCAGCCAGATCGGGCTCGATTCCATCAGCTTCCACTGACGCAGAAGGACCAGAGGAAGCGATGTGGCCGCTGAGCCCGCCATGTTTTTGCAGCGCTGTCGATTCCGCTGACTGCGAAATATCTTAGTTCGTCACGGGAATTCTGATCGGAGCCGGGGGAGTGAAGCCCGCGACGCCTATCAACTCGCCCTGATCATTCAGGGTGAACTGCACCCATTTATTGCGCCACGGATTGATAGCTACCTCGGTTTCGGAAATCCGGATAAAGCAGCTATTGTTGTTGTTGTGCCTGTAACAGGATTCCTTGGGATCGAATTCGCCGACCTTCATGGTGGCGAAACCACGCTTGTTCTGATCAACCGTTCCCGACAGTTCGCCGATGCTACGGGCGAAATAGTCCTGGTCTTTCACCTCGGCGCCATCGATATAAAGACGCAGGACCGGACGGCTTTCGAAATATGCCTTCAGCGCCGCATACTGCACCAGCCTGTTGGGGCTGAAAAGGCCATAGTCCAGCGCAATACGCTGTAGCTTTGAATCGCCCGATTCCAACATGACTTCCATCGCAGCCATTGAACGGCCCGGATCGGGATCGTTGAGAAGCGCCTGATATTCGTTGGAGCTACCGGCCTTTTCATCGACTTTAGCTTTGATCTCCGCCGGAGACAGCGCCTGCGCGACGGCAGAAAAGGAAAGTCCCGCGCTGATCAGCAGCGCCGGAAGAATGGTTTTTACAAGCATATCACCAACAGCCCCCAGAGTATAAAATCGAAATCCCGTAAGGAAATTGCCCGCTCCTTCGTGGCGGATCAAGCCAATTTTTGTACATGCGCGCGCCCGCCGGCGACCGTCGGCTGATAATCCAAAATTTGCGCCGCGCGAAATTCAGGCCCTGGCTTTTCCATTGCCAATTTGCTTCCGGTCGCTATAGGCGATCGGAGCGATGAGCATTGAAGCCGGACGGACCAGTGGAGGACGATGTGAATAAGGGCGGAGACTTTCTGGAGCTAGCGATCGACCTGGCGCGGACAAATATCGCGAAGGGCGGCAGGCCCTTCGGCGCAGTGGTCGTCAAGGATGGAAATTTCGTCGCGTCCGGCGTTAACGAAACCTATTTGAGCAACGATTCCACGGATCACGCCGAGATGGCTGCGTTACGGGCCGCAAGCCGTGTTCTGCAATCGCCCGATCTGCTGCGCGGGAGCACGGTCTATGCCAGCGGCCATCCATGCCCGATGTGCGTGGCCGCCATGCGGCTGGCCGGGGTGGAGCGGGTTGTGTACGCGTTCTCCAACGAAGACGGCGCGCCCTTCGGCCTTTCCAATGCTCCGTTATACGCGGAAATGGCCAATCCATTCACCGACCTGCAGGTCGCAATCGAACATCGACCGGCAAAGCACGATCCCGATACGGGCATATATGCCGAATGGAAGCGCTCACAACCGCGGTGACCCCATGCGATGATCGAAGACGCGCCGGCTGTTCAGTTTGAGGACGGCTTGGAGTGCAGCGTGCGGATCAGAGAAAGCTTAACGCTTTCGACGTGGTCGCGCATGAGGATTTCGGCGCGGCCGCCGTCGCGCGTCAGGATCGCTTCGTAAATCCTGTGGTGGTCGTCATGCCGACGCCGCACGTCGCGAGGTTCGAATGCGATCACATTGTGATGCGATGACGGCGCGACCTGTTCCGAGATGCGGAGCATGTCCTTGATCATGCTCGAGCCGCCGGCGTTGTGAATCACGTCATGGAACGTCTTGTTGATCTGGCCGTATCTGCTGCGGTCTTCCTGGGTGAAGCTTTCCTTTTCCACCAGCAGGTCACCGGCAAGGAGCGCTGCTTCCGCGGCTTCCATCTGCTCCCGCGTCAGCCCCATCTGGGCCGCCCTGCGCGCGGCGAGACCTTCCAGCGCCGCACGAATCTCATAGGCCTGCACGATGTCTTCGAGGCTGAACTCCCGAACATAATAGCCCTTGTTCGGAGTGTGGACCAGCAACCCCTCCCCCGCAAGCGCCTGAAAAGCGGCCCGTATCGGGGTGCGCGAAACGTTGAGCCGCTCGCAGAGATGAATTTCGATCATGCGCTCGCCGGGTGCGAACTCGCCAGCCAGGATTGCGCAACGCAGCGATTCCGCAATGGATACACTTCGCGTTGTCGTTTCCGGCTCTGGTGTAGCGATCTTTTTCATCTTCATCCTGCATCGGGCGTCGAATGCCTGCGATATACCACATCACTGCCCGGGACCTAGTGTGTAACCCGCTGTTCACCCCAATTTCAACGGGGCGAGGCCAGAAAGCGGCGGCGCGGCCGGCGCTCATAAGGGGTTTTTCAAAATGTACACAAAATGCTTTGACTAAAGCAAGATTGTATTTAATGTGATGCGAGCGACGCCACGAAACCTGCAAGCAGCGGGGCATGGCAAATGACGAAGCGAGGGAATTTGCGTGGGATTTCTATTTGAGCCTGGAGTGACGGCGCTTTCGGTTTCGGGGAGCGAAGACCGGTTTCCGGTGCGCCGCGTCTATTGCGTCGGGCGCAACTATCTGGATCATATCCGAGAGATGAAGGAGGGCGACGAGCGCGATCCGCCGTTCTTTTCCAGAAGCCAACGGATTCCGTCGTTTCAACCGGGGCGGTCGTTCCGTATCCTGCGGCCACCGACGACTTCCAGTACGAAGGCGAGCTGGTCGTCGCTATCGGCGCGACAGGATACAATCTTTCGGTGGAAGACGCGAAGACGGTGATCTTCGGATATGCGGCCGGCGTCGACCTCACGCGCCGCGACCGTCAGCGCGAGTCCTTCAAGAACGGACTGCCATGGGAGATCGGCAAGAGTTTTGATCACTCGGCGGCCTGCGGCGCGGTCATGCCGGTCGCGGCGTCGGGGCACAGACTCTCGGGCATGATCTCGCTCAGCGTCAACGGTCAGATGCGTCAGCAGGGAGATCTGGCGCAGATGATCTGGAACCCTCTGGAGGTGGTGTCGCGTCTGTCGGCGCAATACCGCCTGCAGCCTGGCGACATCATCATGACCGGCACGCCGGCTGGCGTGGGCGTAATCGTTCCGGGCGATGAGGTGCTCGTCGCCATTGAGGGGGTCGAGCCTCTCGCATTTTCAATCGGGCCGAAGGAGGAGTAAGCCCCATGTTGCCGACAGAGCGCATATCATTCTCCGCCATTTCCGAGCGCGAGCCGCTCAAGCTTCCCGACGGGAAGCGCATGATTGTCTGGGTGATCGTCAATATCGAGGAGTGGGACCCCAGGGAAACCATGCCGCGTACAGTGCTGACGCCGCCGGCTGGCGGATCGCCGTCGCCGGATATTCCGAACTGGGCCTGGCATGAATATGGCAATCGGGTGGGGTTCTGGCGGCTGCTCGAAATGCTCGACAATCACGGCGTCAGGGCGGCCCTCGCCATCAACGGCAAGGCGGTCACGACCTATGAAGCTATTTCCAGAGCGGCGCTCGAGCGCGGCTGGGAATTCATGGGTCATGGCTTTGGCCAGAAGAACATGCAGAAGGTTCCCGACGAGCGGGCCGATATCCGGGCGACTGCGGATGCGATCAAGGCGTTCACGGGCAAGTTGCCGCGCGGTTGGCTCGGGCCCGGCCTGACCGAAACCTGGGAAACTCCTGACCTGCTGGTTGAAGAAGGCTTCGACTATGTGTGCGACTGGGTGCTCGACGATGAGCCGGTCGTGCTGAAGACGCGAACGGAGCCGATCGTCAACATTCCCTACACCCAGGAGTGCAACGACGTCGCGATGATGCTGATCCAGCATCACAAGGCGAGCGAGTACCATGACCGGGCGATGGATCAGTTCCATCAACTCTATCATGACAGCGCAAATTCCGCGCGCGTGATGGCGCTGGTCCTGCATCCCTACATCATGGGCGCACCGCATCGCGCCATTCACTTCCGGCGGATCCTTGAGCAGATCAGTCGCCTGCCCGATGTCGCCTTCTGGACGGGTGAGCAGATTTACGACTGGTATCTCGACCAGCGCCCCGACGCCTTGAAGGGAAAGTGACGTGGGAGGCCTGAATCTCATCCAGTTGCTGAACGGCCTGACGTTCGCTTCGCTGCTGTTCATCGTGGCGTCCGGCTTCACGTTGATCTTCGGCTTGTTGCGCATCGTCAATCTCGCCCATGGCGCGCTCTATCTGTTCGGCGGCTATATCGGCTACTCGGTGGCAGCGGCCACCGGCAACTTCTTCTTCGGCGTGCTGGCCTCGATGCTGTGCGTGGCCGTGATGGGCCTCTTGCTTGACGAGGGGCTGCTGCGCTTCGTGCGCGGGTTCGACTTGCGGCAGGTTCTCCTCACGCTCGGCGTCGCGTTCGTCCTCAACGACCTGGCCCTGGTCATCTGGGGCGGAGACACGTTCTCGGTGCCGGTGCCGGAAATGTTGCGCGGGGCGACAAGAATAGGTGGCGCCTTTTACCCCAAGTATCGGCTGTTCGTGCTGTTCCTTGGAGTGGCGGTGTTCGCCGCGCTCTGGCTGATCCTCAACCGCACGCGTCTTGGCGCACTGATCCGGGCGGGAGTGGACGACGCCGAAATGGTTGAAGCGATGGGGATCAATATCCGCCGCGTCTTCCTCGCCACCTTCATGCTCGGTGCGTCTCTGGCGGGGCTTGGCGGGGTCGTTGGCGGCGCATTCCTGACGCTGTACCCGACCGCGGATTCGGAGATTCTCGTGTTCTCCCTGGCGGTTGTGATCATCGGCGGGCGCGGAAGCCTTGTCGGCGCCGCTGTCGGTTCATTGCTGGTGGGGCTGCTGAACACGATCGGACAGGTCATGTTCCCCGAGCTCGCCTATTTCGTCATCTTCGGACCCATGGCCGCCATCCTGGCGTTCCGGCCGCTTGGGCTGTTTGGAAAGGCCGCGTGATGCTTGCTGATGGCTTTGCAAAAAACAGGCCGGCGATCATCGCGCTCGCCATCGTCCTCGTGGTCTTCGGGATCATGCCCCTGATCGGCTCCGGCTATCAGGTCAGCATCGCCACGGAAATCCTGATTTTCGCACTTCTTGCGATGTCCATCGACGTTCTTGCCGGTTACGCCGGGCGCACGTCGCTGGGGCATGGCGCGATCTTTGGCGCGTCCACCTACGTCGTCATCTATTGGACATCGGCCATGGGCGGTTCGCCGCTGGTCGCCATTATCCTCGGCGTTCTGGTCGCGGTCCTTGTGGCGGCCGTGTTCGGGTTCCTGGCCTCGCGGGTTTCGGGCGTCTATTTTCTGCTGCTCACACTGGCGCTTGGCATGATCGTCTGGGGCGTGGCTTTGCGCTGGACCAGCATCAGCGGCGGAGAAAACGGCCTGCGTGGGGTGGGACGGCCCGAATGGCTCGCCAACGCGACCGTGTTCTTCTATGTCTGTCTGGCCACCGTGGTGACGCTGTCGGCGGTGATCTGGCGATTTGTCCAGTCACCCTTCGGCCTGACGCTTCGCGGCATCAGGGATAGCGAAAGCCGCATGAGCAGCCTCGGCTATGGTTGCGCCACGCATATGTTCATCGCGTTCACCACGACCGGCTTTTTCGCAGGTGTCGCCGGCGCGCTCTACGCCTTGTTCAACAACTTCGTCAGCCCGTCGACGGTGCAGCTTGCGCAGTCGGTGGAAGGCCTGTTGATGGCCATTCTTGGCGGTATCGGAACCTTGTTCGGCGCGTTCATCGGCGCCGCTGCAATCATCCTTCTTGAAAACTTCGTCAGCCAGTACACGGCGCGGTGGCCGATGGTTCTGGGCTTCATGTTCATAGCGACGATGATCTTTGCCCCCGAGGGGGTTCTGGGAGCGTTCCGGAGGTTTTTCCGGATCAGAAAAAAGCTCTGAAATAGTTCAGACAAATGCAAGTGGAGGAGTAAGACATGGAACGCAGACAATTTCTCAAGTCAACCGGAGCGGCTTTGACGGCGACGGCCTTCGGAACGCTATCCGCCCCGGCAATCCTGCGCGCCCAGAATGCGCCGATCCGTATCGGCTTGATGACGCCGCTCAGTGGCGTCGTGGCGGCGGGCGGGCGCGAGATCGCTGAAGGTTTCAATCTGTACTGGGAAGAGCGCGGCCACACCATTGCGGGTCGCACGGTGGAAGTCCTGATCGAGGACGACGCCGGAAACCCGGATACAGCGCTGCAAAAGGCGCGGCGTCTGGTCGAGCAGGAGAAGGTGGACTTCCTGATCGGCAATTTGCTGGCCAATACCGGCCTGGCCGTCGCCAACTACGTGAAGGACAACGGCACGCCGTACTTCATTCCGGTCATCGCGGCCGATGATCTGACCCAGCGCCAGCGTATCCGCAACGTCATCCGCGTGGCGGGATACACGGCCAGCCAGATGTCGCGGCCGCTCGCCGACTGGGCCTTGAAGCAGGGTTACAAGCGCATCGCCACAATCGGCCAGGACTATTCATTCGGGCACGAGCAGTGCGCAGGCTTCGCGCAGGTGTTCACCGAGGGCGGCGGCGAGATTGTCGGGCAGTTGTGGAACCCGCTGAACACCGCCGACTTCAGCCCCTATATCGGCCAGCTGGCGGATATGAACCTGGATGCCGTGTTCGCCATGGAGCTTGGCGCCGACGCCACCCGCTTCATGAAGCAATATTCCGATTTTGGCCTCAAGGGGAACGTGCCGCTTCTGGGCGCGCAGAACTTCACCGATCAGTCCGTGATCCGCACCCTCGGCGAGGAATGTGAAGGGATTATTTCCTCGGCTCATTTCGCCGAAGGTTCGGAAAATCCGGAAACGCGAAAGTTCGTTGAGGATTACACCCGAAAGTTCGAAAGAATGCCGTCCCTTTACGGCTTCTCGCACTATTCCGGTGCGCTGTGGATCGGGCAGGTGATCGAATCCCTGAACGGCGACATTTCCGATCGCGACGCGTTCATCGATGCGGTGCTGGCCAGCGAACTGGAAAATTCTCCGCTCGGTCGTCCTGTGAAGTTCGATGACTACGGCAACCCGATCTACGACATCTACATTCGCAAGGTCGAGAAGAACGCCGATGGCAAGTACTGGAACGTGCCGATCGAGACCTATCCGCAGGTGTCGCAGTTCTGGACCTATGATCCGCAGGAATATTTGAAAGCTCCGGCTTTCTCCCGCGATTATCAAGGCATCAAGAAGTAAGTCACTCGATGCATGGGGAGGCTGCGACGCCTCCCCATGGCTCCGAAGAAGCGAGAAAACGTGTCGGAACCTGCCCTTATCCTTGAAAACGTCGTTGTTGCCTTTGGTGCGCTGAAGGCTGTCAAAGATATCTCCCTTACCGTGAAGAACGGGGAGCGCCGCGCCATCATCGGACCGAACGGCGCTGGAAAGACCACGCTGTTCAACGCGATTACCGGCGTCTACCGGCCGACCTCCGGCCGTGTCACCTTCGATGGCGCCGATGTGTCGAGAAAGGCCGCCCATGTGCGGACCCGTCTGGGCATGAGCCGCACGTTCCAGATCACCAATCTGTTTCCGACGCTGACGGTTCGCGAAAACATGCTGCTGGCGCTTCTGGGAACGTCGCCACGCAAATTTTCCCTGTTCGGAAGCTCGGACCCGACCGCCGACGACCGCGAGCGTATCGATGCGGCCCTCGGCCTGTCGAAGCTCAACGATCGGGCCGGAGCGGCTGTCCGCGACCTGTCCTATGGCGAACAGCGGCAGCTTGAAATGGCCATGGCTCTTGTGACCCGGCCAAAGCTGCTTCTGCTGGACGAGCCGGCAGCCGGCCTGTCTCCCGCCGAGCGGGTCATTGTTTCCGACATAGTCAGGTCGCTTCCGCGGGATCTGACGGTCATCCTGATCGAGCACGACATGGACCTCGTTCTCAAGCTCGTGGATTGGGTGACGTGCCTGAACAACGGCGAATTTCTCGCGGAAGGCTCGCCCGAAGCGATCAGCAAGGACCAGAAGGTCCAGGACGTCTATCTCGGAAAGGCGCGCGATCATGCTTGAGATCAAGGATGTTCAGAGTTTCTACGGCGACGCGCTCGTGCTGAATGGCGTCACCATGAACGTGAACCCCGGCGAGGTGGTGGCGCTTCTGGGGCGAAACGGCATGGGCAAGACGACCCTGATCCGGTCGATCATGTGCCTTGCGCAACCGCAGGTTCGCGCCGGCTCGATCAAGTGGAAGGGCGAGGAACTGCGTGGCCTCAAGCCCCATTCTGTGGCGCGGCGCAAGATCGCCCTGGTTCCGCAGGGCCGCAGGCTGTTCCCTTCCCTGACAGTGACCGAGCATCTGACCATGATGAAGCCGGCGAGCGCGAAGGAAGGCTGGACCAGCGACAAGATTTTCCAGATGTTTCCCCGACTTGCGGAACGTCGCTTCCATCGTGGCAACGAGCTTTCGGGCGGTGAGAGGCAGATGCTCGCTGTCGGGCGCGCGCTGATGATCGATCCGGAAGTCGTTCTGATGGACGAGCCCTCGGAAGGGCTGGCGCCGGTGATGGTGCAGCATCTGGAAACAATCATCGCGGATCTGGGAAAGACCGGACTGGGCATCCTGCTTGTGGAGCAGAATCTCTACAGCGCGCTTGCCGTGTGCGACCGCGTCTATGTGATGGAGACCGGCCGCATCGTGCATGAGGCGACAGCGCAGCACATCCGCGACGATCCTGCCCCGCTGATGAAGTATCTCGTCGTCCAGTAACCGCACCGCCTTCCCGCGAAGGACGGTTGAAAGGTGCTGGCCTGACAGGCAGCGCCGCTGTGGAGCGCCATATGAAGAAGAATTGGGACCTGTTCATCGACGGCGGATATCGTCCGGCGATTTCCGGCAAGAGGTTCACCGTCGAGAACCCGTGGAACGGCGAGACCATCGCTTCTGTCGCCGAAGGCGAAGCGGCTGATATCGAGGCCGCCATCGACGCCGCGGAACGTGCTTTTGGCGGCTGGTCCTCGTTGTCGGGGGCCGAGCGGGGCGACATCATGCACCGCGCCGCCGACCATCTCAAAAAGCGCCTTCCCGAACTGGTGACGATCGAGATCGACCAGATCGGGCGGGCACGCCGCGAAATGACCGCCCAGATGGCGCGTCTTCCCGAGTGGTTCTCCTATTTCGCCGCGGTTGCCCGCACCCATGAGGACACGGCGCCGCCATTCGCCGGCGACTATCTGAACTACACCAAACGGGTTCCGCTCGGCGTGGTTGGACATGTGACGCCGTGGAACCACCCGCTGCTCATCCTGACGAAGAAGGTCGCCCCTTCGCTTGCCGCTGGCAATACGATGGTGGTGAAGCCGTCGGAACTGGCCCCCATCACGTCATTGCTGCTTGGCGAGATACTGAAGGAAGCGGGCGTTCCGGACGGCGTTTACAACGTTGTTCCGGGGTTTGGCGCGACCGCCGGCGCTGCGCTGACGACAAGCGCGCGCGTGCGCAAGCTCGACCTCACAGGCGGCACCGAAACGGGCAAGCGCGTGGCGGCGGCCGCTGGCGCAAATCTGGTGAAAATCGCAGCCGAACTTGGCGGCAAGGCGGCGCTGATCGCCTTTGAGGACATGAATATCGAACGGGTCGTTGCGGCGACGCTGTTTGCATCCTTCATCGCCACGGGGCAGACCTGCGTCCAGGGCTCACGCCTGCTGGTGCACCGTTCCATCCACGACGAAGTGGTGAAGCGACTGGTGGAGCGGGTCGCTCATATCCGCCTTGGCGCGCCTCAGGACGAAGCCACGCAACTCGGTCCGATGGTGTCGCAGCGACAGCGCGATACGGTCGAACGCTATGTCCGGATCGGTGTCGAGGAGGATGGCGCGACGCTTGCCTATGGTGGCACGCGTCCGGATGGCGACGCCTTCGACAAGGGGTATTTCATCAAGCCCGCGATCTTCATCAATGTCAGGCCGGACATGCGCATCGCGCAGGAGGAGATTTTCGGGCCTGTCGTCTGCGTCATTCCCTTCGACAGCGAGGAAGAAGCCATTTCCATCGCCAATGGAACCGAATTTGGCCTTGCAACCAGTATCTGGACCCGGGACATCGCCCGCGCCCACCGGGTCGCGCACAAGCTTCTCTCCGGCATCACCTGGATCAACGACCATCACCGTATCGACCCCGCATCGCCCTGGGGCGGGTTCAAGATGAGCGGCCTTGGCCGGGAAAACGGTCTCGTCGCCTACGAAGAATACACCCAGATCCAGAATATCATCGTCAACCTCTCCGACACGGAATTCGACTGGTACGCCGATGACGGCCAGCCGAAACGCTATAGCTGAGCACGCAATGAACATCGATTTCCACAGTCACGTCATTCCGCAGGCTTTTGTTGAGGCGATCGCCACCGGGACCCTGCCCCTGATGGCGCATATCGACGGCGCCGGCGCTGAGCGCAAGGTCGTACACGCACAGGGATACGTCTATCCTCTGTTTGCCGAATTCACCGATGTGTCCGCCAAGATCGCCGCCATGGATCGCAAGGGGCTGGACATATCCGTCCTGTCTCCGGCCCCGCCGACATTCACGTATTGGAGCGACGAGCAACTGGCAACCGACGTGACGAGGCTCGTCAACGACGGCGTCGCGGAGATGGTTGCGCAGCGGCCGGACCGGTTGCGTGGCATGGGCATCCTGCCGATGCAGCACCCCGATGCCGCGGTTGCGGAACTTGAGCGCATCGTCGCTGTGCATGGGTTCCGCGCGGTGGAGATCGGCACCCGCATCGAAGGCGCGAAACTCAGCGATCCCCGCTTCCGCCCCGTCCTGCGCCGCGCGCAGGAACTGGAGGTGTTCGTGATGACCCATCCCTACTACATCGGCAACAAATCAGGGCTGGAGGACTATTACCTCACCAACCTCATAGGCAATCCGCTGGAAACCGCCCTTATGGTGGCGGACCTGATGTTCAGCGGAACCCTGGACGACCTTCCGGAGCTGAAGCTGGGGCTGGCGCATGGCGGCGGCTTCGTTCCCTATCAGATCGGCCGCCTGGTGCGCGGACATCGGATGCGCAGCGAAACCAATGCGGTCTCCTCGACATCTCCGCTGGAACTCATGCGCCGGTTTTACTTCGACACCGTGCTGTTCGAGCCCCGGTCGATTTCGTTTCTCGCCGAACTGGTCGGAGCCGACAAGGTGTTTCTCGGCACGGACGCCCCTTTCGACATGGGCGATGAGGAGCCGCTGAATACGATCAGCGCGGCGCCGGGGCTGACCGACGCCCAGCGTCGACGTATCTGCGCCGGCACGGCGCTGGCGTTGCTGGGAGAGTAGGAGACGATCATGACGAACGAGGCCACAGGGTCGACGTTGAGGCAAAGGCTCGACTATTCCCCGATCACCGACCGCAAGCCGCTTTCCCTGCCCGGTAATGCGCGGGTCGCGGTCTGGACGATTGTCAATGCGGAAAACTGGCGGCCGACAGGGCCGATGCCGCGAACTGTGCTGCCGCCGCCGATGGGCCAGCCCTTGCTGCCTGACGTCCCCAACTGGGCCTGGCATGAATATGGCATGCGTGTCGGGTTCTGGCGGTTCCATGAAGTCCTGACCGCGCGGAAACTCAAGGCAAGTTTTGCGGTCAACGGAACCGTTTGCGAGCTTTACCCCCAGGTGTGCCAGGCGGCGCTCGACGCAGGCTGGGATTTCATGGGGCATGGCTTCGTCCAGCAACCGATGCATCGCCTCGAAGACCAGAAAGCCGCGATCAGCGCGACCATCGAGGCGATCCGCGACTTCACCGGGCGGCCGCCGCGCGGCTGGGAAAGCCCCGGCTTGACGGAAACGGACGAAACGCTCGATCTCCTTGCAGAAGCCGGCATCGAATATGTGGCGGACTGGGTTCTGGACGATCAGCCGGTGTCGTTGCGCACGCGCGTCGGAAACATCGTCTCGGTGCCCTACACTGTTGAGATCAACGATGTCGTGATGACGGCGATCCAGCAGTCGCCGTCTGACGAAATCTACCGCCGCGGCAAGGACCAGTTCGACCGGCTCTATCAGGAAGGAGCGCAGATCCCGCGCGTCATGGCGATATCGATCCATCCCTATCTGACGGGCGCACCGCATCGCATCAAATATCTGGAGATGCTGTACGACTATATTCTGTCCAGGGACGATGTGGTGATGTGGACCGGCGCCGAAATCCTCGACTGGTATCGCGGCCAGATCGGCTGAGCGGAATCGCGAGGCATCGGACCGAAAAGTGAAACCGGCGCGGCGAGGACCGCGCCAGAAGGAGATTGGCATGAGCTTGCCGCGTGTATTGCTTGTCTCGCTGGGTGGCACGATCACCATGACGTCGGCGACCGCGGGAAGCGGGATTTCCCCGACGCTGACGGGTGCGGATCTCGTCGCCGCGGTGCCCGCCCTCAAAGCGCTGGCCGATATCGAGGCCGTGTCTCCGTTTCGCTTGCCGGGCGCATCCCTGACGCTGCCCAATCTGCGCGATGTGGCTGAACTCATCGGCACCCGACTTGCTCAGGACGGGTTCGCCGGGGCCATTGTCGTTCAGGGCACGGACACGATCGAGGAAACGGCGTTTGTGCTTGACCTGCTGGTGCAAAGCGAACGGCCGGTGGTTGTGGTGGGGGCGATGCGCGGCGCGGAAGCGCCGGGGGCGGACGGACCTGCGAACCTGCTGGCGGCGACCATAGTTGCAGCAGACCCGCAGGCCGCAGGCCTTGGAACGGTGGTCGTTCTCAACGACGCAATTCACGCCGCGCGCCGGGTGCAGAAGGTCAGCACCTTCCTGCCTTCAGCATTTGAATCCATGGGGAGCGGCCCGATTGGCCACGTCGTCGAGGGGCGGGTGCACCTTCACATGCGCCCGGCGAGAAAGGCTCCGATCGCCGGGGGCCTGGCGCAGCCGGGCATGCCGGTGGCGCTGGTGACAGCCTGCCTCGGAGATGACGGCCGCGCGCTGCGCCAGCTGCCGGACCTCGGCTATGCCGGCCTCGTGGTGGAGGCCATGGGCGCGGGGCACGTTCCCGATGTGTTGGTGGACCCACTGGCGGAACTGGCGCAAAAAATTCCGGTCGTGCTCAGCACGCGGGTGGCCGCCGGTCCGGTATTCAGGGCCACCTACAATTTCGGCGGTTCGGAAATCGACCTCCTGTCTCGCGGGCTCATTCACGGCGGCGACATCGGAAGCCTCAAAGCGCGGCTGCTGCTGTCGCTCCTCCTCGGAACGGGTGTTCAGGGATCAGATCTCGCCACCGCCTTTTCCGGCTATGCCTCCAGTTGTGCGCCAAGCGCAGCCATTTGAAATCCCTGCAGCAGGCGAAACCGGGTTCTGCGTGCATGTCGGTTTTGCGAGTTGCTCCCGCAATCGTACTGTCATGTCGCCCTCGACGAAGGGAGCCTGGATTTTCCGTCCGGCTCCTTCATCTTCCCTGCCTGAGGCGTCTGGTTGCGGCAAGACGACCATATTGCGGGTGATCGCAGGTTTCGAGCCACCTGCTTTGGCGGGTCCGCCCCCGCAGCAGGGGCCTGTTTCGGCCCATTCGGAAGGCGAGCAATGTGAGGTGTCCGGCCGGCCTGTGAGCAGGCGATCCGACCTTCAAAGAGCCCTCCCCTTACGTGCAGCCAAGCTCCCGATTGGTGGGCATCCTCGGAGTCGAGCCATGGCTTATGCAAAGGGCCTGGCGGTAATTGACTTGTGGACAGTCCGTGCTATCGAGGGTGCGGTTATGGTTCTTTCGTCTACGTCCGGTAGCGAAAGCTAAGAGGGAATCCGGTGGAAAGCCGGAGCTGCCCCGCAACTGTAAGCGGAGAGTGCGCCGTCACTTATTGTCACTGGCTTTGCCGGGAAGACAGACGGTGCGCAACGACCCGTGAGCCAGGAGACCTGCCTGACCGTGGAAGTTCGGTGGGCGGGGTGTACCACTGGAATGTGCAGCATTTGGGCGCGAAAACCGCCTGATGCGGCGCTAGTCTTGCAAGCCCCCGTTGTAAAAAGAGAGGGGGAGCAATGGCTGTCTTCACATATTTCACTGCAAACCGCGTCGTCCGGTACGGACGAAGCTTCGGCGCCCTGCTCGGGCTTGGGGCGGCGATCATCGCCGCTGGAGGGCCGGATCATGCTTTCGGCCAAGCCAGAACCGAACAGAGCACGGAGGATATTGAAAAACCGCAATCTCCCCTGCTGACGCCGGAGGAAGCCATTCTTCTGGAGCGCATCACCGTCACCGCCCAGCGCGGCCCGCATGAACTGTTCAATGTCGCACAGAACGTAACGGTGCTCACCGGCGAGCAGCTCGACAGAAGGGCGGTTCGCGACATCGAGGATATGGTGCGCTACCTACCAGGCCTGAGCGTCGACCGCGAAACCTCGCTCAACAACCCCTATGGCCAGCTCGGCGCCTTCAGCATTCGGGGCGTGGGAGGTAACCGCGTCCAGATACTGGTTGACGGCGCGCGGGTGCAGGAACAGACAATTTATGGCAGCCGCGATTTTGTCGACCCCTTCAATATGCAAGCGGTGGAGATCGTTCGAGGGCCATCTTCCGTGCTTTGGGGCGCAGATGCGCTGGGCGGCGTCGTTTCATTTCGCACGCGTGATCCGCGGGATCTTCTGGCGGGCGGCGAAAAGCCCTGGGCAGGCGAAATCAAGAGCGCCTATGACAGTTTTGACGGCAGCTTCCGCAAGCAGTTCACAGCAGCTGCCGAGCAGGGCGACTTCCAGATGCTGGCGAGTTTCGGTCACCTTTCGGCACATGAACCACGCCTGAGAAATGCCCGCGCTGATGGTGGCATCTGGGGATGTCCGCGCCCGAGTTATTTCGGCTGCGACAAACTGTTCGATGCCGATACCTACGCCTGGAATGCGCTCGGCAAGCTCATCTGGACCCCCGAGGACCACGAATTCCGACTAACGGGAGAATTCTTCAAGCGTCACACCGAAGTCGATCAGGTGTGGGACGCTTTTGCTGCTTCCAGCGGTTATTCAAGCGCCAGCTATCCGCGTGAACTCGACATGCAACGCGTGCGCCTTGCGCTGGAGCACAAATGGACGCTGAACACTCCGTTGGTCGACGAAATCAAGTGGCAGCTGTCCTATTCGCCGCAAAAGCGCGACACGTCCGGCACTCAGACCCGCATCTTCGCCACGCGCACCGACACCTACACGCCTGTGCGCAACTATGGCGAAGCATTTCTTGAGGCGGATTTGCAGCTGACCAGTCGCTTCGAGACAGGCGGTGTTTCGCACAAGCTGATCTACGGCTTCGACGGGGACCTGACTGATTCCTCCTATGACGGCTATAACATCGTCCATCGATCCGACACTGACGCTACGACCATCCAGACCAATCAGGGCTACAATTTCCCCGAGGTGAAGACCCGTCGAGCGGATTTCTATGTCCAGGACGAGATGGAACTGCTGGATGGGCGGCTGAAAATCACCCCCGGCCTGCGCTTTGCGACCTATAGAATCGATCCTACCGCCGACACGGAGTACAATCCGCTTCCAGGCAACGAACCTGAGGTGACAAGCAACACCAGACTTATCAAAAAGCTCGGACTGATCTACGAACTGGATGATAGTTACTCAGTCTACGCCTCCTATGGCGAAGGCTTCAAAATGCCCACTTCACAGCAGATGTTCGTGTCGGCCAACGATCCGTTCATTGGGGGCATCGTTCTGCCAAACCCCCATCTGAAACCGGAATCGGTCAAGAACTACGAACTGGGCATCAGAGGCCTGCTCGACCGCGGAAGCTTCAGCGCCGGCATATTCTATGCCGATTATCAGGACTTCATCCGCGGACCTATGAACCTTGACCCGACGCGGCCCAATGTATGGACCTACGACAATGTCGAGGATGTGAAGCTGTGGGGCATCGAGTTCGCAGGCGAATACGAGTTCCACACCGACTGGTGGGCATCGGCCGCGATCTCCTATCAATATGGCATACAGAAAGTGGCGGGGGCGAACAGGACACCCTTTGACGGGGCGGCGCCGCTGACGGCGACGCTCGGCCTGCGTCACTTCATGGCCGACTGGAATCTGGAAGCAGAGGTGTCAGGTATTTTCGGTGCGGCGGTGACCCGTCGTTCCAGCCCGAACGCCTTCCTGCCGGGGGCTTATGCCGTGTTCGACGCCTATGTGAACTGGAACCCGCGGAGCAATCTGGAACTGAACGCGGGTATCCAGAACATGTTCGATACACGTTACTTCAGAAACAGCCTCTACGGATATGATGTGGTTCCCGCCAGCGCGGCGACGGCGGGGGCAAGGCCGCTGGAAGCCCAGATTGCGCCGGGTCGCACCTTCAAGCTGGGCGCGACAGTGCGCTTCTAGAGCATTTCCATCGAAAGCGTGAAACGGTTTTGCGCCCGGAAATGCAGCGGGAACAATGAGATGGAGCGGGAGCCAAGCCGTCCTTTGTGGCGGTTTGCATGCCTGGCTGCCTGATGACTGTGCCGAAAGCGGAAGTCGCCGATGATTGAGATAATCCGTCATGTATTGCGGATACTGAAACTGTGCACCAGCGGCCGGGGCGGCAGGGCGACGCTTCTGCTTTATGGTCTGGTGCTCGTGCTGGAGCTGGGATCCGTTGCGGTGGCGCTGCGCGTCATTGACTGGACCAGGGACTTCTACGATGCGCTCCAGCAAATGAATGCGGCAGCGGCGTTGCATCAGACCTGGGTTTTCGCGGTCATCGTAGCTGTGGAGGCGGCAAGAAACCTCTGCTCGATCTATTTTCGCAAGATGCTGGAGATCAGATGGCGCGAAGCGCTAACCGCGCGCCTGCTCGACAAATGGCTGGATGACGGTCGCTATCACCGCACGCAGGAATTCACCGAAGCCAGCCTGCTGGACAATCCGGATCAGCGCATCGCGGAGGATAGCCGAATCTTCCTTTCCGGAAATGTTGCCGACAGCACCACCGCTTCCGGCTTCATTCCGCTCTCCCTCGACATCGTCACGCGCACGGTAGGACTGATTTCCTATGCCAGCGTGTTATGGTCGCTTTCCAGCTTTGCCCTCGACCTTGGGGCGCTCGGCATCGACTGGTCGCTCCCGCGCTACATGGTCTGGCTTGCCTTCGCCTATGTCTTTCTTGCAATCGCAATCACTCATTTTCTCGGGCGGCCGCTTAAGGAACTGTACTTCAAGCAGCAGCAGCGCGAGGCCGATTATCGTTTCGGTCTGGTTCACATACGCCGGAATGCGGATCAGATTGCGCAACTCTCCGGCGCTGCGGCCGAGCGTCGTGAATTGGATACCCGTTTTGACAGGATCATCGACAACTGGCGACGGCTTATCGGGCAGGAGCTGAGGTTGAGTTCTTTCACCTATCCCTACTATTACACAGCCCTGCGCATTCCAACTTTCCTTGCAATGCCCGCCTATTTCGCCGGGGCGCTCACATTTGGCGGGATGATGCAGATCAGCTCCGCCTTTGCGAAGGTGGTGACCACGCTATCATGGTTCATCTTCTCTTATCGCCCGCTCTCGGAACTGGCAGCCGCCGCGAAGCGTCTGGGCGGCCTGATCGAATTTCTGGATGCGCCCGCACCACAGGGGGAACCCTGCATTTCTGTTGAACCATCGTCCAATGGAACGGTTCGTGCAGACAGGCTGGTATTGGCGACGCCCGCCACAAAACCCTTTCTCTCGTTGCCGGGGCTCCATCTTGGTCAGGGTGAGACGCTTTGGTTGAGCGGACCTTCTGGGATCGGAAAAACGACGCTCGGCAAGGCACTGGCCGGCTTGTGGCGTCATGGCCAAGGCCATGTCCTGATTCCGCAAGACGGCTTTTTCGTGCTTCCCCAACACCCATATCTGCCGCTGGGCGATGCCGTGGAGGCCGCCTGCTATCCCCGTCCCGTCTCCGACTTCAGCAGGCAGGACATTGACGCCGCGTTGCACGACGTTGGTCTGGAGCCCGACATCATCCGCGCCATGCGCCCTGAAGATCTGACCACTCTGTCCGGAGGGGAATTGCAGCGGCTGATTCTGGCTCGTCTCTTCCTGCACAAGCCGCGATGGGTCGTTATGGATGAAGCGACAAGTGCGCTCGACAGAGCCGCAGAGGAAGAGATCTTCCGTGCCCTGTGCAGAAAACTGAAAGGCACGAGCTTCATCGTCATATCCCATCGCCGGCCGGAGGGTCTGGGTCCGGTAAGGGAAATGGACCTTTCTGTGCATACCGCGCAATCCGGTCGCCCTTTCGAGGCTGCCGAATTGCGGGAAGCGGAAGCATAAGGGCACACGGTGAAACGCCGTCCGCCCGCATTGCTGTCAGGCCGGAACGGCTCCGGGCTTTACATGTGCTTCTGAGCAAACCCGGTCGAGCAGCTCATGCCAGGACCGCGCCTGCGGGCCGCCCGGACGACGTTCGCCGAATATCCAGGCGATCTGGTTACCGCCGGCATCGAAAAGCTCGATAGACCTGATCTCTCCGTCGATGGTCGGCTTGGACACGAGCCAGCAGCTCGCCGCCAAGGAACTGACAATCTCAAGCCCAAAAGTCTCATCCGCGATGGAAAGGCGATCCGCTGTCACAGCGACGTCGTGCACCGGGCCGATATGAATTTGAACATTGCCTGGCGATCCCACGAAGATCATGACGCCTTCGCCTTGTCTGGCAGATTCCACCAGAACTTCGAAGAAAAGGGCCGTATCGACCTGACGCGCCAGATCGTCAGGGGCCAGCCGATAACTTTGTGTGCGCTGTGCGCCATGGCGTCGGGCCAATGCGAAGATATCGTGTGTATCGAGCATGGAACGCCATTCCGCCGCCAGCGCCTTGGCGTCGATCTCGCTATCTGCCAGGGGAGCCGCAGGTGATGAAGGACGCCGGACCTCGATCTGCGGCGTCTGATCACTGTCCTTGAAACATTCGGCCAGCTTGCGCAGCCTTTCCCCCCCAGCCGGCGTCCGCGCGAGAATATGCAACACCGACTGCCCATAGCAGTCGAAGATATGCAAGCCATCGGCCCCATATCCCGACACCGCCGCCTCTGCAAAGAAGCAGTGCGCCCAGCTTTCCAGCCTTATGCGCAGATTGATGTTACGGTCGAGAACGACCGGGCGTTCCTCGTTCCACATAATGCGGTCGAATGTGCCGTGCTTGCGATGGACCGCGGCATGATTGCGTGTGACGACCGTCACTTCACCTGCTTCTGGCAGCGCGCGCACAATGCCTTCCCAATCGTTGTCAAGCCGCGTTGCACCTCCTTCCACCAGGGCGCTCGCAACATGGACTTCGGTGAGGGTCCGCGTCGCCGCGAACTTCGACATCTCAAGCGGTTGCGCGTCAGCCAGATTCTCCAGCCACGAAGCAGCCAGTCGCCCCGCATCAATCGGCTCGAAAAGCTCGACCGGACCCGGCCGGGCCAGAAGCTTCGCTTCCGTACGCGTTTGCTTGCTGGCGTTCCAGTAGGGCGCGACGTGCATGCGCCTTTCATCGAGGTGGCCAAGCTTGCGCCAATGGGCGCGCGCGATCTGGAAAGCGGTCAGTTCCGCACCGAGCCAACAGACGACTCGACCTGTTTCGGGAACGGGCGTTTCCACCACCATCTGCGCCAGCAGCCGGCCACGCGGCTGGTCGGGTCGGACATCGCGCAGGAGCCACCTTATCTCTACGCCAGCGGGGGCGTTCAAAGGTTGCCTCTCATGTGCATTGGCGACTTCGATCAGCGCGAGACCCCGCGCATCTTGCGGCAGGTTTTCGAGCATGCGTGCAATCGGCGGCAATGAGGATTCGTCACCGGCAAACAGATACCAGTCAGCCTCCTCGACAGGGCGGCCGATCGGTCCGATGACGCCCAGAGCCGCACCTGCCTCCACATCGCGCGCCCACGCCGCGGCCACGCCATCTCCATCATGAAGAAGGAAGTCGATATCGACTTCGCCCGCCTCGGCGCGAATATTCCGCAAGGTGTACGCCCGCATCGGCATACGCACCTGCCCACGATTCCAGACCGGACGACCATCGGCGCTGATTTCAGGCCATTGCGGCTGCTGTCCTTCGGGAAACAGAAGCCTCGCATGCAGGCCACTGCTTCCCAGCCGCCCCACATCCTCTCCGGTCAGGGTGATGCGCCGCATGGTGGGCGTCAGATCTGCCCACCCGCATACTCTCATAATCCGTAACGGGCGGTCGACTGCAGATTCCATCCCATCCTCTCCCGATAACGCCCGCTTGCTTTTGCGCGCAGTGTGTCGTCGCTTGGTTGAAAGAGCAATGAGTTTGTCTGCGTTCTGCCCGGATAGCTGCGGGAGTGTGCGTCTTTGGGGATATCGTGGGATGGCACCCTGAATAACAGTTTCGGCGCTTCCATCGCGTCGATTGTCGGTTCTGGGCCCGGTTCGCCGATCTTGCAGTCCTAGACTGCACCGGTCTCAGTAAAGGAGGTCGTTATGAGCCTTGCCTCAAACATCCATGCTGAACCGACAGTTGCTCGCTCTCCTGCCCTGCCGTCCAGCTTCGTTCACCAAAATCGCAGCGTCGATCAATCCGACCGCAAAGTGCCGATCAATCTGCGCCAATCGGGACCGACGCCGGTGGAAATGTTGATTTCCACGCGGGTGCGCAAATCGCCTTACTGGCATCTTTCCCATGCCGCCGGCTGCTGGCGGGCCACGGTCTATAACCGCATGTATCATCCGCGCGGCTATGTCCGGCCCCAGGATGGCGGTGCGATGGCGGAATATGACGCGCTGGTGAACCATGTCACCATGTGGAACGTCGCCGTGGAGCGCCAGATACAGGTCAAGGGTCCTGAAGCCGAGAGGTTCGTCAATCGCGTCATCACCCGCGACGCGACCCGCATCCGGCCGATGAACGGCAAATATGTCATCCTCTGCAACGAGGCCGGCGGTATCCTGAACGATCCCATCCTGCTGCGCCTGAGCGAGGACGAGTTCTGGTTCTCGATCTCCGACAGCGATCTGGAATGGTGGCTGCGGGGCGTCAATGTTGGCCTGGGGATGAATGTCGGGATCGCCGAGATCGACGTCGCGCCGGTGCAGATCCAGGGACCGAAGTCCGAAGCGCTCATGGCCGACCTGTTCGGCGAGGCGGTGCATGCGCTGCCCTATTACGGCATGATGGAGGCCGAGGTCGCCGGCCGGCCGGTCGTCATCTCCCAGACCGGGTTTTCGGGTGAGAAAGGCTATGAGATTTATCTGCGGGACGCCACTCTCCACGCCGAGGAGTTCTGGAAGGCGGTGCTGGCGGCAGGCGAGAAGCACCAGTTGATGGTGATCGCGCCGGCGCATCACCGCCGCATTGCCGCCGGCATCCTGTCCTGGGGCCAGGACATTGATCAGGAGGTGTCGCCTTTCCAGTGTCATCTGGCCTATCAGGTGCCGCGCAAGAAAATGGCGGACTATATCGGCAAACAAGCGCTGGAAGCACAGCGGGCCGCAATCGAAGCGGGGCGTTCGCCATTCACGATGACCATGGTCGGGCTCACCTTCGGCGGCAAGCCTGTCACCGACTATGCGCCCGACTTCTGGCTGATTTCCGACGAGGGTGGCGGTGAGCCGGTCGGCTATATCACCTCGCCATGGTTCTCGCCCGAACTCGGCGTCAACATCGCGCTTGGCTGGGCGCCTGTCGCCATGAAGCCGCTGGGGACCAAACTGAAGGTTTGGCTCCCGGACGATTATGCTGATGAACCGGGAGTTCCTGTGGCGGGGCGCGTCGTCGAAGTCCCCTTCCGCCCTTCGGTCAATCCGAGCGCGCGTGAGGTGGCCAAGGCGCATGGCCGCGATGCGGCCTATTGATCGCCCGGACAGGCGAGGCCCGACGCCATAGGCCTTTATGAACGCTCGCTCAGGGGAGCCGCCGCTTCACAACGGGCATCGAAAAACTGGCCGATCACGCCGGCAATCGATGCCTGATCGGGCATCAGGCACGAGGCCGTGGACAGCGCATCTGCGATTGCGGCCGAGGGCGCGGAAATCGAAACGGATCGCCAGCCTGAGCGAACCGGTCGCCCCGTCACGGGATCGAGAATGTGCCCGTCATGGCCGGCCTGATCGAACGTCGTCCCCAGGGGAGAAGAAGTCGCAAGCGCTCTCTGGCGCAAGGCCAGCCGCGCGCCCGTCTCCAGCAACATAGGCCAGTCGTCGCCCCCCGGCTGTCCGCCCAGCGCGCGGAATTCGCCGGAGTCTATGAGAATTTCGTTCAATCCTTCGGCTTCGAGCAGAACCGCAACCCGGTCGGCGACATAACCCTGGCCGACGCCGTTCAGGGTCAGGGACATGCCCGGCTGGAGGGTGATCGCCGACGGGTTCAACTCGACCTTTTCCCAGCCGACATGCAACCGGGCCCGTTCGATAGCGGCGTCCGCGGGTTTCTCGCCGGCGGCCGCCGCCTCGGCCCACAGCGCCCAGAGCGGCTGCACCGTGGGATCGAAGCATCCGCCGCTGGCGCTGTGGACGGAACCCGCGATCGACAGGCATTCCAGCAACTCGAAAGGAGGGTTGTCCAGCCGGCCATCGCGGTTCAGGCGACTGACCGCGCTGTCTGCCCGGTAGAGGCTCAAGATACTCTCCAACCGATCGATCTCCGCGAACACACGGGCGGCGATCGCCTCGGCTTGCGGATGGTCGAGCCTGATGGAGGCTCGCGCGCCAAGAGCCTGCCCCGTCCAGAGGCGGGCCGCGGGTCGCGCTTGCGCCATTCCGGCCCAGGAAGATGCCGCCATGGCGGCGGAAATTGCGATCAGGCGGCGACGTGTCAGCATGGTTCAGCCTCCAACAGCATTTGGCAAGGCCCGCAGACGGCCTTCATAATCGGCGTCACCGCCCTCGGCCGGGTCCTGCTCCACCGGCGTCAGGACCATGTCGTCCGTGATCGCCGACAGCTCCAGAACCGTTCCGCCTTCAGTCTTCACGAACGCCTCGGCGTCAGCCCGGGAGGCGAAGGGCACGGTCTCCGGAGCGCCCATGCCGCCTGCGCGGACCGAGCCGACTACGAAGAACGCCTTGCCGGCATCGATCCAGTTGCCGTCGCCCGGCTGCTCCCAGGTCGCGCCGCCTGCGCCCATGTCGTTGACATAGATCGCGAGGATCGGCGCGATCTGTTCAGGCGCGCGCGCATAGGCGATCGCATCGCGGACCTGGCTGAAGAACAGTGGCGCCGGCATGTTTTTCATGTGGACCTGCGCCTTGGGACCGGGATGCTCCAGCAGGTTCATCTGGCAATAATGGCCCAACGTCTCCGCCGTCATGTCCTGCGGCGCGATGTTCTGTGCGACCTCCTCCGTGCAGGCGCTCACCGACAGCAGAACGGCCATCAAAATCAGGCGCAGCTTATTCGTCATGGCGTCACCTTTCTGAACGCGGCCCACGCCAGCGCCAGCGCGGCGACCGGCCAGAGCAGGATGGACGCGGCGGATTGCCAGAGCGGTATCGCGTCGGCTGCGCCGCCGATGCCGCCAGCGGCGGAGACGGCTGCGGCGGCCGACAGGTTGAAGATGCGGAAGGCGTCGGCGGGATTTGACAACAGCGCGATCGGCAGGATGCGGGTGGTGAGAGGGCCGCCGGAATCCGAAACGATCAGGGCCAGCAGAGCCAGATCGTACAGAACGACCACCGCCAGCCACAGACCGATGGCAAGCCCCGCCGCGCTGGATGTGCGCCGGGCCAGGGCCGAAAGCGCGTAGCCCGCCCCGAGGAATGTCGCGCCGAGCAGGACCGACGACCAGACGAGCCGCCACAGGGAGGGCAGCCCGTCGAGCGAGTCCCTGTCGGCAAGCAGCGCCGCCGCGGCGGCGGCCCCGTAGCCAAGACCAGTCGCCAGCCCGAGGATGGCGATATGAGCGAGAAGCTTGCCCAGCAGGATTTGCAGCCGCGAAACGGGATAGGTCAGGAGCAGCGGCAGCGTCCCCCGCTCGACTTCGCCTGCTATCGCATCGAAGCTCATAAGCAACGCCAGCAGCGGCACCAGATAGACCGACAGCGAGGTCAGCGAGGCGACGACGACCGAAAGCCGGTCGACGCCGATGTCGCCGGTTGGGGCGGCCCCCGCCGCAGCCAGCACCAGCGCGAACAGCGCCATCATCGCGGTGGCGATGACGACCCAGCGATTCCTGAAGGCCACGCGGAATTCACACAGGGCGGTGGCAAGGACACGGTTCATTGCCCGTCCCTCCGGCTGAAATGGGAATAGATGTCTTCGAGGCTCGGCGGGATGACGTCGAGGTCGGCGACCTGTGCGCCAAGCGCGGTGACTTGCGACAGGAGCGGCAGCTTCCGCGCCTGTTCGCAGCACACCCGCAACCGGCCGTCCTGGGTGCGGGCCGATTGCGGAAACGCGGCGGCCAGCGCCGTCTCGCTGCCCGGCGCGGGGGTGATCAGCAGCACGACCGGCAAAGCCGCCTGCCCCCGCAGTTCGGCCAGCGTTCCCTCCGCCGCCAGATGCCCCCCCGAGAGGATAACGATCCGGTCGGTACGAGCCTCCACCTCCGTCAGGACGTGGGAAGAAAGCAGTATGGCGGCGCCGTCGGCGGCCAGCCCATCGAGAAGATCATAGAAATCACGTCGGGAAACCGGATCGAGGCCCGATGTCGGTTCGTCCAGCACCAGAAGGCGCGGCTTGCCGATCAGCGTCTGGGCCAAACCCACGCGCTGGCGCATGCCCTTGGAATAACCGCCCATGCGCCGGCGCGCCGCATGGGCCAGCCCCACCTTTTCGAGGAGGCCCATCGCCTGTTTCGGATCCTCGCCACGCAGAGCCAGATAGTAGCGGATCTGCTCCTCCCCGGTCAGCGCGGGGTGGAACGACGCATTTTCCGGCAGGTACGCCACTTGCGCCCGCGCCGCGGCGGAACCGGGCGCCGAGCCGCAAACGGTGACCGAGCCGTTGTCGAAGGGAATCAGGCCGAGGATGATCTTCATCATCGTCGACTTGCCCGCGCCATTGTGGCCCAGCAGCGCGACGCGCTTGCCGAGTTCCAGCCTCAGCGAGACATCCCGGAGCGCCTCGACCGTCTGGAAACGCTTAGTGAGCCGTGAGATTTGCAGGGTCGAGGTCATCAATATTTCCTTGGGTCCAGCGTCCCCTGACGCCGGCCTCAAAACTCTGTGCCTCCGCCGTGACGGGAATCGTCAGGGCGCGCATCAGAGGGGCTGAATCGCGCACGCCGCCCGGCAAGGTGGCCGGGAAACTCTGCTGGCTCCAGCGAACCAGTTGCACCGCAGGAGAACCCGTCAGAAGCGCAGCGGCGGGCTGCGACCAGAGAATCTGGTCCATCAGGTCGTTGGGACGGTAGAAACTGTCGGCGACGCCGTCGCCGTTCAGGTCATAGGCCGGATGATCCGACCAGAAATTGCCCCGCCCTTCATGGCTCCATTCCATATGGCGCGTGCCGACATATTTCACCTGCTCGCGGTTGCCCATGAAGGTGTTGCCGGTGAGCACATTGCGCTCGGAGCCGGCTGTGAAATGAATGCCAATTCCGCAGCCTTCAAACCGATTTTCCCAGATCAGGTTCTTGTGGGCGTTGTAGATGAAGAGGCACTTCTTCGTGCCGCCACGCACCAGATTCCCGGTCACATCCGCATTGTTAGCGTAGTTGAGCATGAGCCCATGCTCGCGGTCGCCAAGGCTCTGATTGTGCAGGATCTTCGTCCTGTCGGAAAACATGATGGCAAAGCCCAGATGGTTGCCGATCGAGATGTTCTGCGACACTTCCGTGTTGCGGGTGTACATGAAGTGCACGGCAAAGCGCAGGTCGCGCATCAGGTTGCCGCGATAGATGCTGTTGGAGCTGGCATTGGAAAAAATGCCGTCGCGACCGTAGCGGATCGAATTCCCCTCAAGCAGCGTCCCCGGGCTGTTCCAGACGTAGATGCCGTTGCCGCGCTCGTTCATGTGCGGGTTCTGCGTGCCGATGATCTCATTGCCGAGGACCCTGGCGTCGCGTCCGCCATGCACGTCGACGCCATGCATGTTGCCGGTAACCAGCAGCCCTTTCACCAGCGCGCGATCCGCGCCTTTCTCGATCTTCACGCCGGCGTCCAGATCCTGATTCACATGGCCCGATCCGGTGACGGTGAAGCCTGACAAGGTGATGTCCGATGCAGTCAGGGTGATGACGCTGCCTTCGCCACCGCCGTCGATGACCGCGCCGCGCGGACCGGAAATGGTCAGCGGACGATCGACCGTGACGGGGCCCTGATAGACCCCGTCGACCAGCCTGAGCACGTCGCCGGGCGCAGCCACGGCGACGGCCCGCGCAAGGCTGCCCGTTCCCGGCGCGACCTCCCGCTCCGCCGCGACCAGTGGCGCGGCGAACAGCAGGCCGATAAGAAGGACAGCCACACGCATGGTTAGGCGCTCTTCGGCTCGACGAACATGCGGCCGCGCATCTCCATATGGAGTGCGTGACAGAACCACTGGCAATAATACCAGTAGACTCCGGGATTGGCCGCCACGAACGTCACCGAAGCGGTCTGCTGCGGTCCGACCTCCATCGCCACACCATGGTTGCCCATGGTGAAGCCATGCGTCAGGTCATCGATCTCGTCGAGATTGGTGACGGTGATCGTAACCTCGTCGCCCTCCTTCACGGTGAAGCTCTCGACGCTGAAGGCCGGCGCGACCGATGTCATGTAGACGCGAACCTTGTCGCCGTCACGGACCACCTCGTCGGTCCACTCATCGATATCGACGCCGTCCTTCTCCGCCTGCGCCCGCGTTTCGGCCCACATGGTGTCGTTGCGGTCCCAGACGGACTTGATGTTGGACATGATCGAGGGATGAACGGCGATCGCGTCATGCGGCTCAGCGAAAGTCGGGCCGTCATGGACCAGCACCATCTTGTCACCCGAAATGTCGATCAACTGGTCGTTCTCGGGCTTCAGCGGACCCACGTTGAGGAAGCGGTCCTTCGAGAACTTGCACAGGCAGACGAGCCAGTCGTTGGTCGCGTCGAGCGTCTCGCCCATCACCGTTTTCAGGTGGCCCGGCTGGTAGTGGACGTCGAGCTTGTCCTTGATCGGATCGATCTTCTCGCCTGCGTAGGCACGGACCGCGTCCTCGATGTTCCACTTCACCACCTGGCTGTCGAGGAAGAGCGAAGTGTAGGCATTGCCACGCCCGTCGAAGGCGGTGTGGAGAGGTCCAAGCCCGAGCTGCGGCTCCGCCACCACGGCGCTGCGCGGTTCGGCATTCTCATAGAACACCGCGTCGAACCTGGTGACGTCCAGCACGGTGACGGTGGGCGACAGCTTGCCGGCGACGCACAGGTGCTTCCTGTCCGGCGCCATGTTGCAGCCATGCGGATTGTTGGCGATCGGGATGTAGCGGGTGAAGAGGGAATTGGCTTCCTTGCGCCCGTCCAGCACCTTGACGCCGTTGATCTCCTCGTACTGCCCGGCGGCGATGGCCTTCTCGATCTCCGCGAGATTGAAGACGACGACGTGATCCATCTCGGATTTGGTCATCTCTTCCAGCGTCACGCCCATTTCGGAGTTGTAGCTGGTCGAAAAGGCCCACTTGCCCTCGTAGTCGGCGTCGCAGTTGTCGAGATTGCCCGAGACCTGAACCTGCCAGGCCACTTCCCACTTGTCGGCGTCGACCGCGGTGAAGATGTTCACATAGGTCGACACGTCCGTCATGGTCGAGCCGTCATTGTTCAGCGGCGCTTCGTCCTCGCCGTTGCAGAACACGTAGTTGGAGCGCGGCCACTTCTGCGGGCGCATGCCATGGATGCCCTTGGCGTTGGGAATCTCAAGGATCGCGTCGGTCTTCATGACATCGCAGCGCACGCGGGCAACACGCGTGTTGGCCTTGTCGTTCATGAACAGGTAGCGGCCGTCATACTTGCCTTCGGTGAAGGACATGTGGACGTGATGGAGATCGCCATTGTCATGAATCTGCTTGCCGTTGGCGGCGAGCTGCCTCTTCGTCCTCTCCGTCATCGTGCGCTGGTGGATGCGGATCGATTCGTTGGTCTGGCCCCACCCGGTCGCCGAGCAGCGATTGAACACCGGCACACGCATCAGTTCGCGCATGGAGGGAATGCCCAGGATGCGCATTTCGCCGGTCTGGCCGGAGGACCAGAAGCCGTAGTAATCATCAAGCTGGCCCGGTGCGGTGGAGCCGTCCGCTCCCGCCGCCCGCGCGCTGCCGCCACTCATGGCGGTGGCGGCTCCGGTCACGCCAAGGCCCAGGGCCGCGGGGCCAAGCGCCATGCGGCCGCCAAACGCGCCCGCCGCTACGGCGCCGCCAGCGGCGCCGCCAAGCAGGGTGCGGCGGCTGAATCCTTTTTTCTCGGTCGGTTCCATATTCGACACTCCTTTGGTTAAACTTCAGAAACGGTGGCTCGGGTGACAGTGGGCTGGCCGATGGAAGGACGCCGCGGCCCGGGCGGCGTGCTTTCAGCCAGTTTCTCCCGGCGCTTCAATTTCTTGATCACGACGGGACAGGTGGTCTCGGACTGGTAGAGCACCTGGCAATGCAGGCAGTTGATGCATTCGTTCGGGTTGATCTCGCCTGTCGGATGGATCGACTGCACCGGGCATTGGTTTGCGCAGGTCTGACAGGGGTTGCCGCATTCATGGTAGCGCTTGAGCCAGTCGAACATCCGCAGCCGCGCGGGGATCGCCAGCGCCGCGCCCAGGGGGCAGAGATACCGGCAGTAGAAGCGCTCAACGAACAGCCCGGCTATCAGCAGCGCTGCGGCATAGGCGACGAAGGGCCAGGCGCGCAGGAATTTCAGGATGATCGCGGTCTTGAAAGGCTCAACCTCGGCCAGAAGCTCAGCCTGTTCGACGCTGACCAGCGAGACGCCGAACAAACCCAGGAAGATCATGTATTTGATCGGCCAGAGCCGCTCGTGCAGTCCCCATGGCAGGGTCCATTGCGGGATGCGCAGCTTGCGGGCGATCTGATTGGTCAATTCCTGCAACGCGCCGAACGGGCACAGCCAGCCGCAATAGGCGCCGCGTCCCCAGAACAGGAGGGCGGCGGCCACCGCGAACCACAGGATGAAAGTCAGCGGGTCGAGCAGGAACGCCTGCCAGCTGAAGCCATTCACAAGACTGCCGAACAGCGCCATGAGATTGACGACCGACAGTTGCGCATTGGCGTACCAGCCCAGGAACACCAGCGTCACCGTGAGAAAGCCGATGCGGAAAACATAGAACAGGCGTTCGTTCCTGACGGCGAATGTCTGGAAGAAGAACACGCCCGTCAGGACCGTCAGCATGACGCCGAGCACGACGATCTTCAGCTTCGAATCCATCCATATCCGCTTCCAGAGCTCCGCTTGCGCCGCACCTTCATTGCGATCGGCAACCGACACAGCTTCCGAAGGGGATGGCGCGGACGCCGACGCCATGGCGCGCAGATATTTCTGCGGCAGCTGGTAGCCGAGATCGAAGGTGTGGAAGACCTTTTCGGTCGGCCCGACTTCACGCTGCACGAGCAACTGGATGCGGAACGGCCTTGCCGGATCGAAACCGACATTCGCGGGAATGCGGAACAGGTCCTTCTCAGTGAAGTCAGGTGCGCCTGCCGCGGCCAGACCCGACAGACGCCGATGGTCGCGGTCACGAAAACGCACCGACACATCATCCTGGATCAGGACAACCCTGTCGAAAATGCCGCCACGCACATAACCCGATCCCTTGAAGGAATAGAGGCCGCGCCCCATCAGCGCGATGGCGTTCTCTCCTTCCTTCAGCCAGGCCTTCAGGTTGGCTGCCTCGGCGCTACCGAGAAGTCCTTCCGCGATCGGCGGCGCGGAAACCAGCGCCGCCTGCAATTCGATGAAAAGCGTCTCCGGCGGTTGCGTCAATGCGCGCTCGCGCGCCCTGGCGTCCGTGTGCGCCGCGAAGGCGGCGTTGACCTGCCCGACATCCAGCGACAGCCGTCTCACCGTCCCGTCGCCTTCGGCCTCGAACCAGTCCGCCGGCGCGGTCGCGTCAGGATCCATCTCGAACCGGGGACCGCCATCGGCCTGCTCGGGCGCCAGTCCGCCAAGGCCGAGCGCGCGGGCGACCTTGAGGCCGGACCTGATGATCGAATCGTCGATGACCATCACGGTCACGGTGGCGCCGGAGATGATGTCGACCTCGTGCGCCGTGCCCCCGGCCTTCGCTTCCGCCAGAAGGTCGAGGCCGGTATAGCCTTCGACCAGCGCCTTCACCTTGGCCTCCGGGATGCCGATCAGCACGATGGGTTCGGAGTGCTTCACCAGCTGGACACCGACGATCCGGGCGTTGTTGTCGACGGCTACAAGAGAATGAATGGGTTTGCCCGAATATCCGGTCGTCCCGACGAAATCGGAGGTGATGAACGCCCAGGCGATCGTTTCGCCGCCTTTCATGACAGGCGCGACGGCCAGATCGCTACGGATCGGGCCAAAGCTGTCAGCGTCAGGAACCAGATCGGACGCGACCGCTTCCGGCAGGTATTCCTGCAACACGGCAGCCGCAAAGGCGCCAGTTCCCCAGCTCGCTATCGCACAAAGGAAAAACAGAAAACGAAAAAATTTCATTCAGCGGCATCCGGCAATTCATGGCCGCGACGCTATACGGCTTCCCCGGAGCGCCTTTGCGCTAAGTCAAACAACCAGACGGTTCATCTGCGACAAAATGTACGAAGGCGCGGGCGATCCATGCCGGATTCCGGCTGCCGGATTTGATGTCCCCGCCACTCCCGATCAACAGGCCGGCATAGAGATGACGTCAGGCGGCTTGGGGAAGCGGGCCAATTCCGGGCCAGCCGGTCTTACGCCGCGCCCCCTCTTCGACGCGATCCGGTGTCGGGTAGGCAATGCCGTCCCCTCGCGAAGAGGTCAGTCTGCGGCGTGCAGCCGCTCGTAGATCATCCTGCCTATCGGCAGGGCGGAGGTGGCTGCGGGCGATGGCGCATTGCAAACATGCAGCGCGCGCTTCGAACGCAGGAACATGAAATCGTGGATCAGCGCGCCGCTGCGCGACACGGCCTGCGCGCGGATGCCCGCACGATAGGGTTGCAGGTCTTCCAGTTGCAGCGACGGGCAGTATTTCCGGCACTTCTCCAGATAGGCGCTCTTGAAGAGCGAATCCCTCATCTCGCCGGCGCCGCTGGAAAGATTGGCGGCGATCAGCTTCCAGAAGCCGGGAAAGCGCAGATAGCTCGCGATGTCGCGCGCGTTGACCGAGAATTTCGGATAACCTTCGCGCGACAGGCCCAGAACCGCATTGGGGCCGACCGTCAGCGCACCGTCGATCATTGGCGTGAGATGGATGCCGAGGAAGGGCAGAGCCGGGTCCGGCACCGGATAGATCATCCGTTCCACAAGATTGGCCAGTTCCGGCCGCAGGGCATAGTATTCGCCACGAAACGGCACGATGCGGAAATCGACTTCCATGCTGGAGCGGCTGGCCAGACGATCCGCCTGCAGGCCTACGCACGCCACCGCGTAGCGCGCCTCGAAGACGGTCTCGGCAGTGACGACGCGCACATGATCGGCCCGCTCTTCCAGGCGCTCGACCGACATGCCCGTCATGATTTCTCCGCCGCGCTCCCGGATCCGGTCGGCCATTGTGCGACCCACCTGCGCATAATCGACGATGCCCGATTGCGGAACGAGGATGGCGCCCAGACCCGAGGCCGCAGGCTCCATCTCCGTCAGTTCTTCCGCGCCGAGCCTCCGGCAGGAAATGCCGTTGGCGGCCGCGTTCACCTCCAGTGCGGCAAGTCGCATCATTTCGAGTTGATCGGTGGCCACCACCAGCTTCCCGGGGGTGCGGTAGACAATCCCGTTCTCATCGCAGAACGCCTTGGTCGCGCTTTCGCCGGCGCGGCACAGCTCCGCCTTGAAGCTCTTGGGCGCGTAGTAGATGCCCGCATGGATGACGCCGCTATTGTGTCCGGTCTGATGACTGGCCAGCGCGTTTTCTCTCTCGATGACCAGTATTCGGGCGTCCGGCTTGTTGCGCGAGACCGTCAGCGCCGTCGCCAGGCCGACAATGCCCCCTCCGACAATGCAGTAGTCGTACATGATAATTCCCGGACCCAACCTGGACGTTTGACTGGCACGTGGTCAGCATGATTGTCAACAATACGGACGGTAGCCGATAGAGCGTTCCGACCCGCGTCGGCGGCGTGTTAGAGGGAGCCGGCAAGAAGGCGGAAAAATGATCGACCAGATCGCCAATGCGTTGAGATTTGACATCATTTTCAGACGATTGCGGCCACGCGAACGTCTGGTCGAGGGCGACCTGACCGAGCGTTTCAGCGTCGGCCGCTATGTCATCCGGAGCTTGCCGAGCGTTTCTGTGCGGAGCATGAGATCATTATAGAGGCGATCAGGGCGGGCGACCGTGACACGCTGGTGCTCGATCACATGAAGCTCGCGCTTCAGGCTTAGGAGTCGGCGCTGCGCCACTGGTGATGAAGGACGCTGCCCCGACGGCACAAATGTTGCGTATTTGACACAGATATCCTGAATGCGCAGCAATGGCGATCGGAACCGCCGGCTCAACGCGACAAGGAGTCGGCGAATGAAATCAACCAGAAAACATGCTCTGCGTGCTCATGTTTTGGCGCTCCTTCCCCGCCAGGCCCGGATCGCTTCTAATTCATTGTAGTTGCCTGCATTTTTGCGATCGTATAAGCGACGACAAAACCTTCTGCCCAGCCATTACAGCCAAGGCAAGTCGTCTCGACATCTAATGCTGTGCGGAAATCAGTGCCATGGCCCGTTCGTTCCAACACTTCCTCAACGACATTTTTCGCAGCTACCATGCCGAGGCCGTCCGCTTCGCCTCCCGGCTGGTGGGCGGCCGCGACAATGGCGAAGAGGTCGTGCAGGACGCCTGGGTCAGCCTGGCCGTTCGTGGCGGAGCAACCCCGATCGAACATCCGAAAACCTATTTCTTTACGGCCACCCGCAACGCCGCGATCGCTTTCACCGCCCGCGAGCAGCGTGAATGGTCCCGTCGCGTCGATTTCGACGCTCTGCCGGAGTCGGAACTCGTCGACGACTCCGTCGCCCGTTATGAGCAGCGCCGGCAGTTGGCCAAGCTCGCCGTCTTCCTCAACGAACTGCCGCCAGCTTGCCGCAAGGCGTTCGTCATGAACAAGTTCGAAGGCTATTCCCATCCCGAGATCGCTGGCAGGCTCGGCATCTCCGTCAGCATGGTCGAGAAGCATGTGGTCCGCGCGCTTCTCCATTGCCGCGCCTTGATGCGCGTGCATGCCGACGACTGAGGAAATTTCGTTTGCCGTTGCGGTTTTTGCCCTCACCCACCCTCTATACATATGATGCGGATTTTTGCTCGCGGGCTGGCGCTCATGACGGTTGATGCTGACCAAAAAACGGATGAACTCATCGAGGCGGCGGTGCGATGGGTCGCGCGGCTGAATTCCGGAACGGCGACCAGGGCCGACCGGCAGGAATGGCGCGCATGGCGTATGACGAGCCCCGGTCACGAACGGGCCGCCGTGGAGGCTGAGCGCCTCTGGTCGGACATTTCGCAACTGCATGTCGACCCTGCCACCGGTCTCGTCAAACCGGGCAGGAAGCCGCGCCCGGTATCACGACGGGCGGTTCTGACGGGTTTGATCGGGTTGGCGGCAGCCGGCGCGGCCGGCGGCGGCATGTGGCGTTCCGGCGCTTTCACGCGCATCCTTGCCGATCATGCCACCTCCGTCGCCACAACGAACCTGATCGAGCTTCCTGACGGCTCAAGGGTCACGCTCAGCGCCCGGTCCGCCATCGACGTCCTCTTCGGCCCGGACACGCGCGGCGTCTCGCTTCTTCAGGGGCAGGCGTTCTTCGAGGTAGCCAGCGGTCCGTCACACCCGTTCCGGGTTGCGATGGACGGTCTCTCGATACGGTCGCACGGCGCAGCCTTCAACGTCACCCGCGACCTTCCCGATGGCGGAACCGAGATCGCCGTTGCGGCAGACATGGCGAGGGTGTTCGCGCCAGCCGCCTCCTATATCGACCTGCGTGAGGGCGATATCGTCGCGGTGAATGGGTCAGGCCACATCGGACCGGTTCGCACCCAGGACGTCGCCGAAACCGGAGCATGGCGGCAGGGCTTCTATCGTGCGAATGCGCGCACGCTCGCCGAGGTCGTCGCTGCGCTGTCGCCATGGTACGGCGGAAGCATCGTTATCGCCGGTCGCGGCCTGCACGCGCTTCGCGTCGATGCGGTGCTCGACCTGCGCGATCCACGTGGGTCGCTGGATGCCTTGCAGGGGGGCCTGCCCATCCACGTTCGTCATCTGGCAAATCTTCTTACAGTGATTTCAACGGCCTAGAAATTTCCTGAGTTTTCTTATCCTCTTTAATTGAGGATTTTCCGCGCCCCGCCTCTCTAAACTGATGAGGGGTATGAAAGCTTGAGTTCGCCGCCCTCACGCAGAGAACCGAGGACAGGGGCTTATAGTGAGAAATTCTACGCGCGTGCATATGTTGAAGGCGTTCCTGATCGCATCGACGGCCATGGTTCCCATGGCTTCGGTGTCTGTCGCCCAGGCGCAGACTGGAGCCAGGCTGCAACCGGCCTCCTTCGATATCCCTGCCCAGTCGCTTTCCGATTCCCTCGCCGCCTTCGCCCGTATCACGGGCCTGCGCATCGCCTATCCGGCGGAACTGGCGCAAGGCAGGTCTGCGCCTGCATTGCAAGGGCCTCTCACCCAGACCCAGGCTCTGGAGCGGCTCCTGTCAGGCAGCGGTCTTGCCTGGCGCTTTACAGGCGGCAACGCCGTCACCGTGTACGATCCCTCAACCGCTGTCGCTGACGCGCCGGTCAATGCGGACGGATCGCTCGTGCTTGACACCATTACCATCAGCGGCGCGGGCGGAGGAACGCTCGGAAGTCACGACGACACTTACGGAAGCACGGGGTCAGTCAGCTATATTTCGGGACAGGAGATCGAACAGCGACGTGGAACATCGGCGGGAGATTTCATCTCCGGCATACCCGGCGTCATCAATGGAGACAGCCGCAACTCGGGCGCGCTCGATGTGAATATCCGGGGGCTGCAAGGACAGGGTCGCGTCCCGGTCGTGATCGACGGCGCCACGCAGGAACAGACCGTCTATCGCGGTTATAACGGCGCCCGTTCAGGCAGTTATGTCGATCCCGATTTTATCGGTGAAGTTTCGGTCGAGAAAGGGCCCAGCGCCGCGGCTGACGGCTCAGGAGCGATTGGCGGAGTCGTGCGGATGCGTACACTTTCAGCAGCCGACATTCTGCTGCCCGGCAAGCAAATGGGCGTCCGGCTGCGTGGAGGCTTCAACACCAACAGCACCACCCCGCCGGACGTGTTGACACCCGGCGGCATGGCCGGTGGCAGCTATGCGGCAGGATCCACGCCGACAACGCGCGACGGCGGCAATATGGACCGTCCCGCCTTCCTCGATCCGACAGGAGGAAACGGAAGCGTGGCTGCGGCTTTAAGTTCGGAAAGCATCGACTTGGTCGCCGCCTATGCACGGCGTCACAACGGCAACTATTTCTCGGGAACGAAAGGCGGCGGGCAGCCATCTTTCGTCGATCGCACCACTGATCCCGACTTCCCGAATATCGGCTATGAGGGCCTTTCCCCCTGGAAGGGCGGCGAAGAAGTCCTGAACACCTCCACGGATACTGAATCATTGCTTCTCAAGAGCAATATCCGGTTTGGAACAGATCATGCGCTGGAACTGAGCTATATGCGCTACGACAGTGAGTTCGGGGAGATTATGCCGACCCGCCTCGGCACCCACACCAGCGCTGTCGGGGGCTATCAGTCCGAACCGGACACACTTGATCTCAAAACGTGGAATGCCCGCTATCGCTGGTCGCCTGAAAGCGACCTCATCAATCTGAAGGTAAATGCATTTCGCACCGACCTGGACCACCGCGCTACGAATTTGCTGACGATAGGCAACACTGCAACCCGGTCGGTGATGTATTCCCAGACGATCCGCGATGGCGTGTCGGTCTCGAACGAAAGCGTGATCGCCCCCATACCCGGTGAATTTCTACTGGAGTATGGAGGGGCCTGGCAGCGTGAGACTGTCGGGCTTCCGAAGGATCTCGAAGACAAGCAATGGGTGATCAACCACTCGGAATTTCCACCGCGCTCGGGCTCCCGTACGGAAACAAGCGCCTTCGCCAACGGAAAATGGGACATTGCGCCGGAATGGCAGGTGACTGCCGGTTTGCGGTACGTCGACTTCCGCACGATGGACCGCAACTACAGCTTCAACATGACAGGCAACTGGCCGGACTTCGCCTATGAAATGATACCGGGTCAGATCACGCATGTTTCGAGCAGCGGGCTTTCCAAGAACCTATCATTGAGCTGGCGGCCGCTTGACGATCTCCACCTCTACGGTCGCTATTCCGACGCCTTGCGTATGCCGAGCATCTTCGAAACGCTCAAAGGCTTTTCGACTGCCTACCTGCCCTCGGATTTGCGTCCGGAACGGGCCAAGGTGTTCGAGTTCGGCGCCAACAAGACTTTCGAGGAGGTTACCGGTGAGGTGGTCCCGGTTTCCGAGACAGGGGCATAAGGTGGATCGACCGATGAAAAGGACGATCCAGCATGAAGACACGCAGACGGTTCTCGGCCG
>NZ_JBEPMN010000012.1:0-60000 GCF_040545755.1 Aquamicrobium ahrensii
TCAAACCGGAGGCATCTTGATGACCCCACGTTAAGGGGTCCCGTTTGGACGAAAATCACCCCTTAAACAGGGTCCTCATTCCATGAAAAATCACATTGAAGGTGCTGGACGGCCAGCACACAGCCATCGCCGCGGCCAGCCATCCCCACATCGACATGATCCCGGTGATGATCGTCGAGGCGGCGGATACGGCCGCCCAGGCTGCGGCCTTCGTCGGTCAGAATACCCAGCGCGTGGCCGTCACCCCCTTGCAGGTATTCTTCGCCGAGGTCACCGCCGGGGATGACGACGCCCTTGACGTGCTGAAGACCTGCGAGCGGGCCGGCGTGACCGTCATGCGCTCACCGCCCAGCCGCGCCGAGTTCAAGCCGGCCGAGACGATTTCGATTTCGGCGATCAAGGCACTCGTCGACAAGCGCGGCGTCATGAAGGCCCGCATGGTGCTGGAGCTTCTGGCCAAGGCCAATCTGGCGCCGATCACAGCCGACCACATCAAGGCCGCCGAATACCTGATGACCGAACCGGAGTTCTGCGACCAGTTCGAACCCGAGGATCTGACGCGGGAGATTGAGACGGCCGGCAAGGCTGCCGAGCATGAGGCCAAGGTGTTCAGCGTGGCGCAGAAGGTGCCGGTGTGGCGGGCGCTGGCGGTGCAGTGGTTCAGGAAGACCCGGAAGAAGCGGAGGCAAGCGGCGTGAGACGTGATCGAGTGCGCGAGGCGGACATGCTGCGTCGCCATGAGGCTGGTGAAACCTTGAAGTCCATCGCGGACACTTACGGGCTGACCCGTGAACGCGTTCGCCAGATCGTGAAGCGGGCGGGTGGCATCATGCCGGGTAGTGGTCGTCCGCAACTAACTCGACGTCATCGCCTGATCGGGTACGCGGGAAAGGAACGCTGACATGAGCGACCCCGAACTGCTGACCACCATCTGGATCATGCACACAACTGACGGCTGGTATCCAATCCAGCCGAGCGACCGCTGCGAGGCCGAAGACCACGGCCGCCTCAATCCGCATGTCGTGCGGATCGAAGACACTGACGGCAACGTGCTTTGGGCTCGGAAGGGCACGCCGCAATGGCTGCCATGCGATGTCGGCACTGTCTTCCCGCCTCGCGACGAATGGGACATCGCCGCCTATCCGGCCGACGAGGTTGTCGCGGGTTATCGAGATCACCGCGCTGACGACTCCGCACCCGGCCCAAACCACTCCCCCGGCTATCGCTGGGGCTGGGCGAACAAGCGCAAGGACGTGACGGGCGAGCCGGATGGCTTCGAACCGCTTCGCGATGCCTTCATCAAGATCAGCAGGAGGCGGAATTGACCAAGCCCGCTCATGTCGCGCTCTCAGTCGATAGTTGCTTCTCCCAAAGCGTCCACCTCTTTGAGGAAAAGCATGACCACACTTCTCGCCTCGCCCGGCGAGATCGAGCCCTTCAACGCCTCGTCTATCTTGTTGGATGCGGCATAAAACAATGGCGTTCGTCGGTCAGCCCGCCATTCATCGAGATATTCCCGAGCGCCCTCGACGGTCTCCAAGGGAAGAACGTCGAGCCCTTCCTGTCTTACCCAAATGCTCGTGGTGAACCACTGCATAGCCGGACCTCCCTGCGCCTATGCTGTTTTAAACGCGCGGTGGGCGAGGTGGTTTCATGAACATCTCCGAACGCCTCGCCCGTGAAGCCTATGACCGTCTCAACCCGTGGCGTCCCATGTCCGAGGCCAAGCCTGACGGAACCGTCTGCGAATTGCTGTTCAACGATATGGTGGGCGCATTCGAAACAGATGGTCTGCGCTACTTTCTCGATCCCGACGGGCGCTGGTATCGTATCGACCCGCCCTCGCCCGTCTATGCCAGGCCCGTCAATTGGCGACCGGCCTGCGCACGGCTGACACACCAGCGCAGGAACCACATCAAGCAGGAATCAAGGCGGCGATGAGCAAGAATGAACTTCCCAAGCCCGGTATCCGCATTGATGGCGGTCGGCGGCGCGATCTGAACCAGCAGCGTGTGGCCCAGCGTATGACAGGAGTGTTGAAGCCCGGGCGCTCAGCGGAGCAGATCGAGGCTGAGCGGCGTGCCCGGCACAAAGCCGATGATGCGGCGCGCCGGCACATAGCCAAGCTGATACGCGAGGATGGAGGCAAGCAGGGGACGAAACTCACAAAAGTGAAGGTCAAGATTTCGGCTGAGCGCAGCGAGCGACAGACCATCCGATGCAGGCCCGGGACCTTCGACTGGAGATATGGCCGCGACAAGCAGGACGCCTTATTCCACGCTGGCAACCATTTCGCGCGCCTATGGGAGCAGGCAGGCACAGCGGCAGCGTGTTCGCCTTCTATGGAGGAGGCAAGCGGCGCTGGATGGCGTGGAATGCCGGATGGACGAGTCGCCGCAATCGACGTGCTGAACGCCGCGTCGTTCGAACTCGGCAGGCTGCCGCTGTCTCGGCTGATTGACTATTGCGTGAACGGATTGACGTCCGCCGAGATTGCTCGGAAGCATGGTCAAAAGGAACGGGACATGGCGGTGGTCCTGCATCAGGACCTGCGGGCCTGCGCCATTCATTTCCTGTATCTGTGAATACGCGAAAGTTTCGGGTCCGAAATGAGTTGACCATTCGTCACGAAACCCCTATAGGAATATCCATGCGGCGAATTGCGCCGGTGATCCGCCCCAGTCAGGCGGGTTTTCTTTTGAAATTTATCGGAACCGTCTCGGTCAGGACCCGTTGGTCATTCCTACAACCAAGGAGGCCGACATGACGCATCAGGATCCGAACATTAACGAAACTTTCGATCTTGTCGCGAGTGACATGGTCATTGGAACTAACGTCTATGACGCGGAAGGAAACAGCGTAGGCGAGGTAGAGAAGCTGGCTCTGGGCAAGCGAAGCGGCAAGGTGGCTTATGCGGTGCTCAGCTTTGGCGGCTTTCTCGGAATTGGAACTGATTACTACCCGGTTCCATGGGAGACGCTGACCTATGACGAAAGCGTCCAGGGCTTCAGGGTGAATCTCACCAAGGAGCAGATCGAAGGCGCGCCTCGCTACAATCCAAATGATGACTACGATTGGTATGAAGGCGGCAGAACTGTCGACGATTACTACGGCACCCGGCCTTACACACTCTGACACACCGCTAAAGGAGCTGCCAACAGGCAGCTTCTTTTTCTAGGAAACGCTGCTTCAGTCAGAGGTGATACCGTCCGATGGATCAAATCCTTCAGGCATTCGATTGGAAGCGCTTGCTGTTGGGTGACGAACCGCCGTGGTTCTTCGTTGAGATTCTTTTTCGTACCGCCGTTGTCTATGTATACGCGCTACTGCTGATACGCTGGCTGGGTAGCCGAACCATCGGCCAGCTTTCCACAATAGAGTTTCTTCTTGTAATCGCCTTGGGCTCTGCCGTCGGCGATTCGATGTTTTATCCTGACGTTCCACTTCTGCATGCGTTGCTGGTGATAACAGTCGTCGTGGTAGCCAATAAGGGGTTGGATGTTCTAATCGCCAAAAACGCCTCTGCGGAAAGGGCTCTTGATGGAGTCCCCGAAGAAGCTGTCAGAGATGGAGTGATCTGCAGGCCGTTTCTTTCCAGCACGAGCTTGAGCCAAAGCGAGCTTTTTCAGCAACTGAGAGAAAAAGGCATTTCGCAGTTGGGAGAGGTAGCCCACGCATACATTGAGACCGACGGCATGCTCAGTGTTTTCAAGGCAGACCCCGCGCACCCAGGGTTACCAATAGTACCTCCATGGGAAAACATACGACCTCCTGAATTCACATCCGGAGACAGGGATTTTGCAGCTGGCCAATTCGCGTGCAAAAGATGCGGGGCCATTGCGCAAGAAGAGAATTCTCGATGTCTTCATTGCGATGATGATCGCTGGATAAAGATCTCGGCCTGACAAGGCTACGTGAAACGTCAGCCGTGATCTGATTGGTCCGTTAATGAGTGGGCGTTGCTCGCCGCGGTCGCTGTCCATCGGAATGGCGTGTCTTTTCGTTGGCGTCGCTCAAAGGTTCGCTGTTTCCAACACCATCAGGCGGAAGTTTATTCTTTCCTGCATCCTGAGAGAATTCCGGGTGTCCCGCATAAATCGGATCTTCCGGCGCAGGATCAGGCATCGCATGCGGATCTGCAGGAGGTGGCTCTGCCGGCGTGGACGAAAAAGCCGGGTCGTTGAACGGTGGGAACGTCTCCCGCGGCACGCCCCCGTGTTCTGAAGGCGTGTTGTGGTCGGAATTGTGCAACCCGCTTTCGGTCGTGTCGGGTGATCTTTGGGTAGGCTCTTGTTCGAAACGTTTTATATCGGCCATGACCGTCTCCTTTCGCAACGCCAACGGTCCCGCCGGCATTGTTGTTCCCTCAGGGTTCCGAAAGCCGGCATGACACCGGTCCGGTCGCCGAAAAAGTCCAATGGCTGCTTTCGCATCGGAGAGCTGGATGTCCGACCAGCTCTCCGTTTATTGTTCCTCATGATCCGTCGAATTGGGTCGTTTTTCGGTTTTCAGAACCGCTTGCAGCAAGCCGAGAACCACCAGCGCTAAAATGGTGGCGAGGGCAGCGATTTGCCAAAACCCTAGCCCCACCGCTAATCCAATAGCACCAGCGAGCCACATGCCTGCCCCCGTGGTCAATCCATGGACTTCCCCTCTCGTGAAGAAGATCAGCCCGGCAGCCAGGAACGCGACCCCCGCGGTGGTAGCCTCGACCAGACGTAGAGGATCGATCCGAATTTCCTGCCCTCCGAAGTCATCAAGATGGGTAATTTCAACGGCAAGAATGGCAATTGCGGCAGCGGCAACACAGATGAGTATATGAGTGCGCAGGCCCGCCGGTCGATCACGCCATTCCCGTTCGGCTCCCACCAGCGCGCCGAAAATGGCAGCTGCCAGCAACCGAGCTGCGATCACTGAAAAAGGGAGCCAAGTGGAGTGGCCAAATCGGTCGAGAAATAGTTCCATGGCCTCAGCAACGCGTAAAAGGTGAGGCGGTTCCCCACGTTGCAGTGCTGCGGGCCGGACGGGATAGATGCTCGTCTGCCGTTTCGTTGGCCAGGAATCGAAATCGGGAAAAGACTTCCTGTTCACCGTACCGTCGAGCCCGATTGACACGGCCCGCAGCTGATAAATAACGGTCCAGAGTCAGGAAAGTTGCAGTACTTCCACTCCGGCGCGCCGGGCGCGCGGGTAACACCTGTTAACGGATGGCCTCATTTTCGAACAGGATGAGACGCCGCTGCGCCTCTTTGGCCGCTCACCCCTGTCCCTCCGAGATGGGGTCGTCCCACGTAAGTTGCTCAATCTTGGAGATAACCAGCTCAAACGTCTTTGTCTCTTCCAGGAGCGCCATGTCGATATCGCCGCTTTCCAGCGCTTTCAGCATATTGGCCTTGAGGTCGCTGGCGGCTTCTGGTCCCTCATGCTTGGCGACATGCCGCACAGCGTATTCGATGCACAGATAGAGCGTGTTAAGGATGATCTTGACCTGCTCCAATTCGGGTCCAGCCATTTCCTCCATATTGTCAGCCATTGCAGGGGTCTCCGTTCCAGCTCGCCGGCATGGCAAGGCTCCTAATGGCGCAACGCGAGCATTCTTGAATAGTTCCCGTGCATCACCGGTAGGATCTTCCGAGCAATGACCCGGGCGCGACGAGCGTACCGCGCGATCATATCAGGCTGCTCCACCGCTCCTGGTGTTGATTCCGAGCGGGTATGTCACTTTCCCGTCCGAAGTTTTCACCGCCCCAGAAGTGAACTTAGCGTGCTCGTAACGGCCCAAAGCCATCAAATGATCGACGTGGTGCCCTTTGAGCAAAAGATAGTCGGTGATGATTCTTCGATGACACCGCCACCAGACTGCTTCGGAACACATGAGCGCCAACCGATATAGTTCCCCCAGACGAATAACCTCCGAGAGTGCAGCGCCAAAAGCATCGGCGAGGGCGTAGTCCGCATAATTATGAAAGCTCTGAACTCGCCAAAATGCGTTGATGGTTTCGTCTACGTTCTTCTGCTTTGGCCTGCGACCACCCAAATCCGGGCAATGCCGGTAACCTATCTGTACGTCACCCAGCGCGGTTGGGAAGCTCTCGATGTTGAAAGCTGGGTTTGTTCGGGAACGCGGGAAGGACCGCACGTCAATGAGCAGGCTTATCCGAGCTTCCCGCAACATCTCTACAAATTCATCAAGAGAACGGTTTGAATGTCCAACGGTGAGAAATGTCGCCATGTCGATATGGAAACGCGCTAAACCGAGTGGCAGTTCCAGATGGCGGTGATAATCCACAAGCGCTAGCCGGTCGGTGGCGTGACCTTTACCGTACAAGGCGCGACTGAACGGGTTCGCAGGCGGTCGGACCAGTTTATTTACGCTGGATCGTTCTGTCGGTTCTCTGCAAGAAATTTCGCCAACCCCGGCTAAGAGGCTGGCGAAACTTGGAGGACGACCCTCAAATCCAAAATCGTCAGGGGAGTTTTAGACGCGATAGCGTCCGCGCTCCCGGTCGATTTCCTCAGTGGTATATGGCGGCAGGTTTTCATCAAAAGCTGACCAACCTTCCGCTTCATAGGCCCGACGACGTTCCATCGGATCCACCCACGTTCCACGACGCAGAATAGCGGTGGCCTCTGCCTCCCGAGCGTCATTTACACGAGCTGTAACGAGAGAGCCGCCGCGGCGAACACCTTCGGCATACACATGAGCGTCGGCCTCTGGCACGCCATCGTCTGTCATTGCGCCGATTATGCCGCCGGCTGCACCGCCTGCCACTGCTCCGGCGATCGCGCCAGCAGCGGTCGAGGCAAGCCAACCGGCAGCAACAACAGGTCCAACGCCAGGGATCGCCATGATACCGAGGCCGGCAAGAAGTCCGCCGGCTCCGCCAACGGCGGCACCTATACCGGCACCAGTTCCCGCGCCCTCAGCAGCGTTGGAGTCCTCGCCCTCGCCATGGTGGCTGACAATGCTGATGTCGTCGCTGGGGATTCCCATGCTTTCAAGGTCTCGCACAGCCGAAACGGCATCAGCGTGGGTATCGAAAAGTCCTGTTACGGTTTTCATCAGTCAATTCTCCCATTTATTCAGAGGTCACGTTGCCCTGGTAATCCAGGGCCACAGAGACAGACGCACCATTCTTCATCGCTGTGCCGCGCCAGAGACCCTTGTCATCCAGCTTCAGATCAGACACGTCGGTGTAACCCGCGTCGGCAATCCGGGATTTGGCCTGCTCTTCGGTAAAGCTGTTAGCGCCTTCAACCGGGGCCGTAGGGTTGGTGCTGTCCGGCGTAGCGACCGCAGGGGTATCGCCGTCAGGTGCAGGTTGTGTCTGCGCCAGTGCGGGTGAAAAAGACAAAGCCATAGCGGCCATGGCGAGCATGGTTCTGCGCATGATGCACTCCGTTTTGAGGATCTGTTGTACCCGGTAGTAACACGTCGTGGGCTGATAGGTTCCACCGCGATATCCGCCTGCAAAAAGGGAAGGATGGATAGCCGTCCCCCAACCCACCGCTTTCACTGCAAAGGCGAAAGACGGAATGGCTCGTAGATCACTCGATGCTCAAGAGTACCGCCGTCTCTACCGCGACAAGCGCTGGTGTGGTCCGCATGGTGTCAGGCAACAGTCACTGGTTCGTGATCTCTACACGTGCCAGCGCTGCGACTGCCTGCTGGTCACTGGCAACCATCACCATCCCCGCGCCGCAGTGGTCAACCACAAGAGACCGCACAAGGGTGACGAGATCCTGTTCTTCGATCTGGAGAACACGGAAGCCGTCTGCAAGTCCTGCCACGACACGCTGATCCAGAAGGAGGAAGCGCGCGGATACGTGATCGGGTCGGATATCACCGGCCAGCCTCTGGACCCAGATCACCCTTGGAACGGCTCATGGTGATACTGGGCATCCAAACGACCTTTAAAAATTCTGTTCAGTATGGTGCGCGCTGCGTTTGCTTGGGGCCAGGTGCGGTTCACTAGCAGAACCCCGCCCAGAGAAGCAGGTCTGCCTTCATGACAATCCCAAACTAGCCAGCTTCCGTCATCGCACCTCTGGCACTGAAATCGCTTCTTACACAATCGGCAAACTGTCCTCGGATAATTCTGCTGACCAACTATGGCCCAATTCGGCAGCGACGGCGACCAACCAAGGCTTGCAAAGGAGGGGGTGGGTCCAAGTCTGAAGCCGATCAGGCTGGAGACCCGCGCCCCCCCTCCGAATTCACCGAGACCGATTTCAGAACAAAAAGTTGGGGCATCCCGAAGGGATGAGATGTCATGAACGTGATTGAAGGCACCGGCTCAATTGTCGTTGAGCCTGACTGGCAGAGCCTGTTCAATGATGAACTGGAAATCGCTGCGGCCGCTGAACACTGGCGGATCATCACAACCGAGTTGAAGGACCGACAGCTGCTGGCAGCGGCCAACGGCCATTCTATCCAGCGACTGGTGTGCGCCTATCTGATGTTCGACCGCATGTATCGCGAGGTCGCTGAGCATGGCGTGGTGTCGAAACCTCGTCGCGGAAACAGCAAGGCGATTGCCAGGGTAAGCCCGTATTTCACAGCCATGCGAGAGGCAGGATCGGACGCAGACCGGATCGAAGCCGAACTTGGCATTTCACCGCGCCGCCGCGGTTCAGTGATGAAGGTCGAGCGCAAGCAGCGCCGGGAACGGGCATCAGATGGCTATCTCGGCAAGGCCAGCGGCTGACGATCTGGCAACACTTTACGCCTGCGATGTTTTGGACGGGAAGGTTGTAGCAGGCGAATTCGTGACGGCGTCTTGCCAGCGTCACCTGCGTGATCTGGACGAAGGCTCGGCACGCGGCCTGTCCTTCGATGTCGGCAAGGCAAAGCATCATTGCGGGTTCTTCCCGGCCGTGCTGACGGTGACGGAAGGCATTGCGGAAGGAAAGCCATTCCACCTTCTGCCTTGGCATGGCTTCGTCGTCGCTTCCCTGTTCGGATGGCTGCGGTCGAATGGTCTTAGGCGCTATCGCATGGCCTGGCTAGAAACCGGCAAGGGCCAAGCAAAGTCGCCGCTCATGGCCGGCATCGGCATCGACATGATGGGATATGCCGGCAAGGAGCGGTCGGAAGTCTACGCCATTGCTGGGGACAAGGATCAGGCCAACGTCCTGTTCAAGGATGCGGTCGCCATGTGCCGAGCGAATCTGCCGGATCGCGACGAAGATGAATTCGAGTCACTGGAGAGCCGGGGTGATGTCGTCATCCGCGGCACCGGTGACAATGCGTGGCGGATAGAGCACCCGGAGACCAGCTCAAAATTCCAATCGATGGCGTCGGTGGATTCGATCTCCGGGCCACGTCCCTATGCCGTGCTGGCCGATGAGATCCACGAGTTCAAGACCGCCTATTCCCTGCAAATCTGGAAGGCCGCTATCGACAAGATGTCAGGTGACCCGCTGATGGTTCTCGGCACGAACACGCCAGCCATCAACCAGATCGTCGGCACCGAGTATTCGGAGTTGTTCCAGAAGGTCGTCACCGGTCAGGCTGATGATGACAGCCTGTTCGGCTTCATCGCGCGCGTCGACGAAAAGGACCGCGAAACGATCTTTGACAATGAACACGCCTGGGCGAAGGCCCTCCCTGCCCTCGATGTCACCTACCCGATCGACAACGTCCGCAAGCGCGTAAACACGGCGCGGTTGATGCTGTCGGAAGCGCTGTCCACGAAGCGGCTCTATTTCGGCATCCCGGTCGGCACGGAAGGCTTCTGGACGACGCAGGAGGCATGGGACAGTTGCCAAGGCGTGGTCGACGAGGCCGCCATGGTAGGCCTGCCCTGTTGGCTTGGGCTCGACCTGTCGAAGAAAAATGACCTGACTGCGCTGTCGGCATGCTGGCGCGGGGAGAAAGCCGGCAAGCCGCACCTGTTCGTCAAGACCTGGTACTTCACCACCAAGGCCGGCATTCACGACCGCAGCCGTGACGACAATGCGCCCTATGCCGACTGGGCCGAAAAGAAGCTGATCGAGGCGGTTCCGGGTGCGACCATCGATTACGAATTCGTCGGCGCCAAGGTGAAGGCGCTCGACGATAAGCACGAAGTCCAGTTCCTCGCCTTTGACGCGGCCAAGATTGGCGACTTCATCGACGCCTGCGGCCGCATCGATTTTCCGACCTGGCGATTTGAAGGGCCAGAGGAACCGGAAGGCACCGGCCTGAAACTGGTCAGCCATGGTCAGGGTACCCGCCTCGTGTTCGTGGAGCGGGCGCTGTGCATGCCGAAGTCAATCGAGAAGCTGGAAGACGCGATACTCGACGGAGCGATCACCATCGACGCCAGTCCGGTAACGACGATGTGCGCGTCCAACGCGATCATCACGGCCGATCCAATGAACAACCGGGCTTTCGACAAGAAGCGGTCGCGCGGCCGGATCGACGGCATGATCTCAATCGCGGAAGCGACTGGCGCAGCGCACAACGAGTTCGTGGCACCAGCTTCTGTCTACCGCGAGCGCGGCGCGCTCGTCCTTTGAGGAAATCGCATGAGCCTATGGACACGCATATTCGGGGGCGGCGCTTCCCGGACCCCGGAACCGCGCGCGTCCTTCCAGGACAAGGGTGGCGGCGTCGTAATCAGCACGTCGCAGGAGCTAGAAGATGCGCTCCGCGCTGGATCGGTAACAGCGTCTGGCGCGAGGGTCACGCCCGACACTGCGATGCGTGTTGCTGCGGTTTATGCCTGCGTGCGAGTGCGCAGCGGCATCGTCGCGAACATGCCGTTGCACATCAAGCGCCGCGTTGACGCCCGGACGCGTGAGGATGCAACAGACCATCCAGTATGGAAGCTGCTGCGTCGAAAACCGAACCGCTGGCAGACTCCTGCGCAGTTCAAGCGGATGATGCAGGCCCACCTGATCCTGCGTGGCAATGCCTATGCGATGATCGTGTCGTCGCGAGGATTGCCGCAGGAAATGATCCCCCTGCATCCGGATCGCGTCGAGTGCAAGCAGAATGACGATCTTTCGCTGGTCTACGTCTACACACGGAAGGACGGGCGGCGGGTCGAACTGAAACAGTCGGAGGTCTTTCACCTCGTCGGCCTGACGCTCGACGGAGTGCATGGGGTGTCGGCGATCACCTATGCCCGTGAGACCATCGGGCTTTCGCTGGCCCAGGAACAGCACGGCGCGACGGTCTTCAAGAATGGCGCGCGCGTTTCCAGCGTGCTGACGCATCCGAATAAGCTCGGCAAGGAAGGCCTAGAGTTCCTGCGGGCAAGCCTCGATGACTACCGGGCCGGTGGTGAAAGCGAAGGTAAGGCGCTGATCCTTGAAGAGGGGATGTCGGTCACGCAACTGGCCATGACATCGGAAGATGCGGAGTGGATCGAGAGCCGGAAGTTCTCCCGCACCGACATTGCCATGTTCCTTGGCGTTCCGCCGCACATGATCGGTGACACCGAAAAGAACACGAGCTGGGGCACCGGCATCGAGTCGCAGACGCAGGGTTTCATTACCTTCTCTGCCGAGGACGATCTGACGATCTGGGAAGAGACGATCAACCGCGACCTGATCGGCGATGAAGCTGATGTCTACGCCCGCTTCAACCGGGCGGCGCTGGTTCGTGGCGACATCAAGGCCCGCTGGGAAGCCTATGTGAAGGCGCTGCAATGGGGCGTCTACAGCCCTGACGAAGTGCGCGCGCTTGAAGACATGAACCCTCGCGAGGATGGTCAGGGCGGCCAGTATTACGATCCGCCGAACACGGCCGGCGGCGCGGACAAATCGGAAAAGGATGATGGCGATGAGCCTGCGCAACCTGCCTGAGGCGAAGACGTTTCAGCGTCCGCAGAATTTCCAGTGGGACGCGCCGAGTGATGTGATGGCGAAATGGGCGGAAGCGCCCATGGCGGCGGCGTCCGAAGACGACAACACGATCACCATGTTTGAGGTGATTGGCGAAGACTGGTGGACGGGCGGTGGTGTGACGGCAAAGCGCATTTCCGCCGCCCTGCGCTCGATCGGCAAGAATGATGTGACGGTCAAGATCAACTCGCCCGGTGGCGATATGTTCGAGGGCATTGCGATCTACAACCTGCTGCGCTCGCATCCGGCCAAAGTCACGGTCGAGGTGCTGGGCTGGGCCGCGTCGGCCGCGTCGATCATCGCCATGGCCGCGGATGACATCCGTATGGGGCTCGGCTCCTTCATGATGATGCACAATGCCTGGGGCGTGGTGATTGGCAACCGGCACGACATGCGCGAGTCCGCGGAACTGTTTGACGGCTTCGATGGCGCAATCGCCGATATCTACGAAGCCCGCACCGGGATGAAGCGCGCCGACATCGAAAAGCTGATGGATGCCGAAACCTTTATGGGGCCGTCCGAGGCCGTGAAGAACGGCTTCGCCGATGTCGTCGATGACGGCATCGAGGCCGGGACCAGCGAGGCAAACAACATGGACCGGGGGCTGATGGCCCGCCGGCAGACGGAAGCCGCGCTCGCACGCGCTGGCTTCACCAGAGATAAGCGCTCCGAACTCCTGCTGGAGATGGGCGTTTCAGCGGCCCCGCGTGATGCAAGCCGCAAACCCGCCGCGCGTGATGCAGGCTTCGAGGCTGCCGCCAGGCAGTTGATCAACGCAATCCGGTCATAGGAGAACATCATGACCATCGCACTCAATCATCGTGCGCGCGGCATTGTCGCCATTCGCAACGATGGCGGTAGCAACCCGACCGCGATCCTCAACGAACTGAAGCAGACCTTCGAGACCTTCAAGGCCGAAAACGACAAGGCGCTTTCTGACCTGAAGAAAGGTCAGGAAGATGTCGTTCAGACCGAGAAGGTCGACCGGATCAACGCCACTATCACGGAACTTCAGAAGGCGATCGACGAAACCAACGTCGCGCTCGCTGCGGTCAAGGTAGGCGGCGTCGGCGGCGATCTCGATCCTGCCGCTGCGGAACATGCCGAGGCGTTCAATCGCTTCTTCCGTCGCGGCGTCGACAACGGCCTGCGCGACCTTGAGGTCAAGGCAAAGCTGACCACGCAGTCGGACCCTGACGGCGGCTATCTGGTTCCGGAAGAAACCGAGGCCGGTATCGACCGCGTGCTTGGCACCGTCTCGACCGTCCGGTCGCTTGCCCGCACCATCTCCATTTCGACCAACACCTATAAGAAGCTGGTCAACATGGGCGGGGCGACCTCGGGCTGGGTGGGCGAAGAGGATGCCCGCACCGGGACTGATACGCCGACGCTGCGCGAGATCGCTATCAACACCGGCGAGATCTATGCCCAGCCCGGTGCGACGCAGACCTCGCTCGATGACGCCCGCATCGACCTTGCCGCATGGCTGGCCGACGAGGTTGCAATCGAGTTCGCCGAGCAGGAAGGCGCTGCCTTCGTCAGCGGCGACGGCATGAACAAGCCGCGCGGCATCCTGGCCTATGACAAGGTGGCGAACGCCTCCTATGCCTGGGGCAAGATCGGCTTCGTTGTTTCCGGGAAGGCTGACGGGTTTGTCGCGGCCACGGCCTCGGCCAGCCCGGCCGATGCGCTGATCGACCTCTACTACTCGCTCAAGTCCGGCTATCGGAATGGAGCGGCGTGGCTGATGTCGGACAAGGTCATGAACACGGTTCGTAAGTTCAAGGACGCCGAAGGAGCCTATATCTGGGCTCCGCCTTCCGGCGCAGCTGAAGTTGCCACCATCCTTGGCAAGCCGGTTCACACCGACGACAACATGCCTGCCGTGGCAGGCAATGATTTCCCGATTGCCTTCGGGGATTTCAATCGGTCTTACCTGATCGTGGATCGCATCGGCATCCGGGTTCTGCGCGACCCGTTCACCAGCAAGCCGAACGTGCTGTTCTACACGACCAAGCGCGTCGGCGGCGGCATCGTCAACTTCGAGGCCATGAAGCTGCTGAAAATCAGCACATGAACCATGGCGGGCGGCTTCGGTCGCCCGTTCCATCCTCCCCCATTTCTCGAAAGGACAGTCCAATGAAGGACGGTATCTCCGGCCTCGGCCTCGTCGCATCGCTGGCCTCTGCCGTGGTTGCGGCCACGACCAAGGGCAACCATGCGGATTTGCAGGGCTTCAATTCCGCGACCCTGATCATCAATACCGGTGTGGTTGCCGGTGACGGTGATTATGCCGTCGCCATGCAGCACAGCGACACGACCACGGACGGCGACTTCACGGACGTGGCGGCCGGCGACCTGCTTGGCGACCTGCCTGCGACCCTTGAGGCCAGCACGGTCTACAAACAGGGTTACAAGGGCAGCAAACGCTATATCCGCGCGGTCATCACCAAAGCCGGCGGCACGAGCATCGCAGCTAGCGCGGTATTTGCGCTCGGCCATCCCTACGACGCTCCCGTCGCCTGACGATGACAGGGGCGGCGTCCGCGCCGCTCCATCCTCTTTTCCGAGGCATCCATGCTCGCACCTGTCCTGATCACGCCGCCGGCCATCACGCCTGTCTCGCTCATCGAGGCCAGGGCGCATCTGCGCGTCGACCATAATGATGACGATACGCTCATTGCAGCTCTGATTTCGGCTGCGGTCGATCATCTTGACGGCTGGACCGGCATTCTCGGCCGCTGCCTGGTTGAACAGGAATGGCGGCAAAATTCGGACGTGTCCGGCTCTTGTGTGATGTTGCCGCTCGGGCCTGTGATCGAGATCGTGAGCGTGACAAGCGGCTCCGATACGATCGACCCGGCAAATTATAAGCTCAAGACCGATGCCGGCGACCGCTCGCGCGTTGAGTTTGGCGGCCCTTTCTCCGGCCTGATGACCGTCACCTACAAGGCCGGCTATGCGACTATTCCGCAGGAAGATGGTCCGCCCGTTGTTCCCGAGCAATCAACGGTCCCGGACGCTCTGAAAGTGGCGATCCTGCTCCTGGTCGGCAATTGGTACGCCAATCGCGAAACTTCCAGCGTCCCGAGCCTGACGGAACTGCCATTCGCGGTTTCGGCGCTGATCGCGCCATATCGCCGGGTAGGTATCTGATGGTGGGGGCGGGTGATCTTGGCGAGCGCTTCACGATCCAGCGCGACATGGCCGAACCTGACTGGAGCGGCCATCCCGGCGAGCCAGATTGGCAGACGTTCGTCGGACCGATCTGGGCCGGCATTCAGTTCATGCGCGGCGGCGAGGGTGTTCTTGCTGCGCGGCTCACGGCAAAGCAACCGGCGATCCTGACGATCCGCAACAGCACCGCCGCGCGAGGTATCAAACCGAGTGACAGGGCCAAGAACGCGCGCACCGGCGAGATCTTCAATATTCGGGAGAAGCCGAGGGTTTCGCGCGAAAACCGGGGCTTTCTGGAAATGCTGGTTGAGGCGGGGGCGTCGGATGGCTAGGGGCGTAAAGGTGAGAGTGTCCGGCCTGAAGGAACTGGACGTGGCGCTCGGCGAGATGTCGAAGGGCGCGGCGCGCGGGGCACTGCGGCGGGCGCTGACCAAGGCGGCCGAACCGATGCGTGCGGCAGCCGAGCGCAATGCCCCGGAAGATACCGGCGCGCTCAAGCGCAGCATTGCGCTGTCCAGCAAGATCGACAATCGGGCCGGCAAGGCCGAATACGCGGCCGTCATGAAGGGCGGCGGCAGCAAGGCACAGGCGGCCGCGGCCCTGCGGGACGCTCGGCGCGCGAAGGGCATCGGCGAGAGTTTCGCGGAAGTCTTTATGGGACCGAAAAAATCAGGCAAGCGCAAAGCCATCAAAGCCATGGTGCAGGAGTTCGGCAGCAAGAAGCAGGCCGCGCAGCCGTATATGAGGCCCGCATTCGACGCCGAGGCGCAGAACGTCATCAACGGCATCAAGAGCGAACTGTCGACCGAGATTGACAAGTCCGTGCGACGAGCGCGCGCGCGGGCGGCAAAAAAGGCGGGCAAGTGATGGAGCAGGAACTGACCGCGCTTCTGACTTCCGCTGCCCCGCGCCGGTTCTGGGGCCGCGCGCCGCAGACACCGGCACCAGCCCGGCCCTATATCACTTTGTCTCGCGTATCGGGCGTGCGCCGCTATCACAATCAAGGTGCCGACGACCTCGTCGCCAGCCGCGTGCAGATCGATGTCTATGGCGACACCTATGTCTCGGCGCAGAACACCGGCAATGCAGTCATTGCCGTGCTGTCGGGTTATCACGGCGGCACATTGCAGGGCGTGTTCATCGACAGCCAGCGCGATCTGAGCGGTATCGACGGCAGCGATCCGAACGAACTGTTCCGTATGTCCATCGACGTGATCGTGCGTCACGCCGGCTGATCCACCTTCCGCAATCCTGATTTCAACCAGCCGCCCAGCGCGGCCTTTTCCGCATGAGGCAAGACAATGTCTGACGCAATGATCGGCTACAGCACGCTCTTCGACATCAGCCAGGACAATGGCGCATCGTGGATCACAATGGGCGAGGTCTATGACATCACGCCGCCCAGCGATACTGTCGACCAGGTGGACGTGACGCATATGCAGTCGCCGAACCGCAGGCGCGAATTCATTGCCGGTCTGTCCGATCCGGGCTCGGCCGCGTTCGAAATGAACTTTGTGCCCGGCTCCCCATCCGATCTGAAGATTCAGGAAATCCGGGGAACTGGCGAGCAGGTTCTGTGCCGTATCACCTTCCCGAACGCGGTCACATGGCAGTTTTCCGGGCAGATCGAAAGCTATGAGCCCGCGATCCCCACAGAAGATAAGCTCACCGCGTCGGTGAGTTTCAAGGTCTCCGGCTCGACGGTTGCCACGCCGGCGGCCGCTCCGGTCAATGCTGTGCCTCCTGCCGTTGCGGGCCTTGCCAAGGTCGGACAGGTGCTGACTGCATGGGAAGGTCAATGGTCGGTCGCGGCGACCTACACCTATCAGTGGAAAGTGGACGGCACGAACAAGGCCGGCGCGACTGCCAAGACCTACACGCCGGTGGTCGGCGATGTCGGCAAACCGGTGACGGTCGAGGTCACCGCCACCAATGCGGCAGGCACGGCGACGGCCGCCAGCCAGCCCACCGCTGACGTGGAGGCCGCATAATCATGGCCAATCCGAACCGTGGTGAAGTCGCCCTGCCGGTGGGCGATCGCGAGTACAGGCTGTCGTTCTCGGTCAACGCGATCTGCGAGCTGGAAGACGCGCTCAACATGCCCGTAAGCAAAATTGCCGATGGGATGAACGACGCCGGCAGCATCCGCATGTCCATGATCCGCACAGTGGTATGGGCTGCCTTGCAAGACCATCATGATAGCGTTTCGGTGAAGGAAGCCGGCCAGATCGCATCAGAGGCCGGCATCCCCACTGTCATGGAGGCCATCGGCAAGGCGTTCGCGCTGGCCTTCCCGGAGGCGGAAGACAAGGCAAACCCTCGGAAGGCGGCGAAGCGCGCATAGACGTGCTGTCGCTGCTGGAAATATGGGCTACCGCCGATCAAGACCCGGCTTTGTTCTGGCGTCTCACCTTGCGCGAAATCAGCATTATCCTGAAGGGAGCAGCCGCCAGATTGACCCGCGAGCAAGACGGCCGGGCCTGGGTGGCCTGGCACATCGAAGCGCTGGCCCGGACGAAGAAGCTGCCGACGCTGAAGTCGATGCAGTCGGGCAAGCCGCTCAAGCGTCGCCGGATGACGCCTAACGAGATGATCTCCATGGCGCATCTGTGGACGGCGGCAACGACGATGGGTCGGTGTTAGCTATTCACATTACCGGCTCTTGCCGCGTTAAGCGTGAAGGGCCGGCTGCCCTCTGCGATACGTCATCGGAGGCGATCTTGGATAGGTGGCGCTCTATTAGGACAAGATAAGCGATGGTCCCGCAGGCGAGTTCCGCCACCAACGCGCCCGCAACTGCCCCAGCGAACATGCCTGATATTGCGCCACCGGTAGCTTGGTAGCCCACGCCAACCCCGGCAACGACGATGAGAACTGCGATTATCGCGTTCAGTAGAGACAGCGTCTCTGCCAAAAACCTGTTCATTCCCCCACTCCGTTGAAAGTAAAAAACATGGCAAAAGGTAGCGTAATCGGCAACCTGCGTGTGAATATGGGGCTGGATAGTGCCCAGTTTCAGACTGGCTTGGCAAGTGTATCCAAAAACATGGACGCAATGGCGAAGGAGGCAGCAGCCTTCGGCGCGAAGATCGGCCTCGCCATAAGCGGCGCGGTGGCCGGTATCGGCGCATTCGTCAAGATGACAGCATCCAGCGCCGCCAAAATGGGGGATGTGGCCGACCGCCTTGGCCTTCCGGTTGAAAGCCTACAGGAGCTTCGCCATGCCGCCGATATGAGCGGCGTTGCGGTTCAGAACTTCGATGTTGCTTTTCGACGCTTCATTCGTCGCTCGTCAGAAGCTGCGCGGGGGACTGGCGCGGCAAAGGACGCATTCAAGGAATTGGGCGTCAGCCTGACCGATAATCAGAAGCGGATGCGTAACTCCGAGGATATCTTCAACGATGTCGCGGACGCGATGGGGAAGATTAAAGACCCCGCCAATCGGCTGCGCCTTGCGTTCAAAATGTTCGACACCGATGGCGCGGCCATGGTGAAGATGTTTGAGAATGGATCGGCCGGCGTAAAGCAGTTTCGTGAACAGGCGCAACAGCTTGGTATCGTCCTGTCGGAAGATGCCGTTCGGTCTTCGCAGCGATTCAATGATAGCCTGTCGTTGATCTCCAAGACCGCGGAAGGTTTCAAGAACCGTGTCTTCGCAGGCATCCTCCCTGCATTCGAGAACCTTGCCGCTCGCATTCTCGATATTTCGGTGAACGGTCAGGTTATGGACGGCGTGGTCAATGCTCTGAGTGGCGGCATGAATCTGCTCGCGCGCGGCATCGGCTTCGTTCTCGATAACCTCGACCACCTTGTCGATCTGTTCAAGGTCTTCGTCGCTGCGAAGATAGTCACCTATGTCGCAGCGGTGGGCGGCGCGATGCTCACGCTCGGTAGAACAGTTGGCATTGCCTCAAAGGCCATGCTGTTGTTGACGAGCATCACTCGCGTGAAAATTACCACTCTCGCGCTGCTTGCGGGAGTGATCGCCAAAGTGACTGGAACCTATGATGTTCTGGTTGAAAAATTAAAAAGCGTCGGACAGGCGGTGCTGGATGCGCTTCCGGAAGATATGCGAAGCAGCATGGAGGGGCTGGGGCAAAAGCTGAAAGATCTAGTAGCCGACGTTAATGAGGCGAACTCGGAGAGCGCCAAGATGTTTGGCAGCTATCTGGGATGGTCCGATGAAGCTGTCGATAGTTTCGGCAGGGTCGGCACTGCCGCCAAGAGCGCCGCCGACAAAATGAAGGAGATGCAGTCCGAAGCCGCCCGCATCTTCGAAGCAACCCGCACGCCGCTCGAACAGTATCAGGCCCAGATTGCCAGGCTGAACGAATTGCTGGCCGCTGGCGCAATCAACCAGGACACCTACAACCGCGCTGTGATCCAGGCGCAGGATGCCTTCGAACAGGCCGAGAAAGCCGGATTGAAGACCGAGAGCGTGTTCCAGCAAATCGGCCAAACGATTGCGCAGTCTTTTGGCTCGGCCATGCAAGGGCTGATCGACAGGTCCAAGAAGGCGATCGATGTCTTGAAGGACCTCCTTTCGCAACTCGCCAGCATGGCGATGAACCGCGCATTTCAGGCTCTGTTGGGCAGCATTGGCGGGAGCTTGTTCGGCGGCTCCGACCCGTGGGCCGGTCTTCGCGTTCCCAATTTTGCCAGCGGAGGCACGATCATGCCGGGCGGATATGGCGGTATCGACAGCCAGCTCGTCATGTTCCGCAAATCCCCAAACGAGCGCGTCGATATCACCAAGCCGGGCCAGACGTTGGAGGGCGGCCGGGGCGGTGCCGTAAGCGTTGCGGTCGAGGTCTTCGTCAATGACGATGGCATGTTGGGCGCAATTGCAAAAACGGCCGGTCGCGATGCGGCAGTTTCTGTCGTGCAGGCCAACAACAAGGCCCGCCAGAAGCTCTACAACAATGGCGGGAATCCAAGGTGAGCATTCCAGTTCTCGACCTGCCTTCCATCCGCGGCTGGAAGGATGGTGCATTCGCTCCCATCCGGCCGGCGCGCAGTAACCAGATGCGCGGTCGCCGTACCGAGCGGCTGCTTCAAGGCGCGCCCTACTGGACAGCTTCCTTTCAGTCCGTCCACCTCACCTATGAGGATTTCGGCCTGATGGACGCGTTCCGCATGCAGATGGACGGTGGCGGCGTTTTCCGTGCCTACGATCCGATGCGTGCCCGGCCGATCGCTCATGACAAACACGACGGTCAGCCGCTATCAGGCACAAAGGCAGGCGGCGGGGCATTCAATGGCTCTGCGACACTCGTCGAGATCATCAGCCCCACCAAGGTGAGGGTTGGCGGCCTTCCGGCAGGATTTCGGCTGTCGATTGGCGATTACCTATGCCTCGCCATGGCGACGCTGGTGGTCTCGCTCCATCGGATCACAGCGCCGGCGATGGCTGACAGCGGTGGCGTTGTCACGCTCGACATCCTTCACCCGCTCGATACTCAGCATTTCACCACGGCGTCTGTCGTTCATTTCGAAAAGCCGTTCTGCCTGATGCAGGTCGATCCATCATCCTGGGATATGGGCAAGCCTGTTTCGGGCGAGCGGCCGGTTTCATTCTCCGCCCAGGAGGTATTCTTCTATGGCTCTTGACCCTGCCGTTGACGCCGCGCTTGAAAGCGGCCAGATCGCAGCGCTCGACCTGATCCGGTTCGACCTGCCGGGCCGCGATCCTGTGGGCTACCACATGGGCGGCCGGCCCTACACCTATAACGGGCTGACCTATCTTCCGAACCGCTGGCTCGACATGGGGGAGATGCGCGGCGATCTGGGAGTCGCGGTTTCGGCCCGCGAGGTCGTCTTCTCGAATATCCCGACCGATGATCCGAACGATCTGATCAACATTCTGGAATCGCTGTCCTACACCAATGCCCCGGTGATCATCTCGCATCTGGCCGGCGTTCCGGAAACCAATGCGGTTCTGGGTGTCCTCGCTTCCTCGATCTACGAGATCAACGAGGTTCGATACGAGGAAGGCGCGGCCGATGATAGCGGCGAAAGCGCCCTGACCATCATCATCGAACTGGAACCGCCCGGCCGCTCGGCGCGCGGCGAAACGCTCGTGATGCGCGCGCAGGAAGAACAGCAGTTCGACAACGATCCGACCGATACTTGCTTGGAATATGCGTCTGTCGTGCAGACAGTCCCGGTCGAGTGGGGGCAGCGCAGTGGCTAAGACCCGGTTCGAGATCGCCCATCTGATCATCGAGGCCGAACTGACGAAGCCGTATGTCTATGGCACGGCAGATTGCTTCTTTTTCGGCTGCCGGATCGCGGATGCCTTCGACCCGGCGAGGAAGATGGTGAAGACCTATTCCGGCTCCTACAAGACGTTGATGGGTGCCCAGCGCGCCATGCGCAAGCGCGGATTCAAGAGCCTGGCCGAACTGGTCGCCGTCCATCTGGAGCCGTGCGCGCCCGGCGAGGCGCAATTCGGCGATCTCGTCATCCTCCAGCTTGCCGATGGCGAGCATGTGGGCGTCTGCGTCGGCGCCAAGTTCATCACCAAGACCGAACGCGGCAGGTCGCTTCACGATCTGAGCGCCGTCAAGGCAGCTTTCCGCACCTGATCAGGTAGCTTCAGATGATTTTCACCGCTATTGGCACTGCCATTGCTGGAGTGCTTTTTGCTGGATCGGTGCTGGCCGCGAACATTATTGGCGGCGTTTTGGCGTTCGGCGCCCAGCTCGCGCTTTCCTATCTGAATCGGCCCAAGAAGCGGACCTATTCGGCTGTCCAGGGGCAGAAGGAATACGGCGCGCGTGTCCCTGTCTGGGGACTGTACGGCACCGGCAAGGTGCAGGGCCACCACATCTATTATGCGAAATGGGGCAAGGGGAACGCCTACAACGCAGACGTTTTCGTCCTCTCCAATGGCTGGTGCGATGGGCTGGAGCCGGAAATCTACTTCTATGGCAAGAAGCATGCGCTGATACCTCGCCCGATCATCGGCAACGAAGTCGCACACTATGGTGTCGGTGATTTCGGCAATCTCATCTCGATCCGGTTTTACGACGGGCGGCCGGAACAGGGGCCGGATACCAAGCTCGTCGCCGATACCGCGAACATCGGCCAGCGGTGGAAGGCGACTTCCGTCTGCGCCGGCATGACCTATGTCGTGGTCGAGCGGAAATACGACGAACAATTCGAACATGGCATCCCCGAGTTCGAGTTCATTCTTCGCGGTCTCCGCCTGTATGATCCGCGCCAGGACAGCACGGTTGCCGGCGGTTCCGGATCGCACCGGATCAACGAGCCATCAACGTGGGAGTTTTCGGAGAACCCGGCCCTCCAGCGCCTCAACTATCAGCTCGGCCTTCGTGGGCAGGTATCCGGCCGCACGCTGATCGGTGAAGGCAAGAGCCGCGGCCAACTGGATCTCGGCTCCTACTTAGCGGCGATGAACGCCTGTGATGCGCTGCGCAACGGCAAGCCCACGTATCGGGCATCGCTGCTGGTCACCGGCGAGGATGACCATACCGAAGTCCTGAAAGAGTTCGATGACGCCATAGCTGGCTACGGCATGAACCGCCGTGGCCTCTCTGGAGTGATCGCCGGTGCGCCGCAAATTCCGGTGATGGATATCGGGCCGGACGATATCGATGCGGGCCGCGCCGTGCAGATCAAGCGCCGGAAATCGGCCTTCGAACTCTACAACAGCATTGGCGGACAGTTCATTTCCAGGGAGGCGAACTGGAACCCGGAGAGCTTGAAGCCAGTCACGATCAACGCCGATGTGGTTGCCGACGGGCGGATGCGGCAAACCTCGAACGATTTCCTTCAGGTCACCGATCCCGATATCGCGCAATACCTGTTGCAGATCAGGTATCGCCAGAACCGCAAGGGTGGATCGGCTACCATCCCGGTATCGCGACGTGTCGGTTTCGACGTCGAGGAAGGCAACTGGATCACCTATGCCGGGCTGACCTGGCTTATCACCGGCTGGCAGATGGATTCCAGTCTGGAGTTCACGCTGACGCTGGCGGAGACCGGCAGCGATGTCTATTCAACCGCCGGTATCGAGCCCGGCCCGATCGTTGTTCCGCCGACACCTCCAATCAACCCGAGCCTTTTGACGACGGTTGCCGGTTTTGATGTGGATGCCGGGATGATCACCGGTGCAGATGGTTACGAAAAGCCGGTCCTGCGCATGACGTGGGAGCCGCCGGAAGACCCGACCATCACCATGGTCCGTTTCGAATACGGCATTGAAGGCGGCACTCAGAAGTTCACGGCCGAGACCGCGGATGTCGAAAGCGGCGAGTTCGTCACAGGCGAAAACGTGGTGCCGGGCGAAATCTACATCGCTCGTGCGACCATCGTCACGGTGCCGGATCGGTTCAAAACATGGACCGGCTGGGCAACGACCTCGACGGCAACTGGCGCGATGGCGGTTACCGCTTATCTGCGAAACGTCGGGCAGGACGTATACCAGACGCTTCAGAGCCTCCGCGCCGAGCAGGCCGAATTGCGCGACCGCCTCGAAATCCTCGCCGCCGGCACGGCCGATGCGACGGGGGCCAGCGTTGAGCGCCATAGCGTCGCCCGGCGGTTTCAGAACGCGACGGCGGTTGCCTTGCGAGAGATGACGGCGGCAATCAGTGATGAAGACGGTAATCTCATGGCAGTCGCCTCGATCCTTGACGCAGTGCAGGCATCGGTTGGCGACATCTCCGCCGATGGTCTGCGCAAGATTGAGGTGGTTGCGGGCTCTGGCGATGTCGTCGCGCGCCTTGTCGATATGGTGCGCGCCACGATTGATGACGATTGGGTTGAGGCCGGAACGGTTGTTGAGGTCGGATTCGAGGGTGGCGATCCGCTGAAGCCGTTCTCGCGGCAGCTTTTTCTCGCAAACCAGTTCATCTTCACGGACGGCTCGGACACCGCCCGTCCAATCGTCTTCGAGGATGGGGTCGCCTATCTGGACCAGGTGAGGCTCAAGCAGCTTATCGCAGATGAGATCGAAGTCATCGGCAAGTTCGATGCCGCGCTCATTCTTCAGAATGGCTCAGTCATCGAGGATCTGATCGATGTCGACACGTTCTCGCGTTTCGAGCCGATCCAGTATTCATTTTACCACTATTTTCCCAACGGGTCATCGGCGAATGACGCGTTGACAAATCGCGGGACGGTCATCGTAGATAAGCCGGCTGATAAGCCGTGCATCGAATTTATCGATATCGAGGTCATCTCCATTCGAAGCGGGACCGGCGCTGTGAACGGGAGGTTAGTGCTTACCCGAAACGGTGACGGTGTTAATCCGACATCAGGTGAGCAAGTTGCCTATGCGCAGGTCACCACAAACCAGACGGTAAAAATATCAGAGAACCGCATGAGAGGCGGCACTCTCGGCGAGACTACAATACGCTACGACATATGGACAGATTGGGGTGGCGCATTAGCCGGCTCGTCGAATGGCAGTATCTCCATCAAGTGCGACTCCGGCGTGTGGGTGTTTCGATGAATTCTCAGACGACAGGATAGCCAATCCATGAACTCACTTATTTACAACACCGGCACGGTGAGCGTGTCGGGCGGGCTCTCTATTGTCGAGGGCAATCTGACCGGCTGGGCCGTGGCGCTGGTCGAGGGCGGCGTGTTTTCCTGCGACGGCCTGTCCATACCGATCCTCTCCGTCGAGGACGACACGCACCTGACGTTGGCCTATGCGTGGCCGGGTGCGAACGGCAGCGGCAAGCAATATGCAATTGCGCGCACATCATCCGAAGCGACGGCGCGCGCGGCTACATGGACCGTGGACCGCCTCGGCAAGCTGGCGCAGACCCCATGGGGTGTGGGCGTCGTCCCGGACGGTCGCGGCACGCTCGCCCAGCGTGATGCGCTCAGCCCAATGCCGAATGACGACTATTGCTGGCTGCGCGTCGAGGTCGACGAGCCGGCGGAATTGTATTTCCGTGAGGGCGGTGTGTGGCTGGGGCCTTATGAACTGAGAGGCGAGCCGGGGGCGGATAGCGCTATTCCCAGCCCGGCCGGGTCAAAAGGCTGGACTCCGGTTATCGCTGTGGTCGCAGACGGCGCGCGATATGTGCAGCAGGTCATCGACTGGACGGGCGGCAATGGTGGCAAGCCTGCGGCGGGTCAATATGTAGGCTCGTCCGGCTTTGTCGAAACTATCGAGGATGCGGCTAATATCCGAGGTGCATCCGGTGACGGAACTGGCGATATGTTGGCCGAGGTCTACGATCCAAGCAACAAAGCTGCCGATGCCTTTTCGATGCGCAACATGGCTGAGGACGGCGACGCCAAGATCATGACAGCCGCAGAGCGCGTGGCAATTGCGGGCTTGCCGGATGCTCTGGCATCGAAGATCGGCAGAGATGAGCCGCCCGTCGCCAACAGCTTCAACCTGCTCAAGGACGCCGGGCGCTTCGCCGGCAGCCCCGAGCCGCAGGGCGCGAGGGTGACCAGCTTCGCCGCCCCGGCCTACATCCAGCCGGCCAACGGCGCGACCGTGAGCGCGGGTCCGAAACACATCTACGACAACACCACCTATGGCGGCAGCTTCGGCGATCTCGACGCAGATGTCGACGCCCTGATCTCGAAGCTGAAAGATGCGAGCTACCGGCGCTATGGCGTCGAGTTCTACCTGATGCAGATCACGGCCGGCGCTGGCACCGGCACGGCGCGCACCATCAACGGCGTTTCGCACTATCTGCCATTTGCGATCCCGCAACTGCCTTTGCCGCCGGAATTGACGATCAACTATCATGTGCTGGTGAAGTCGGGCAGCCTAGGCTGCGGGATTCCAGCCACGCCGAACTGGCTTTACCTGGACGGCCAGCATTATACGGGGGCACAGCAGATTTTGCCCGCCGACGGATGGCGGCAGGTGACGCGCCGGGTCGCCTATGATCCGCGTCAATTCAATGGATACGACAATCTGATCCACCAGCTCTTCGCCACGCCGGGCGCGGTCTTCTATCTCGCCGCCCTCACCGTCACGCCCGGCCTGCTGCCCATGGGCGAGGGACGCTATTACGGCGTGGTGCCGAGCCTGGAGGCGTGGCGGTGAATGCGAGGATATCGCGTGTCGCTAGCGTGACGAACTGTCGAGTGCGCGGTAGGCCGACGAAAGTCAAACCTTTAGAGGTCTGTAGATTTGGGGCGTTGGAGCCTAACCAGCCAATAGGCTGCCAAAAAGGTAATTGGTGGTGCGACCACCAAAAACGCAGCAACCAGAAAAACTTCTTGCCAGAGCGTCACTGGAAGGCCTCTCGAAGCAGACGGGCCGGCATATCAGCGGGGAGCGTCAATACCGGCCCTACAGCCACGAATGGCCGCTTCACACTGGCTACAGGCACGCCTGTTCCGTTTCAAGCATAAAAATCCCCGACGCTTATTCAGGAGCGGGCAGACGAGTGCAAATTGTCGCTGTGGGTGTTTTGCCGAAAATATTTCAGGATTTCGTCCGCCGAATCAAGACAGACTTCGACAATCGCAAAAGCAGCCGGATTTTCTGACCACCCCACAAGGGCGGTTTCCCAGGCTTTCTCATCCACGTGCTGGCCCGCAACTTGTCCGCCAAGCCTGAAATAGATGATCCGTGCGATTTCCGAGCGCATATATGAGGCGATATCGTCGCCAAGTTGCGACGACGCGAAGTTATTCGTTTGCACGCTATTAGCCCACCAAAGCCCAATACCCAGACGCATTATAGGCAGAGCTGTACACGTTTCAATCAGAGAGGGCGGCGCTTGACCAATGCGGCGGTCCTGCGGCAAGTGGGGACCCGATGAAAGGGAGTGCCAATGGGCTGGAGAACGATCGATTCAGCGCCGCGAGACGGAACCGTCATCGATCTATGGGCCAACGGGGAGCGCTGGCCCGATTGCTATTTCGGAAAGCGCCGATACTGGTCTTTAGACGGCAATGAAACGAAAACTTTAGCGTGGCTGATGGAGACGCCGGATTGGGTCTGGGTCACGCTCAATGAGAACTTACCTCGCGGTACGACCCCCACCCATTGGATGCCGCATCCAAAGCCACCTGGATCTCGATAGGGAGCGCCGGCTTGGGTTATTCCGCAGACCGAACGATGGCTTCAAGGACGGCCCCGGCGAACGTCGAACCTTCGCCCTCAACGATCGAGCCGGTTGGTGAATACAGCTTTGCAACAATTCTGCCGACCGGCTGATCGAGGCCGTCGCCAATGCTCCAGCCGGGGAGGATCGTGGCAAGCAATCCCATAGCTGAATGGAGGTCGCCTTCGACCGCGTCGTCGATCAGAGTTCCGATGTGCGCGGACGGTTGATCCAGCGAGCCGGTGATTTGGTGCAGCTTTTGCTTGATGTCCTGCATGCGGCTTAGTCTTCTCCGGGGATTTAAGCGGGCCGATACTTGGTCGCCTCAAGAAAGAGAACCGGGCAAGGTCAGTTGGATATTTGATGCAAAGACGGTATCGGTCACTGCCTCATTTTGCGCTCGCGGAAGATCGTTTGGGAGTTATCCACGTCCACCTGCGCGCATACGGGACAGGGGAGAGAGTAGCCAGGACAATCGCTGGCAATGGTGCCATCGGGGCATCCGCAGCCTGGCCACCTTTCGCAACTGAACACGCGGCCTAGATCGCCGCATCTCTTGCACGTTCCCATTTCGTGCAGCCCCCACTATCGCCGGGAAGCAACTTATTGTGGAAATTGACGGTCCACAACCTAAAAAGGCGCAGCTAAAGACGTCGACTATTCTGCGGAGATGGGCCGACGCGCTCTCGCTTGGGGGCGGGGAGCGCGCCGACCCTGCCGTCCCCTCGTAAGGACGGCCGGTGCATTGTAGCCTGCAAATCTGAACTGGCAATCGGGCGGTCAGCACTTGTCCCATGTGCCGTAGATCAGGGCCAAATTCTCTGGAGAAAGGTTGATCGTATAGCGATAGGTGGAGTTGTCGTAGATGCCTGCGGCCTCCACCGTCAAGCATATCCCGTCTCGGTAGGCGGTTACCTCGGCTGGTAAAAGCGCCGCATTCCGGATTCGTTTTCGCCTGCCGGCCCGCTTGGCCGGTTCGATGTAGATTTCCATGTCTTGCCCCCGCAAATTCGAAAGAATCTGGCGCACCCTTCGTCGCGGGTACACCAGCAGAAGTGATTCCTGGATGGCCACGTGTGCAGCCGGACTAACAATGTGAAATGGCTCACATTTGTTCCCCGGCCCTCGGGCACATGAAAATCTGATCTTACAATCGGCGCAAAAGAAAAGGCCCCGCGCGTGGCGGAGCCTTCGGAAAATGTCGAACGGGATGATCAGAATCTGTAGGAGATGCCGAGCCGAACTGAATGACTGGTGATATCGTTTTCAAAGGAGTTTAATCCTGCTGGCGCAAAATACTTTGTGCCAAAATCTGAGTATCGATACTCGATCCTGGTCGTCAGATTATCCGTGAACGCATATTCAGCGCCTGCTCCAACCGTCCAGCCTGTATAGGTTTTCTTGATGCTCTCAGGCACGCCGCCAATGTTGTTCTGGTCGATGCTGGCAAAGGCAATGCCGCCTGTTCCGTAAACCAACAGCCGGTCAAACGCATATCCGAGGCGAGCCCTGACTGATCCGGTCCAATTGAAGTCCGTCTCATCGACCGTGCCGCCGAAACCATTATCGTCACCATCAAGGTCGGCCCACTCAATGTCGCCTTCGATACCAACGACGAATTGATCGATCTGATGATTATAGCCGATGTGAACACCGGCAAGAAAGCCGTTGGCGTCGTAGCTATTGGCAATACCAGTGATTGCTAAACGATCAACATCTGCCCATCCATAACCAACATGCGCCCCGATATATGCGCCCGTCCAATCGAAAGAGGCGGCAATCGGCGCTTCCGAGACCGGTTCGTAGACAACCGCATCAGCCGCCTGCGCAGCCGAGAAGGTGAGCGCGCTAAGCGCGGCTGCAAGAAAAAGCTTCTTCATGATGTGCCCCCAGGAAACCTGACAAAAAAGCCAACATCGCGGCGGCAAGCTCGTCAACTGAATCATTCTCCGGAAGCGGTATGGCTGCATCTTTTGGCTGCAACTGTGGCGTGCCGACAACATAGACGCCCAACCCCCCTTACGACCTTGAAAGGAACTGACATGGACAGAACCGTGCCCTCCGGCGCGGCGATCACGCTTGCGCAAATCGAACGGATCGTCGGCAAACTGTCGGCCAAGCAGAAGGCCAATGCGAATAGCCTGGCCGAAGGGCTGGCGGCCTATGGCTTGCAGGCCGGTCTTTCCCAGCCGCACCGTCTCGCGCAGTTCCTCGCTCAAATCCTCCACGAGAGCGGGGCCTTCAACTACGACCGCGAGATATGGGGTCCGACGCCGGCGCAGAAGCGCTACGAGGGCCGCGCCGATCTCGGAAATGTCCAGAAGGGCGACGGCTCCCGATACCGTGGACGCGGCCCGATCCAGATCACCGGCCGGACCAACTATCGCGCCTTCACGAAATGGGCGAAGAAGATCGATCCCAAGGCCCCGAACTTCGAAACGACCCCCGATGCGGTCGTGACCGATCCGTGGGAAGGACTTGGTCCGATCTGGTATTGGGATGCCGGCAACCCGGAAGGTCGCAGCCTCAACCGCTACGCCGACGACAACAACATCGAGATGATTACGCGCCGGGTGAATGGCGGGCTCAATGGCTTCGCCGACCGCGTGAACTGGTATGTGCGCGCTGCGCTGGTTCTGCTTGGATACGGCCCAGCGGAAGTGAAGCGCTTCCAGCAGAACCATCCCGAAGCCGGTATGGCCGACGGCATTGCGGGGGAGAAAACCCGCATGGCCCTGCACAAGGCCCTGTCTGGCGCGAACCCTTACCGTGAGGTCGAGACCTTCGAGCGAGAGATCGAGGTGGAGATTCCTACCATCCCCGAAGCCGTCGAGACCAAGGTAAAGGAAAAGGTAGACTGGTGGACCAAGCTGACCGGTGGCGGTGGTGTGGCGGGCCTTGGTCTCAGCGCGTTCCTTGGCGCCGACTGGCAGGCCGTCCTCGCGGGCGGGGCCGTTCTTATCGCGGTGATCCTTATCCTTGTGCTTCTTCGCAGTCAGATCGGGGAAGTCATCCGCGATATTCGCGGGGCTCTGGCATGACTTTCCGTCTGATCCTCGTGGGCGCGGTGATCCTCGCGGTTATCGCGCTCGTCTACGTCATCCGGGAAGACGGCGCACGATCCGTCACCACGAAAATCGAAAGGCAGAACGATGCGGCACGCAATTCGGCTGATGGCGCTCGCAGCGCTTATGACAAGTGCATCGATGCTGGCGGGATGTGGAACTTCAGCGCCGGCAAATGTGAAGGGCCTTAGCCAGGTGGTCGGGACCGATCTCGTTGGTGCGCGCGGGGCATCTGCTGCCGATCAACGCAAGATCGACCGCACTGTTGTCGGGCTTTGCGCTGGCGGTGTGTGGAGCAAGCAGGACTGCGCGAGGCACGGGAAGGAAAGTCAGGAATGAACGACGCCAGCCAGGACCGGGCCATCGGCAGGATCGAGGGCAAGCTCGATCTGATCATTGCCGATCAGGACAAGGCCCGACAGGACCGAAAACAGCAGTATGAACGGCTGGAGAAGATCGAGCGGCGTACTGAAGGCACTGACCGGAAGGTCGAGAGCATCGACAAGCGACTTGAGAAGGTCGAGGAACCAGTGGCTGAGTTCTCGCGCTGGCGGGAACGCGGCGTTGGGGCTCTTATGCTGGTGAGTTTCGCCGCTGCCTCTGTCGGAGGGCTGGCAGTCGCATTTGGTAAAAAGATATGGGTTGCCTTAACCGGAACTTAGCGCGACGGAACCATTTAACAAGCGCGTCCGTTCGCGGGCGTGTCTCAGGCGACAGGCCCGTCATCCGCAAGGGTGGCGGGCTTTTCTGCGCCAACTCACTCTACCGTCACGGAATCCGTAGGACTGGGATCCACTTCTGCCAAGGGAACGGCAACAGCCACAAGCGCGCCAATGACGGCGACCGCGAAGGCAACTATCATTACGTGGATTGCGGTTTTCATATTGCGTTGCTCCAACGAAGATGTTCCGCACAAGCCAACACGCTAAAACGCTGAAGCCGGGCGGGATAGACACTCGTCTGCCAATTCGTTAGCCAGCAGAGGAAACCGGGAAAATTCTGCTGTTTGCCATACCACCGAGCCCGGTTGACGCAACTTCAGCGTCTAATATAACGAATGCTTTGGCGCAGGGTTCCCAAGAGAAGCGGACAGTTTCATGAGATTCGGTTCCTGCAAGGTTATCTATAGATGGTTGGGATTGTTCTCTTGGACGATGTGCCGAGCGTCTCGTTCCAGGATAGCGGCCAACACATCCGCCACATCCCTTAGCAACGCTTGCGTCTGGTTTGCGTCGAACTGGTCTATGTGGTCCGACGCGTCCATGACTTTCAGCAATACGTCGACGCCCCTTTGATGCAATAGCACGTTACTCTCCTACGACTCGCTGCGGCGATCATGCCTGCATTTCATAACCCCTGGGCTGAACAATTGTCACGATATGTTACGTGAAGGAACGCCTCCTGTTCGCTTCGGTTGTGTAGCGCTGGGCAATGAAGCTCGGCGGCACCAACCAGGAGAAGCATCATGCCGAACCAAGGCGGAACTCACGAGCAGCATGGGAAAGCGGGCCAGCAAAGCCACAAGAGCGACGATAACAAACAGCAGCATGCATCAGACAATAAGAAGTCTGCCGACAATCATCGTGGCGGCAAGGGCAATTTCGCAGAAGACCGGGAACGAGCTTCGGAAGCCGGCCGCAAGGGTGGACAGAAATAATCGTTATTCACCCGATAATAAGCCCGTCATCCGAAAGGGTGGCGGGCTTGTTTAGCTATACTGATCAAGTTCGGTGCCTATTTATCCCGCTCTGTTCTGGGGAATCGACAGGGGGCACTTTTTCCTGCGGCCCTGTTGTCCCGCACTGCCGGCATCCGCCATGCGGTCACCACTGTTCCTGATGATCACTCCATATCCGGCACATCGCCGCTGACGAACAGCGTGGTTGGCGGACCATACTCCCCAATGTCGGGATTGGCCTCACGGCTCCAAGCGATGACGCCGGCGTGCTTGTCGACAAGAGCTTTGGCAGTGCGAACCGCACGATCTTCACTTTGCTGATCGGCTGGGCCAAACGCGGGGAACAGTTCGCCATCTTCCCCACGGTCGAATGCCACGACGACAATCAGCTTTGGCCGCTTGGTCTGAGGTTGGACGTTGTTGGACATGACATCTTCTCCAGCCGGTGGGGAGACAGTTCTCTTGGCACTTGCTCAAACAGCGGTAACAGCAGGCAATGATTTCAATAGCTTGCCTTTAAGGGCCGGTTAATTCGGGGAAAATCAATATGCAGCATTTTCAATCGTTTGGGCGAAGTTACCGGCGGCGCGCATCACCGCCTGGTCATGGCCTGGCAATTGTGGCTTTCGCTCGGGCCAAAGGGGCAGGCCGCGCCATGCCTTCAAATGTTTCCACAACCCTCTGCAACGGCGTTCGACCTCGGAATAGATGGCCACAGATTCACATCTTGCCGAGCCGAGGTGCGCCGGCTTTACGGGCGTTGACTGTCCCTTTTTGCCTGCGCGACCGCCGCAGCTTTCCGCTGGCGTCCGAGTTCCATTGGCCGGATAAGGTTTTTGGGTCGCTCCGAGGCGGCTTTACGCATGCCCTTGTGCGCGTGACGCGTGTTGAATGGAATGTCGTCGTCAGACGACTTCTGCTTGAGTTGGAGAGCACGGCGCGAAAGCTCCGCCTGCGACATTTGGGCGGCCATGCGCTCACGCCGGGAACGCTCTGCATTCAGGCGACGGACGGCGGCTGACAACACCTCAAGCTTTATGTTGTTCCCGGTTGCGGAAGTCGCCGCCTCAGTTCCCTTTGGAGCAACTTTCCCTCGCATCTCTCGCCTGCGGCGCTGCACTTCGCCACGGGCCTTGTCGCGGCGTTCGCGGACCAATTTGATCAGGTTGGAAAGATCCTTGTCCGCCAGATCCTGCAATGCGGGATGACGGGTGCCGGACACAAGTTCCTGTTCGGCCTTGTCGAGAGCGCGATCTTCCTGTCTGCGGCTAATGGACATAGTGCTTCCTTCTATCTGTGGCGGGACCACCTAACCATATGCGGTCGATAACTCAAAACTGCTGACAATCCCGAAGAGTTCCGACAGTCATCGGGCGTCTGACCCTCCGTCTTGAAAGTCGCCACGGCGAACCATTCCCGCTCTGATGCGTTGGCTAACTGTACGCAAATACACAGGAGGTCAAAAATGGACTGGAACCGCGTCGAAGGAAACTGGAAGCAGCTCAAGGGCAAGGTGAAAGAACAGTGGGGTAAGCTCACGGATGACGATCTTGATGTGATCGCCGGCAAGCGCGATCAACTCGAAGGCAAAATTCAGGAACGGTATGGTCTGGAGAAAGACCGTGTTCGTAGCGATGTTGACGACTGGTACGGTCGACAGCAGTGGCTCGACTAAGACCTTGCGGTGAGCCTGCGCCCATCCAGACCCGTCACCCGCAAGGGTGACGGGCTCTTTTGCGTTTCAGACCAAAAACCCGAATAGGGTCGTACCATGCCCTCCATTCGAGGGGTTTTTGCTACTGTCTATTCCGCGCCCTGCCGTGGACCTGCCGCCCGCCTCCATGAGATGGGGCCGACGTCAGAAGCTCGTGTCGCCGGTTCAGGCGGACGATCTCCTGTTTCCATCCCCGCCAGTATATCCTTCAGGGCCGCAATGGTTTCGGCTGATCTCTGCGCCTCGGTAGCCGTATAATCCGTCCACTGAAGCTGACCTGGCTCCCGACGCTGCACTCTCGTCCAGCCGCTGTTTATGCTCGACAGAAACGCCTTTTCCTGTCTGATCTTCTTGAGCAGCCGGGTTTTGCTTGCCCGCACACTGAAATTCTTGGTCAATCCATTCTCCTTGTGCCGGCAGTGTAAGGGATTTCGCGACATAAGGCCAATGGCTGACTCTGCCTGACCGGCGTCCACCAGAACGCCGGTCCGGAAGATACCCGCCCACCGCAGCAATACATGCCAGGCAGGTGTCGGCCTCAGCGTACGACCAGGACAGGCACCTTTGAGTGGGTCAGCACTTCCACCGTCTGGCTGCCGAGCAACAGGCGGCCAAGACCACGGCGTCCATGCGAGGCCATGACGATCAGATTGGCGCCTTTCTCTTCGGCGACTTCGATGATCGCATCGGCCGGCCAGCGGTCGGCCAGATGCTCGACATCGGCCTGGACGCCCATCTTGTCGGCGGCGGACCGGGCGTTTTCCAGAATCCCGGCGGCGAATTCCTTCTGCCCTTCCTCGTAGCGGGAAATATCGTTTGGCCCGGCCACCCAGCCAGAGGCGGTCGCGCCCGCCGCGACCGGGAAGGGCTCGGTCACCATCACGAAAGTGACCTTGGCAGAAAGCGCCTTGGCCAGCGAGAGCCCATGATCGACGCCCTTCCGGGCGAGTTCGGATCCGTCAGTGGCGATGAGGATGTGGGTGTACATGGTTCGACCTCTTGTTGTGTCCGGTTAAGGAAACCAGAGCCGCACACGGCCTGCAAGTGATTCAGGCCAAACGGACAATGATGATCCCGGTGGCGCAAGCCGCCGTCAGAAACACGAAAGCAGTTCACATCAACGCACCGGCCGTCACCTTGATGCAGGTCAACCCGCCTGGTCCATTCCTGCGGCCGACGGCATATTTGTCGTCACGAAGGCTTGTCGGCGGAACCGGATGCGCTTTTCTGCGTTTAAGGTAAATTCTCCACCAGTGGATGATGTCGAGGGAGGTTGCCGATGGATCGCCTGCAGTTCTTTTCGCCTGTCCGCGTCTCGCTCGGGCGCGGGCAGGCTGTTCATGACATCGAAAATGTCGCCGAAGCTCTCGCCTTTTTGCGCGAATGGCCGATAGGCCGGCGCGGCCCGGTCTACCGTTGCGCGCTGAATTGCTGCGCGGCGGCGATGGCGGCGCAGATGAGCGCCGAGGAAGCACGCAAATCGTTTTCGGGGTTTGCACGTATCACCGGCTTGCTGGTCGACAGCGGTCCGTCCCCACTTGTGGCGACCTCGCGCTCGACCATGCGCCGCACGGCGACCTGAGCAGCGAACCGGACAGCCAGTCCGGCACGCGGCTCCCGAAGCAAGCGCCGCCCGGCGACTTTCATGGTCGCGGGCGGCGTATTTTCAGTTCTGCTCGATGGAAACGCCGCTTTCGTCAATCTTGAGTTCGACGCCGCTCGGCTTCGACTCCTCACGATAAACGTAGACACCCAACCCTATGACGACGACGACAAGCGCGCCGATGAGGAGATAAAGCGTATTCTTGTTCACAGGCACGCTCTCCCGATCCGGCTCAGGCTGTTTTCACAAGACGGATCAGCAGCAACAGAATCACCGCACCGATCACGGCGTTGATGATGCTGCCGATGATGTCGCCACCGATGTAGAGACCGACCCGCGGCAACAGCCAGCCGGCGATGAACGCACCCACAATGCCAACCACGATATTGCCAAGCAGACCAAAACCGTAGCCCTTGACGATCAGGCCCGCGAGCCAGCCGGCGATGGCTCCAACAATGAGAAAGATGATAAGACCTTCCGCACCCATGACATTCCCTCCATGAGAAATGGTCGAGTCGGAGCGCCGCGCCCCGAATCAACCTCGGGTTTCAACAAATGCAGGGTATGGGAATACGCACACCGCCGCCAGCCGTTACATTGGGCGGGGCGGAAAAGCGTCAAGTCCGAAGCGCTATTCTTCTTCCTCGTCGCCGTCGTCATCCGTCGCTTGCGGGCGCCAGCTGGTCGGTTCGATCTTCTTCTGGGTCCTGGAATCCGTATAAGCCCACCATGCCTTGTCCCCGGCGTCCCAGCGGGCGAGGGATTCGTTCATGACACCGTCGCTGTCGGTCCAGTAGACGGTGACGCGCGAGCCATCCTTCGGTGCGGTCGAGATCGGTTCCCGCTCAGCCATGATCCATCCTTTCTGTTCAGTCGTCTTGTGAGAGGCGACGGACGTGCAACGCGCCTGCGCCGTCAACGGTTCCGGCCTGGAGCGCCATGCGTCCTCGCGGACGTGAAAAGGGCGCTCCAACACTTCGACGGATCGTCGGACCAATCCGAAATTCGCGTATACTTTTCGGTCCGATGCTCTAGCTGTGGGCGAAGATATCCGTCTCTTCCCAGCCCATCAGGTCGAGCTTCGATCGGGTCGGCAGGAAGCGGAAGCAGGCCTCGGCTTCCGCGACGCGACCGTCACGCTCAAGCCGGCCCGCCAGCACATCGCGCAGGCGGTGCAGATAGAGCACGTCCGAGGCCGCATATTCGAGCTGCTCAGGCGACAGCACTTCCGCCGCCCAGTCCGAAGACTGCTGCTGCTTGGAGATGCTGACGCCCAGCAACTCGTTGCAGATGTCCTTCAGCCCGTGACGGTCGGTATAGGTGCGGGTGAGCCGCGAGGCGATCTTGGTGCAGAACACCGGCTCGGCCATGACGCCGAAGGCGTTGTAGAGCACCGCCAGATCGAAACGCGCATAGTGAAACAGTTTGGTGACGCCGGCGTCACGCAAAAGGCTCACGAGGTTCGGCGCCTCCTTCTGGCCGGCCGCGATCTGGATCACGTCCGCGGAGCCGTCGCCCGGTGAAATCTGCACCACGCACAGGCGGTCGCGATGCGGATTGAGGCCGAGCGTCTCGGTGTCGATGGCGACGGCGTCAACATTGTAGTGGGCGAGATCGGGCAGATCGCCCTTATGGAAACGGATAGTGCTCATGCCGCCCTCACTTCGTCAGCGCGTTAAGGATGCGCGCCCAGGAACGCTGACCCTTGTGGAAGGACGACAGCTCGTACTTCTCATTGGGCGAATGGATGCGGTCGTCGGAGAGACCGAAACCGACCAGCAGCGACTCCATGCCGAGATAGGTCTGGAAATCGCCGACGATCGGGATCGACCCGCCCATCGCGATCATTGCCGCCGGCTTCGACCATTCGTCGGACAGGGCCTCCTTGGCCTTGCTGAGGAACGGCGAGTCGTAGGAAAGCTGGATGGCGGGCGAACCGCCATGTTCATGGAACGCGACCGAACAGTCGACAGGAATGCGTTCCTCGACGAATTTGCGGAAAGCGGCGCGAATTTTTACCGGATCCTGCTTACCGACCAGGCGAAACGACACCTTGGCCGAGGCCTCGGATGCGATGACCGTCTTGAAGCCCTTGCCTGTATAGCCGCCGATGACACCATTGAACTCGGCCGTCGGGCGCGCCCATACCAGTTCCAGAACGGAGCGTCCCTTCTCGCCCGAGGGGACCGACAGGCCGACCTGCCCAAGGAACAACTCCGCCGTCTCGCCAAGGGCCTCCCACGACTTCAGCACCTGGGAGGGCGTTTCCTCAACCCCGTCATAGAAGCCGGGGATGCTCACGCGGCCGTTCTCGTCATGAATATCGGCGAGAACCCGCGCAAGTATGCGGATCGGGTTGGCGGCCGCGCCGCCGAACTCGCCCGAATGCAGGTCGCGGTCGGCGGCATGGACGACCACTTCCTCGCCCACCAGCCCGCGCAGCGCCGTGCAGATCGCCGGCGTGTCCCGGTCCCACATGCCGGTGTCGCACACCAGCGCGAAATCGGCCTTCAGTTCCTCGGCGTTGGCTTCAAGGAAGGGCTTGAGCGAAGGCGAACCGCTTTCCTCCTCGCCTTCGAACAGAAGCGTGATGCGGCACGGCAGGCCGCCATGCACCGCCTTCCAGGCGCGGCAGGCTTCCACGAAGGTCATGAGCTGGCCCTTGTCGTCGGCCGAGCCGCGTCCGGTGATGACCTTGCGGCCGGGCTCGGTTTCCTTCAGCGCCGGCGCGAAAGGATCGTCATGCCAAAGCTCCAGCGGATCGACCGGCTGCACGTCATAGTGGCCGTAGAACAGCACATGCGGGCTGCCTTCCGGTCCGTCATGATGGGCGACCACCATCGGGTGGCCGGGCGTATCGCGCACCGACGCATCGAAGCCGATGTTTTTCAGATCCTCCACCAGCCATTCCGCACCCTTGCGGCAGTCGGCGGCGAATTCGGGGTCGGTGGAGATCGAACGGATGCGCAGCAGCGAAAAAAGCCGGTCGAGACTGTCGTCGAGCGACTGATCGATGCGGTCGAGAACGGGGGAAAGTTTGGACATGGATATCGGGCCTTTCGATTCTGCGCGCAGCCTAAAGCCGTCGGAACGAAACGGAAAGACGGTTGTTGCCGCCACAAGCCGGAGGAAATCCGGCTGAAGCACAAAAAAAGTGCCGCCGTGGCGGAGGGGGAACCACGGCGGCTTGCTTCAAACGGCGCGGCAGCCTGGAGAGGGGGATAGGCTGCCGCGTTTGTCCGGGAAAGGCGGGGGACGGGCCTTGGTTCCGGACGTCGGCGAAAACTGCCGATGACTGCTATCTGTGGATTGGAAGATGGCGATTCAAGGGCACAAAGATTACATCTTTGTAACATAGGCGTGATGCGGTTTTCATGTCAGGAAGACACGCCTCCGGCAGGGTATAATCCGCCTTTGCGATGGACCCCGGCGGCCTGCCACGCTATCCATTCGCCATGAAAAAAGGCGATCATCTCTTCCTTGTCGACGGCTCCGGCTACATTTTCCGCGCCTATCACGCGTTGCCGCCGCTCAACCGCAAGTCGGACGGGCTTCCCACCAATGCGGTGCTGGGCTTCTGCAACATGGTGTGGAAGCTGATGCGCGATGCGCGCGACACCGATGTCGGCGTCACGCCCACTCACTTCGCCGTCATCTTCGACTATTCCTCGAAGACCTTCCGCAATGAGCTGTACCCGGAATACAAGGCGAACCGCTCGGCGCCGCCGGAAGATCTGATCCCGCAATTCGGTCTGATCCGGCACGCTACCCGCGCCTTCCACCTGCCTTGCGTGGAGATGGAAGGCTACGAAGCCGACGACCTGATCGCCACCTATTGCCGTATGGCCGAAGAAGCCGGCGCCGACGCCACCATCATTTCCTCCGACAAGGACCTGATGCAGATCGTCAGTCCCGCCGTCTCCATGTACGATCCGATGAAGGACCGTCAGGTCGGCATTCCCGAAGTGATCGAGAGGTGGGGCGTGCCGCCGGAAAAGATGATCGATCTCCAGGCGCTGACCGGCGACTCGATCGACAACATTCCCGGCGTTCCCGGCATCGGACCCAAGACCGCCGCGCAGCTTCTGGAACAGTTCGGCGACCTCGACACGCTGCTTTCCCGCGCCGGCGAGATCAAGCAGCAGAAACGGCGTGAATCCATCATCGAACATGCCGACAAGGCCCGCATATCGCGGGAGCTGGTGACGCTGAAGCGCGACGTTCCCGTGACCGAGATGCCGGACGATTTCGCGCTCGAACCCTCTGACGGCCCGAGACTGGTCGCCTTCCTCAAGGCGATGGAGTTCACCACCCTGACCCGCCGCGTCGCCGAGGCGACCGGGACGGACGCCTCCGCGGTCGAACCGGCCGAGGTTCCGGTCGAGCGCGCCGACGCCGCGCACGGACCGGACATGGAGACCCTGCCGCCGGGGGGAGTGGACGAGGACGGGGCCGAAGCGGCTCCGGCGAAGGACGAAGGCGACACCCCTTCCCTGCTCTCCGCGCTGCGGGCCGAGGCGGCGACGGGAGAGAAGATCGACGTCGACGCCTACGAAACCATTCGCGACCTGGGGACGCTGAAGAACTGGATCGAGGAGGCCTTCGAGGCCGGCGTCGTCGCCTTCGACACCGAAACCACCTCGCTCGATCCGATGCAGGCCGAACTGGTCGGCTTTTCGCTGGCCACAAGGCCCGGCCGTGCCGCCTATGTGCCGCTCGGCCACAAGGAGGGGGCGGGCGACCTGCTTGGCGGCGGGCCCGTCGAAGGGCAACTGCCGGTGCGCGAGGCGCTGGCGGAGCTGAAGCGGCTGATGGAAGCGCCTTCCGTGCTGAAAGTGGCGCAGAACCTCAAATACGATCTCGTGGTCATGAGCCGTTATGGCGTCGATATCGCTCCCTGCGACGACACGATGCTGATCTCCTACGTGCTGGACGGTGGCGCGGCGCGCGGCCACGGCATGGATTCGCTCTCCGAAAAATGGCTCGGCCACAAGACCATCCAGTTCGGAGAGGTGGCCGGCACCGGCAAAAGCTTCATCGGCTTCGAGAAGGTGGCGATCGACAAGGCCACCCGCTACGCCGGCGAGGACGCCGATGTGACGCTGCGGCTGTGGCAGGTGCTGAAGCCCCGCCTTGCCGCCAAGGGTCTGGTTTCCGTCTATGAGCGGCTGGAGCGCCCGCTCATTCCGGTGCTGGCGCGCATGGAACAGCGCGGCGTGTCGGTCGACCGGCAGATATTGTCGCGGCTTTCCGGCGAGCTGGCGCAGGGTGCGGCGGCGATCGAGGAAGAAATCTATGGCCTGATCGGCGAGCGCATCAATATCGGCTCGCCCAAGCAACTGGGCGATATATTGTTCGGGCGCATGGGGTTGCCCGGCGGAACGAAAACCAAGACCGGCCAATGGTCGACCTCCGCCCAGCTTCTGGAAGATCTGGCGGCGGAAGGCCACGAACTGCCACGCAAGATCGTGGACTGGCGTCAGCTCACCAAGCTGAAATCGACCTATACCGACGCTCTGCCCGGCTATATCCACCCTGGGACCAGCCGCGTGCACACCAGTTTCGCGCTGGCCGCAACCACCACCGGCCGGCTTTCGTCATCCGACCCGAACCTGCAGAACATCCCGGTGCGCACCGCCGAGGGGCGCAAGATCAGAACCGCCTTCGTCGCCGACAAGGGCTACAAGCTGGTCTCGGCCGACTACAGCCAGATCGAGCTGCGCGTGCTCGCCCATGTAGCAGACATTCCCCAGCTCAAGCAGGCGTTCGCGGAAGGGGCCGACATCCACGCCATCACCGCCTCCGAAATGTTCGGCGTGCCGGTGGAGGGCATGCCCTCGGAGGTGCGCCGCCGCGCCAAGGCGATCAATTTCGGCATCATCTACGGCATTTCGGCCTTCGGCCTCGCCAACCAGCTTTCCATTCCGCGCGAGGAGGCCAGCGCCTACATCAAGAAATATTTCGAGCGCTTCCCCGGTATCCGCGACTATATCGAGGAGACCAAGGCCTATGCGCGCGAGTTCGGCTATGTCGAGACCGTGTTCGGCCGGCGCATCCACTACCCGGAAATTCGCGCGCCCAATCCCTCAGTGCGCGCCTTCAACGAACGCGCCTCGATCAACGCCCGCCTGCAGGGCACGGCGGCCGACATCATCCGCCGCGCCATGGTGCGCATGGAGCCGGCGCTGGCGCAGGCGAAACTTTCGGCGCGCATGCTCCTGCAAGTCCATGACGAACTGATCTTCGAGGTGGCCGACGACGAGGTCGGGGCGACGATCCCGGTGATCTGCGCGGTGATGGAAAACGCGCCGATGCCGGCACGGTCGCTGTCGGTGCCGCTCAAGGTGGACGCCCGCGCCGCCCACAACTGGGATGAAGCGCATTGACGTGGCCGGCGGACTTCAGGCCACCTTGCGCCAAACAAGCGCGTCGGCCTCAATGCGCCTGATCCAGCCATCCTTGCAGTCGGAATAGGCGTGTGAATCCGCGGGGTGCGCGTCGCGGCAGGCCTCTTTCATGCGGTCATACTCCGCCGCTATATCCGGATTGACGCGCAGATAGTCCCGGAAGGCCAGATGCCGCGTGACTTCCGGCGAACCTTGCTCGTAGCAGTGGGCCTGAACCAGCCGGCGTCCGGTCCGCGGGTCGGACTTCGTACAATAGCGTCGGCCCGGCAGCCCGTATTCGCCCCACCACTCATAGCCGAGCGCCTCGATTGACCGCCTGTATGCGTCAAACGCGGCGAGGCTGCGCACCACCGGCAAAAGGTCGATGACCGGCTTGGCGCGGATGCCGGGAATCGCCGTCGAGCCTATGTGATGGACAACCACAAGGCATGGGCCAGCTGATGCCGTAAGGCGTTCCGCTTCAGCCTGCGCCTGCCGTGCCCAATCCGGGTCGCAGGCGACCTGTTCGACCTTGATGGGTGGCGGCATTTTTCGGTCTCTTTCATCTGTTTTTAGTCAGTTCGCCACTTCTATAGGCTGAACTCTCCAACGTGAAAGGCAGGACATGGCCGGCAGCAGGTTGCGCATTGCGATTCTCTATGGCGGTAGGTCGGCCGAACATGACGTTTCGGTGCTTTCCGCCACCAATGTCATGGGCGCGCTGGACCCTGCCAGATATGATGGCGTCCCGATCTTCGTCACCCGTGAGGGTCAATGGCTGCTGAGCAGCTATGAAGACGGCGTTCTGGCGAAGCCCGATACCGGAACCGAGGTCAGCCTCCTGCCCGGCGGCAAGGGCCGCGCGCTGGCTATACCCGAAAACGGCGCGCCGCATGAACTGGAGACGATCGACCTTCTGTTTCCCGTGCTGCACGGCCTGCATGGAGAAGACGGCGCGGTTCAGGGGCTTGCGCAGGTGGCGCGCGTGCCGCTGGTCGGCTGCGGCGTCATCGGCTCGGCCAACGCGCTGGACAAGGACATCGCCAAGCGGCTGTTCAACGAGGCCGGCGTGCCGGCGGCGCGCTCGGTCACCATTCTTCCGGACGCCGCGCCTTCCTTTTCGGATTTGAAGGACAGGCTGGGCCTGCCTCTGTTCATCAAGCCGGCAAGGCAGGGTTCGTCAGTCGGCGTCAGCAAGGTGACGGACGAAAGCGACTACAATGCAGCCCTTGAAGAAGGGTTCAGGCACGACACCAAGCTGCTGGCCGAAGAGTTCATCGACGGCCGCGAGGTGGAATGCAGCGTTCTGGAAGCGCCGGACGGCAGCCTGTTCGTATCGCGCACCGGCGAGATCGTGCCGGCTGAAAGCCACGGCTTCTACACCTACGACGCCAAATATATCGACGCCAAAGGCGCGGCCATCAAGGTTCCCGCGGAACTGCCCGCAGGCGTCGAAGACGAAATCCGCGCGCTGGCGGCCAGCGCCTTCCGCGCGCTCGGTTGCGACGGCATGGCGCGCGCCGACTTCTTCCTGACGGCGGAAAGGCGCATCGTCGTCAACGAGCTCAACACCATCCCCGGCTTTACCGATATCTCCATGTATTCCAAGGCGATGGCGGCCAGCGGCGTAAGCTATCCGGAAATCATCGACCGGCTCGTCGCGCACGCTCTGGCGCGCGCGGCCCGTGAAGTTTGAGCAGGCTCAGGCCGCCTTCCTGCGGCAGCTTTCGCAGATGCCGCGGAACTCGATAACCGCATGTTTGGGGGCGAAGCCCGTGGACTGAACCCAGTCCTCCAGTCTGTGGCCGACATCATGGTCGCACAGTTCCGCCACCTGCCCGCAGGTGTCGCAGATGGCGAAAGCCGTCATGGAATGGCTGTGGTCGTGCGGCTCGGCGCAGGCGACGAAAGCGTTGAGGCTTTCCAGCCGGTGGACGAGCCCCTCCTTCACCAGCGCATCGAGCGCCCGATATACCTGCAAGGGTGCGCGGAACCCCTTTTCTCGTAGCTGGTCGAGCAATGTATAGGCGCTGAGCGGCGCGCCGGCGACCTCCAGCTTTTCGAGCACCCAGAGCTGGTTCCTGGTGAGACTGCTTCTTGCCGACATGATCCTGCCTTATCCTGCCGCGCCCTGCCTTATCCTGCCGGGCATGGGGGACAGCGCCACAGTGCGCCTTGTGTCCCCTATGTAGTGATTATGTGGCTCACTGGCTACCATCCGCCACCTTGGCCGGCAAAGACCGGACTATTTGCGCGGCGGCCCCTCACGCTCCGCCGACGCCGCCCACAGATTTATGTTGGCGTCGCGCGCATAAGTGTCGATTTCGGCAAGCTCCGTGTCCGAAAAATCACGCTTCGCAAGCGCTCCCACGCAATCCTCGATCTGCTCGACGCGGCTGGCCCCGATCAGCGCCGAAGTGACGCGCCCACCGCGCAACACCCAGGCCAGCGCCATTTGCGCAAGCGTCTGCCCCCGCCGTTCGGCGATGGCGTTAAGCGCGCGGATATTGGCGAGCGTTTCCTCGTTGATGAAGGATTCGCGCAACGGCCCGCCCTTCTTCACGCGGCTGTCCTGCGGAATGCCGGAGAGATATTTGGTGGTGAGCATGCCTTGCGCCAGCGGTGAAAATACGATCGAGCCTATGCCGAGCCCGTCCAGCGTGTCGAGCAACCCGTCATCTTCCACCCAACGGTTCAGCATGGAATAGCTGGGCTGGTGGATCAGGCAGGGTGTGCCCATCTGCTTCAGTATGTCGGCCGCCTCGCGGGTGCGCTGCGAACTGTAGGAAGAGATGCCGGCATAGAGCGCCTTGCCCGACCGCACCGCATGGTCGAGCGCGCCGCAGGTTTCCTCAAGCGGCGTATCGGGATCGAAGCGATGCGAGTAGAAGATGTCGACATAATCGAGCCCCATCCGCCTCAGGCTCTGGTCGAGGCTGGCAAGCAGATATTTGCGGCTGCCCCATTCGCCATAGGGGCCAGGCCACATATCGTAGCCGGCCTTGGTCGAGATGACGAGTTCGTCGCGATAGGGTCCAAGATCGGCGCGCAGAATCTCGCCAAAAGCCACTTCCGCCGCGCCCTTGGGCGGGCCGTAATTGTTGGCGAGGTCGAAATGGGTCACGCCGAGATCGAACGCCCTGCGCACCAGCGCCTGACGCGTGGAATGGGGTGTTGTGTCTCCGAAATTCTGCCACAGCCCAAGCGAGATCGCCGGCAGCTTCAGACCGGAGCGCCCGCAGCGATTGTAGATCATTTTGTCATAGCGGTCGGAAGCGGGAATATATGCCATGTCCCTTCTTAGCCCATCGCGGACCTCTAGGGAATGATCGGGTTTCGCGGTATGAACCGATTGAAAAATCCGCGCCGGTCTGGAACACAAGCTTATCGCAATGGATGGCGCGGGACGTGAAGGAGACACTCATGCCGACGACGATGAAGGGCCCCGCAATCTTCCTGGCGCAGTTCGCCGGCGATGAAGCCCCGTTCAACTCGCTCCCCTCCATCGCGAAATGGGCGGCCGGGCTTGGCTATGAGGGCATCCAGATTCCGAGCGGCGACGCACGTCTGTTCGACCTCCAGCGCGCCGCCACGTCGAAGGATTATTGCGACGAGATCAAGGGCGTCTGCGCCCAGGCCGGCCTCGAAATCACCGAACTGTCGACCCATACCCAGGGCCAGCTCGTGGCCGTGCATCCGGCCTATGACGCCCAGTTCGATTCCTTCGCGCCCGAACAGGTGCGCGGCAATCCGAAGGCGCGGCAGGAATGGGCGGTCGGGCAGATGCTTCTCGGCGCAAAGGCCTCACGCAATCTCGGCCTCGACGTTTCGGTAAGTTTCACCGGCGCGCTCGCCTTTCCCTATCTCTACCCGTGGCCGCAGCGGCCCGCCGGTCTGGTGGAAGAAGCCTTTTCCGAACTTGGTCGCCGTTGGAAACCGATCCTCGACGCCTATGAAGAGCAAGGCGTCGATATCGCCTACGAAATCCATCCGGGCGAGGACGTATTCGACGGCGCGACCTTCGAGATGTTCCTCGATGCGGTCGGCGGCCACCAGCGCTGCGCCATCAATTACGACCCCTCGCATTTCCTGTTGCAGCAGCTCGACTATCTGGCCTTCATCGACATCTATCACGAGCGCATCCGGGCCTTTCACGTCAAGGACGCCGAGTTCAACCCAACCGGGCGGCAGGGCGTCTATTCCGGCTATCAGGGCTGGCTGGGCCGCGCCGGCCGCTTCCGCTCGCCGGGCGATGGCCAGGTCGATTTCCTGGGCATCTTTTCGAAGCTCGCGCAATATGGCTACGATCGCTGGGCCGTACTGGAATGGGAATGCTGCCTCAAGCACCCGGAAGACGGCGCGGCGCAGGGCGCGCCCTTCATTCGCGACCACATCATCCGCGTGACCGACAGGGCGTTCGACGACTTCGCCGCCAGCACGACCGATCGCGAGCTGCTGCGCGCCATGATGGGTATCTGACCCAGATGAATATCCGACAGGGAGGACGGCATGGCGAACGATAAGAAACAAGGCCCGATCCGTTACGGCATGGTCGGCGGCGGCCGGGGCGCATTCATAGGCGGCGTTCATCGCATCGCCGCGCGCATGGATGGCGAGTTCGTGCTGGTCGCCGGCGCGCTGTCCTCCAATCCGGAGCGCGCAAAAGCCTCGGCGGCGGAACTGGGGCTCGATCCGGAGCGCACCTATGCCTCCTATGCCGCGATGGCGAAGGCCGAAGCCGACCGGCCGGACGGGATCGAGGCCGTCGCCATCGTCACGCCCAACAACCACCACTTTCCGGCGGCGAAAGCCTTTCTCGAAGCCGGCATCCATGTGATCTGCGACAAGCCTCTGGCCACCACGCTGGCCGAGGCGAAGAAACTTGCCGGACTGGTCGAGAAGACCGGCAGGGTTTTCGTGCTCACTCACAACTACACCGCCTACCCGATGGTGCGACAAGCGCAGGAAATGGTCGCCGGGGGTGCGCTTGGCGATATCCGTCTGGTCCAGGTCGAATATCCGCAGGACTGGCTGACCGAGGACATATCGGCAAGCGGCAACAAGCAGGCCTCATGGCGGTCCGATCCCAAGCAGGCGGGCGCTGGCGGCGCGACCGGCGATATCGGCACCCATGCCTACAATCTCGCCCGCTTCGTCACCGGGCTGGAACTGCACAGTCTCGCCGCCGATCTGGACGCCTTCGTGCCCGGCCGCCTTCTGGACGACAATCTCAACGTGCTGCTGCGCTTCAAGGCCAGGGGAACGGCCCCCGCCGCCAAGGGCATGCTGTGGGCGAGCCAGGTCGCGCCCGGCCATGAGAACGGCCTGAAGCTCAGGGTCTACGGCTCGAAAGGCGGGCTGGAATGGGTGCAGGCCGATCCGAATTATCTCTGGCACACGCCATTTGGCGAGCCGAAGCGCCTTTTGACCCGCGGCGGAGCGGGCGCGCTCGCCAGCGCCAACCGGCTGACCCGCATTCCCGCCGGCCACCCGGAAGGCTATCTTGAAGGCTTCGCCAATATCTATCGCGAAGCCGCCGCCGCGATCCGCGCCGCGCGCATCGGACAGCCGCCGCCGCACGATGTGATCTTTCCCACGGTCCATGACGGTGTCGAGGGCATGGCCTTCATCGAGGCCTGCGTGCGATCTTCCCGCAATGACGGCGCCTGGACAAAACTCTGAAGCACCGGCAACGGCGACAAAGTGGCCGCTTGCCGGGCTTCGGCGATGTGCTAGGTCTGGAAAAGATGACGCGGAGACAGCCCCGGTGAAGGCACGGCGCAGAAAATGGAACATGGCGGTGGCGTTCGCCGCAGCCTGGTTCCTTGCGCTGCAATCGCTGCTCGGCGCTTTTGCGCTGGCGGCAGGTCCCCAGCCGTTGCAGCTTGACGCCTTCGGCAACGTCATCTGTACCCATGAGGGCATTGGCGAACTTCCCGACGGCTCGCAACCGGCCCACCTGCCGGATTGCTGCGTGCTCGGCTGCAATCTCGCCGCGCCACTTCTGGCCAACCCGCCAGCGCCTGTAGCGCTGGAAAGCAAATTCAGCTTCGAAGCCCTGGATTTCCGGGCCAGCGCAACAGATCACCTGTCTTTCGCGCGCCGGCGCTCGCCGGCCAATCCGCGCGCGCCCCCGGCAACGGCCTGAAAGCACGGACGACCGCCGGTCGCCGCATTCCACGAATTTTTCCGCGCCTTTACTGCTGCGCATCTTCTTTTTGGAGACAGTTCATGTCCAACACGCACAATCCCGCACGCGCCATCCTCACCCGTCGCGGCTTCGCCGCCGTCGCCCTTGGCGCAATGCTACCGCTCGCCCTGCTCGCCACGCCGGCTTCCGCACATGAATACAAGCTGGGCGAGCTTGAAATCGGCCATCCCTGGTCGCGCGAGACCCCCGCCGGCGCCAAGGTGGCCGGCGGCTACCTCACCGTCACCAACCATGGCGAGGAAGCCGACAGGCTGATCGCCGTTTCCTCGGAAATTTCGGAAAAGGGCGAAATCCATGAAATGGCCGTCAACGATGGCGTCATGACCATGCGCCAGTTGCCCGACGGGCTGGAAATCGCGCCTGGCGAAAAGGTGGAGCTGAAGCCCGGTTCCTACCATCTCATGTTCATGAGCCTGAAAACGCAGCCGAAGAAGGGCGAGCGCTTCCTCGGCACGCTGACCTTCGAGAAGGCCGGCAAGATCGACGTCGAATTCGCGGTCGATGCGATGGGTGGCGAGCCCGAGCACAGCAGCCACGGCAACGCCGACGACCATAGCGGACACTGACCATAGACACGAAGGCCGGCGCGGCGCGCCGGCCTTTCCTTAAGGCTGGCTTAAGCCAATAGGGTAAATCGGGGCGCTCAACCGGATGCAATGAGATGCGGCTGCTCATCGTTGAAGACGACGATATTTTGCGTGATGGGCTGAAGGTCGGACTGGCCATCGCCGGCTTCACCACCGACGCCGTCGCCACTTGCGAAAGCGCGATGGCGGCGCTGGAGACAAACACCTATGACGCAGTCGTCCTCGACCTGATGCTGCCGGACGGATCCGGACTGGATATCCTCAATTCGTTGCGCGGGACCCGCGACGAAACGCCGGTGCTCATGCTGACCGCTCGCGATGCGGTGGCCGACCGCATCAATGGCCTCGACAGCGGCGCCGACGACTATCTTGGCAAACCCTTCGATTTGGATGAGGTGGCGGCCCGGCTGCGCGCGCTCACCCGCCGCTCCAACGGGCGCGCCAGCGCCGAGCTGCGCTGGCGCGACATCACGCTTCTTCCCGCCAGCCAGCTTGCGGAACGCGCCGGCCGGCAGATCCGTTTGTCGCGGCGCGAGTTTACCCTGCTTCAGGCGCTGATGAGCCGCCCGGGCGCGATCCTGTCCAAGGCTCAACTGGAAGACAAGCTCTATGGCTGGCAGGAGGAGGTGGAAAGCAACACGGTGGAGGTTCACATTCACCACCTGCGCTCCAAGCTGGGACCGGGACTGATCGAGACGGTGCGCGGACTTGGCTATCGGCTTGGTCCGGAGCCCTGAACCGCGGTCAGGTCACGCTTTAAGCCTGACTTAAGCTTCAAGCCGCATTCCCGTACGAAGTGAATTGCCAAACGCGGACCCATACTCCGTCTGCGCGCAAGGAGAGACGTTCCATGCAGGACAGGTTCCTTCCTGACGATGCGGGCCCGAAACCGGCCACCCTCGCCGCGCAACCGGTGAACCGCCGCACATTTCTGCTCGGCCTGCCCGTGCTCGCGGGCGCGGGCGTTTTCGCCACCCCCTCGCCTGCCTCGACCTATCTGGTCGAAAGCGTTCCCCAATATCGGGCCGCGCTTGCCGATCTGGCGCAAACTAGGGCGAAGGCGCTTGTCGATGTCGGCGCGGAATGGTGCGCCTTCTGCAAGGTCATCGACAGCAAGATCCTGCCCGACAGGCGCGTGGCGGAACTGATGCGGAGTTTCGGCCTTGTCAGGATCGACGTCACCGTCATGACTGCCGATAACCGCGCCCTGTTGCAGCATTTGAAGGTGGACGGCCCACCCACGGTTTTCATAGTCGATGCAGCCAGCGGACGCGAACATGAAGGCACCCGCTCGCTCGGCAACTTTCCCACCGAAAACCTTGTCGCCCGCCTGAAGCCCTTTGCCGCCTGAACCGGCGCGCCAGCAAGAGAACGACACGTTGAGAAAAATCCTGCCCGCCGTCTGCGCCCTGCTGCTCCTTGTCGGTCTTTTGCCTGCCGCCGCGCAGCAGCCCGACCTGCTTCAGGCCGACGAGGCGTTCCGCCTGAAAGCCGTTCCCGCGCCGCAAGGTGGCGTCATTTTCGAATGGAAGATCGCCGAAGGCTATTATCTCTACCGTGACCATATCGAGGCGAAAGCAGCCGACGGGGACACGCCGGTGTCGCTGGAAACGGCTGAGGGGACCAGGGAAGACGATCCGAATTTCGGCGTCTCGGAAGTCTATTACGACAAGGCGCAGGCAAGCCTTGCAGCAGGCTCGGCGTCCGAAATCCTGCTCACCTATCAAGGCTGCAAGAAAGATTCGATCTGCTACCCGCCCGAGACCCGCAGGGTGAACCTCGACACGCTGGAAATCAGGACGGCTGGCTTAGGCTTCGGCCTGTTTGCCGATGCGACGCAACCATCTCAAACGCCAGCGCAGTCAGCCGAAACACCGGCCTCCGGTTTCAGAATCTCGCAGGAAGCGGCTTCGGGGGGGCTGGTCGCCTCGCTGCTAGCCGATGGCGGCGCGCTTTGGGTGGTGGGCAGCTTCCTCATTTTCGGGCTTCTGCTCGCCTTCACCCCGTGCGTTCTGCCCATGTATCCGATCCTGAGCGCCACGCTCGCCCGCTCAGGCGAATCGCTTGGGCCCCGCCGTAGCTTTGCCCTGTCGCTGGCCTATGTGCTGGCCATGGCGGCGGCTTTCGGCTTGCTTGGCGTCGCCGCCGCATGGTCCGGCCAGAACCTGCAGATCGCGCTGCAGTCGCCCTATGCGGTCGGCACCGTCGCAGCGATCTTCCTTATCCTCGCCCTGTCCATGTTCGGCCTGTTCGAAATCCAGCTTCCATCCGCATGGATCAATCGTATCGCAGGCGCCGGCGGCGGCCGGCGCGGTTCCCTGGGCGGGGCGGCGGCCATCGGCTTCACCTCGGCGCTGATCGTCGGTCCCTGCGTCACCGCTCCGCTGGCCGCCGCTCTCCTCTACATCGCCCAGAGCGGCGACGCCGTGCTCGGCGCAGCCGCCTTGTTTGCGCTGGGGCTTGGGCAAGGCCTGCCGCTGATCGCCTTCGGCGCTTTCGGCAGCCGCGCCCTGCCGAAAGCGGGCGGCTGGATGGAGTATGTGAAATATGTCTTCGGCTTCATGCTGCTTGGAATGGCGGTGTGGATGGCCTCGCGCCTGCTGCCGCCGCCCGTGACGCTGGCGCTGTGGGCCGTTCTGGCCATAACCGCCGCCGTCTTCATCGGCGCTTTCGACGCTCCGGGCGACGATACGACGGCCGGCCGCCGCCTGTGCAAGGGCGCTGGATTGGCATTGGCGCTGTATGCGCTGATCCTCGGCGTGGGAGCCGCATCCGGCGGCGGCGATCCGGCCCGCCCGCTGGCGCATTTCAACCTTGCGCGAGGAAGCGCGCAAATCGCCACGCCCGATTTCGCCGGTGTTTCCTCCGTATCGGAACTGGAAGGCGTATTGACCACCGCCGCCTCCGAAAAGCATCCCACGCTGGTCTATTTCACCGCCGACTGGTGCGTGACCTGCGCCGCCATCGAGCGCGACGTGCTGCCGGCCCCACAGGTCGCCGAGAGCCTCTCCGGCTTTCGCCGCATCAAGGTCGATCTGTCGCGGCTCAACGAGGCCAACCGATCGCTCATGCGCGACCTCGCCGTGATCGGCCCGCCGACGATGATCTTCTTTGGAACCGACATGGCCGAGGTCGAGCGCACACGACTGGTGGGTGAGGTCGACCTCAATGCACTGGTGGCTTCAGCGATTCAGGCCGGGAAATAGGGACCTGTCCGAATGAACGCCTTCACCATCGGGCCGTTGATGTTTTCGCCTGACCGTCTCGCGGCGGTGCTGGCCATAGCCACGTTCCTTGGCGGGGCCGAACTTCTTGCCCGGACCGTCGACAAGCGCTTCGCCGGCTGGTCATGGCGCGCGGCGCTGGCCTTTCTGATAGCGGCCCGCATCGGCCATATAGCCCGCCATTTCGACAGCTTCGCCGCCGAGCCCTGGCGTGTGCTGGCCGTCTGGCAAGGCGGTTTCATGATCAAGGCGGGCGTCGCGGCCGTGGCGGTCATCACAGTGCTGTATCTGCGGAGGCATCCTAAACTGCTGATCTGGACGCCATTTCCGGCGGCGGCCGCCGCCTTCATGGCCACGCTGGTCATCCAGCTTACGGCTGGCGTGCCGCCGACCCCGCTACCGCCCGGTTCCTACACGTCGCTTAACGGCGACGAGATCACCCCTTCGGCGCGTTCCGGCAAGCCGATGGTCGTCAATCTGTGGGCGTCATGGTGCCCGCCCTGCCGGCGCGAAATGCCGATGATGGCCGATGTCGCGGCAGCCAGCGAAGATGCGGCCTTCCTGTTCGTCAATCAGGGTGAAAACGAGGGAGCCGTGCGGTCCTATCTCGAACGGGAGGGGCTGAGCCTTGATCCAGTGCTGCTCGACGGGCTCAGTCGCTTCTCGCGCCATTACACCACGCCCGGCCTGCCGGCGACCCTGTTCGTCGGCGCGGACGGACGCCTACGCGCTGTCCACATGGGAGAAATCTCGCGCGAGGCGCTGCTGACGGGTATCCGGAAATTGCAGGAATAAAGCTTGGGGCAGTTCGTGCTGGAGCGCGACCCGATCCGGCGAGAAGCGGACAATGCCCCGGATCACGCAGCGGCCGCCAGCATCCGCGCGCTGCGCGCGGGAATGACGATGCCTGCGGCCAGCCCGCCCTCCCTGCGGTTGCGCAATTCCAGTCTCGCACCGGCGCGGACCAGCGCCGTTTCGACAATGCTCAGACCCAGCCCGCTTCCCACGGCGGAGCGAAAGCGGCCCCGGAAGAACCGTTCCGTCACGCGCGCCAGTTCTTCGTTGGGAATACCCGGCCCTTCATCCTCGATCCAGATGGCCACTTCGCCCTCCGCTTCCGAAAAACCGCAGGCGACATTTCCCCCCTCGGGCGAGTGGTGCAAGGCGTTTTCGATCAGGTTGCGCGCAGCCAGCCGGAAAAGCTCCGCCGGCATGCTCAACTGAAGGGCGTGCAAAGCCGGATCGATAAGGACTGCGCCGCCCTGATGGGCAGTGAGGTCGTCGGCCACGGATGTCAGTATCTGCCCCGCATTGAGCTGGTCTTCCATTACCGAAGCGGCACCGCTTTCAAGCGATGCGACATCCAGCAACTGCCGCACCAGCCGGCCTGTCCGGTCGACGCCCACCACGATCTGGGAAAGCGCGTTCTGCCGGATCGCGGGCTCTTCCGATGCAAGCGCGATCTGGGCCTGTGTCTTCAGCCCTGCCATAGGTGTGCGCAGTTCGTGAGCGGCGTAGGCAATAAAGTCCCGCTCTCGCTCGCGTGCTTCCGAAACGCGCCGGAACAGTGCGTTGAGCGACTTCACCACCGGCTGCAATTCACTGACCGCGCCGTCGGCTTCGATGGGGTGCAGATCGGATGCGGGCCGCAGTGACAGTTCTCCGGCAATGCGGCTGAGCGGCGTCAGCCCGCGCCCAACGCTCAGCCAGATAAGACCGGCCAGCACCGGCAGGATGAGCAACGCCGGCAACAGCAAGCCGAAAACGACGCTGTTGACCAGATGATCACGGAAATGGACGCGATCGCCGACCATGACCCGCACGCCCGCTTCCGGGTTGTCTACCGTATAGACCCTCCAGGTCTCGCCATTGAGGACGGTGTTGGAGAAGCCTTCCGCATGCTCCGACAGCCTGGCCTCCGGTGCGCCTTCGGACTGACTGATCAGCGCGCCGTCCAGCGACCAGATCTGGCAGGAAAGCTGGCGGTTATAGGCTTCATGCGGCTCCATCTCGATTCGGGGAACCGCGATCTCTCCGCCTGTGCCCAGCGCCCGTCTTGTGACCATCGAGTTCACCATGCGCGCCGCTTCCATCAGTCGCGCATCGAGCACGCGTTCAAGCTGCGCGCCGGTGGAAAGGAATATCCATGCCACGGCCGACAGCCACACCAGCCCGGTGATCAGAATCAATATTGCGAAGAGTCGGGTTCGCAGGGAACGCATCGGACTTTTCTCCGTTCGCCGCGCCACCTGCCGGCAGGTGACGCGAAAGCTTCATTGCCTCATGCCGGGGCCTTAAGGCAAACTTAAGAAAATGCCGCCACTTGCCCAAGCGGCAGCTGTGCGCTGCCGGCAACACCGCAATTTTTAAGCTATCGTGGTCTTTTCTTTCGCGGTTAAGCCTGCCTTAAGGTCCACGAAACCCTGTCGGCCCGATCATTTGAAATCGAGGCCGCCTGCCATGTCGACAAACCCACCGCGGATCATGCAGCAATTCGCAAACACCCGTTCCCGTGAAGCCTATGGCGCAGCGCCCCTCAGCCGACGCGCAGCGCTGGGTCTGCTTGCGCTGGCGGCCGCGCCCGGCTGGATCACAGACGCCCGGGCCTCCGAAGAAGACGGCCTCAGCACCGAGATGATCCTGAACGACCCGGCCGACCCGCAAGCCGGCAACGCCAGGGGCGATGTCACTATCGTCTATTTCTTCGACTACAACTGCCCTTTCTGCAAGAAGACCATGGGACCGCTGAACAAGGCCGTGAAACAGGATGGCGAGGTCCGCCTCGTCTACAAGGACTGGCCGATCCTCAGCTCCGCCTCAATTTACGGCGCGAAGCTGGCTCTGGCGGCCCACTATCAGGGCAAGTACAGCGATGCTCATCATGCCATGATGACCATCGAGGGTGGCAGGGTGCCGGAAGACAAGATGCGTAAGGCCGTGGCTGGCGCAGGGGTAGACATGGTCAGGCTGGAACGCGACATGAAGGCCAGAGACGCCGAGATCACCGCACTGTTGCGCCGTCATGGCGCACAGGCCGACGCGCTCGGCCTTGCAGGCACGCCGGTTTTCCTGATCGGCCCCTTTCTCGTCGCCTCCGCGCTCGACGAGGCCGGCTTCAGGCAGGTTATTTCCGACGCGCGTGAGCGCGACAGCAACTGACACGAAGGATTTCAGGCAATGACCGACGCAACGGACGGGCCGGCACGACGCGCTTTGACGGTACTGGCGCTCCTTGCCTGCATGGGGTTGGCTGCCTGCACCACCACCTCTTCGGAGATAGCGACGCCGCCGGGATTGCAGCCCACGCCTCCTGCGCCCGCGGTGACGCCTGCCTCCATCGAACAGGCCCGGTCCCCGGTTACGCCGCCCCGTCTTGGCCCGCGCCCGAATGAGCGCTTTCCGCTGCCAAATGAGGATCTGTCGGCTATTCCGGAGAAATATCACCGCCAGATGGTCGACTATCGGAGCGACCACGCGCCGGGCACGATCGTCGTCGATCCGGCCAACCGTTTTCTTTATCTCGTGCAGGCCAACGGCAAGGCGTTGCGCTACGGCGTTGGTGTTGGCGCAGCCGGTCGCGGCTTCAGCGGCGTGACGGATCTCGCATGGAAGCAGGAGTGGCCGCGCTGGCGTCCCACCGACTCCATGATCGCCCGCGCTCCCGAGCAGTACAAGAAATATGAGAACGGCGTCGAAGGCGGCCCCGGCAACCCGCTGGGCGCCCGGGCGCTCTACCTGTTCAAGGATGGCAAGGATACTTACTACCGCATTCACGGAACAACCCAGCCCACCAGCATCGGCAAGGCCGTGTCGGCCGGCTGCATCCGCATGCTCAACATGGATGTCGTCGACCTTTACCAGCGCGTGCGCCCCGGCTCCAAGGTGGTCATCCTGTAAAGGCGGGCCGGAATCGCTTGAACAAGCACCCAACATGAAAACCTCCCCGGTCGGGGTGCAGCCGGGGAGGTTTCTTCATTATGGCGCTCCGCATCCATTCAGGGGCGCAAGGGTCTTCTGACACTTTGGACGTGCGTCGGAACAATCAAAAACGGCTACATTTCCGGTCCGCCAATGTCGCCTTTTTTGCCCTATCCGGCGACGGCATCCAGCCCCATTTGCCAGAAATCCGCTTCCAGTCGCGCGGCCTTGCCGAACAGAATGGCCAGTTCGCCGAAGCGGCGTTCCGTCATCGAGCGCGCAGCCAGATCGTCAAGCAGCTTGCGCGAACCGATGGCGAGTTGCTGGAACGCTTCGCCTGCATATTCGCCGATCCACTCGCGATAAGGATGGTCCCCCAGCGCCTCGACGCCCTGCGGAGCGAGCGCTTTACCAATCTCGGCATAGCCGATGACGCAAGGGGCGAGCGCGACATGCAGGTCGAGCAGATCACCTGCAGCGCCGCAATCGAGCACGAAACGGGTATAGGCTACGGTCGCCTGATGCTCCTGCACTGAATGGAGCTGTTCCGGCGAAAGTCCCCAGCGCCCGCACAGCCGCACATGCAACTCGGTCTCGTCGAGTATGCCAGCCAGGCCCGCCTGCGCCGCTCTGATCTCAGGGATGGTGCGGCTCTTGTACGCCGCCAGAGCCCAGGCGCGCGAGAACTGGATCAAGAACAGATAATCCTGCACCAGATAGGCGCGGAAGGCTTCTTGCGGCAACGTGCCCTCCCCAAGTTGCTGAACGAATTTGTGCTCGACATAGCTCCTCCAGTCGACCTCCGCCGCCAACTTCAACCGTTCGAAAACGTCCATCTTCACTCTCCCTTCCGGTAGTTACGTTGAAAAAGGCCGGTTCCAGCCTCGCCGGCCATCAAAAGAAATCCCGGCTGTTTTCCGGTTCGGCTGGGCCAGTACGATCCAGTTCCGTACGCAGGTGGTCTATTCATTGGGCATGAACCAGGCTCAGGGAGCTGTCGGGAAAGTGATGGTCCTGCGCCAGGTGGGAAGATACCATCAGTTCGGTCGGCATTTCGCCCGCGAACAATTCCCGACCGAAACTGCACCCGATGGCTTTCATCCAGAGCGACCCGCTTTCAAGCCGGAGCATTTCGCTGGGGCGTTCTGTCATCTTGCTGTCCTTACGTGGAGGGCAGCGAGACCGCTTGTTCAAACTGGTTTCAGGCATGAGCGGCCTCGCAAGGAGACCGACGAAAGACAGCATTGACAATCGCCATCCCTTCGCCGGCATGATCCGGATCAGGTTCGAAGGGTCACCGCGCTGCTGGCGCCAGCGGTCTCTCAGCCCCTTGCCGGGGCTCCCCTTGGTGAGCTTTCTCTGTAGGAAATAAGCACCGGTCTGTCACCCCGTACGCCTCAAACAAAGGGCCGCACGGTTTCGGTGTTAAATGGCAAATTGATTTGCCTTCACTTCCCCGCAGGGTGGGGGCGAAACCACCGGATCGTGCCCACAACGCAAAACGCCGCCCCAAAGGGCGGCGTTTCAATCAGTAAATTGTTCTGTTCTGTGTGATCTGGAGAAGATTTTCATGCGTTTTGCAGACCTGGCAGCGACCTACTCTCCCGCGTCTTTAGACGAAGTACCATCGGCGCAGGGGCGTTTCACGGCCGTGTTCGGAATGGGAACGGGTGCAGCCGCCCCGCCATGACCACCAGGTCGGCAAAGCGCATGTTATCTGAGAAGCTGTTTTGTGCTGATGTTGTTAGCGAGCGAGGTCTGCCGCTTCGGGCAAGGCCCGCAAGCGCGACTGCGCGTCGCCGGTTTTCCGGCGCTCTCGCGGAGCATAGGCCCGAAGGGCCGCTCATGCGTTAGCGCTGGGTTTGATGAACATAAGGAATGAGAACGATCAAGCCTATCGAACTATTAGTACCGGTAAGCTTCAAGCGTTGCCGCTCTTCCACACCCGGCCTATCAACGTGGTCGTCTTCCACGGTTCTCAGGGAATACTCGTTTCCAGGTGGGTTTCCCGCTTAGATGCCTTCAGCGGTTATCCCGTCCGTATATAGCTACCCTGCTATGCGGCTGGCGCCACAACAGGTCCACCAGAGATACGTCCATCCCGGTCCTCTCGTACTAGGGACAGATCCTGTCAATATTCCTACACCCACGGCAGATAGGGACCGAACTGTCTCACGACGTTCTGAACCCAACTCACGTACCGCTTTAAATGGCGAACAGCCATACCCTTGGGACCTGCTCCAGCCCCAGGATGCGATGAGTCGACATCGAGGTGCCAAACAACCCCGTCGATATGGACTCTTGGGGGTCATCAGCCTGTTATCCCCGGCGTACCTTTTATCCGTTGAGCGATGGCCCTTCCACGCGGGACCACCGGATCACTATGACCGACTTTCGTCTCTGCTCGACTTGTCAGTCTCGCAGTCAGGCAGGCTTATGCCATTGCACTCAGCGAACGATTTCCGACCGTTCTGAGCCCACCATCGCGCGCCTCCGTTACTCTTTAGGAGGCGACCGCCCCAGTCAAACTACCCACCATACATTGTCCCGGACCCGGATAACGGGCCGCGGTTAGACATCCATAGTAATAAGGGTGGTATTTCAAGGGTGGCTCCACCAAGGCTGGCGCCCTGGCTTCAAAGCCTACCACCTATCCTACACATGTCACTACGAATGCCAATGTAAAGCTATAGTAAAGGTGCACGGGGTCTTTCCGTCTAACCGCAGGAACCCCGCATCTTCACGGGGAATTCAATTTCACTGAGTCTATGCTGGAGACAGCGGGGAAGTCGTTACGCCATTCGTGCAGGTCGGAACTTACCCGACAAGGAATTTCGCTACCTTAGGACCGTTATAGTTACGGCCGCCGTTTACCGGGGCTTCGATTCAAAGCTTGCACCTCTCCTCTTAACCTTCCGGCACCGGGCAGGCGTCAGACCCTATACGTCGCCTTGCGGCTTCGCAGAGCCCTGTGTTTTTGATAAACAGTCGCTACCCCCTGGTCTGTGCCACCCTCTTACGGTTGCCCGCAAAAGGGTCACGCTTCTTCCGAAGTTACGCGTGCAATTTGCCGAGTTCCTTCAGCATAGTTCTCTCAAGCGCCTTGGTATACTCTACCAGTCCACCAGTGTCGGTTTCGGGTACGGGCTATAAGGAGGAGCTATTTCCCGGGACCGCTTCACTGCCAGATCAATCCGATAAGACCTGACAATACACGCGATCCGTCACTACCTCCAGGCTCACGAATATTAACGTGATTCCCATCGACTACGCCTTTCGGCCTCGCCTTAGGGGCCGGCTAACCCTGCTCAGATTAACTTTAAGCAGGAACCCTTGGACTTTCGGCGGGGGAGTCTCTCACTCCCCTTACGTTACTCATGTCAGCATTCGCACTTCTGATACCTCCACCGCCCCTCACGGGTGCGGCTTCATCAGCTTACAGAACGCTCCGCTACCGCTCGTCTTGCGACGAACCCTAAGCTTCGGTGTATGGCTTGAGCCCCGTTACATTTTCGGCGCAAAGACCCTTATTTAGACCAGTGAGCTGTTACGCTTTCTTTAAATGATGGCTGCTTCTAAGCCAACATCCTGGTTGTTTTGGGATCCTCACATCCTTTCCCACTTAGCCATAACTTGGGGACCTTAGCTGTAGGTCAGGGTTGTTTCCCTTTCCACGACGGACGTTAGCACCCGCCGTGTGTCTGCCGACTAGTACTCCCCGGTATTCGGAGTTTGGTTAGGATCAGTAAGACGGTGAGTCCCCATAGCCCATCCAGTGCTCTACCCCCGGGGGTATTCGGTCGACGCTCTACCTAAATAGATTTCGCGGAGAACCAGCTATTTCCGAGTTTGATTGGCCTTTCACCCCTAGCCACAAGTCATCCCAAACTATTGCAACAGTTATGGGTTCGGTCCTCCAGTAAGTGTTACCTTACCTTCAACCTGCTCATGGCTAGATCACTCGGTTTCGGGTCTAATGCGTCGAACTGAACGCCCTGTTCAGACTCGCTTTCGCTGCGCCTACACCTACCGGCTTAAGCTTGCTCGACACACTAAGTCGCTGACCCATTATACAAAAGGTACGTAGTCACCCAGGACGAACCTTGGGCTCCTACTGTTTGTAGGCAACCGGTTTCAGGTACTCTTTCACTCCCCTTGTCGGGGTGCTTTTCACCTTTCCCTCACGGTACTAGTTCGCTATCGGTCATGCACGAGTACTTAGGCTTGGAGAGTGGTCTCCCCATGTTCAGACAGGATTTCACGTGTCCCGCCCTACTCAAGGACTTATGTTCGCATTACGCATACGGGGCTGTCACCCACTACGGCCCTCCTTTCCAGAAGGTTCTGCTTGTCTCACATAAGCCACTGGCCTGGTCCGCGTTCGCTCGCCACTACTAGCGGAGTCTCTGTTGATGTCCTTTCCTACGGGTACTTAGATGTTTCAGTTCCCCGCGTTCGCCACTTTACCCCTATGTATTCAGGGTAAGTTACCTAATAACGATACTTGGAAACCACAGCGGCGAGCCGAACCGAAGTCCAGCCT